>CAYUXK010000040.1:0-18621 GCA_964448835.1 uncultured Clostridium sp. | reverse complement strand
AACATAACCGTCCGATACATACTTGGTTACGCCGTCTGCCTCATACTCCATAATATCACTGCCTATGTAAACATAGCCGTCATACTGGGCATTGAGGTCTGCGATTGGTTTTACCTGAGATGTGCCTGCCGGGGGGTCAGATTCTTCTGCCGAAGCTACGGTGCCGAGATCCGCGAGAAATCCCAACGGAGAGACTCCCGCAACCATTACCATCACAAGAATGACGGAAAGGGCTCTTTTAAGGGTTAATTTCATTTGCTTATCCTCCTTGCCGCAAAAGCGACATTTTCTACTCTTTTGGCGTGTATTTCGCACTCAAATATTATATAGAGAAAAACTATTTGTGTCAATATATTTATTTAGTCTTTCTCAATGTGAGTATATCATTACTATAATATAAATTCAATCTAAAAAAAGAAAAAAACTTTGTTAATTTGTTATATTTAAGGCAAAAAAGCGACAAAAAAACAGAGCGGCTTCTGCACGGCGGCAAAAACTGCTCTGCTTTATTACAAACCAAAAATATACTACTTTATTTTGTTAAATCGAATTTTTCGCCATAACCGTAATGCTCGACGATATAATCAACATCCTTATCTCCCCTGCCTGAAAGGTTGGCGAGAATTGAGCCTGTTTCATGTTCCTTGGCGTATTTGATTGCGTAGGCAACCGCATGTGAGCTTTCGAGCGCGGGGATTATGCCCTCAAGGCGCGAAAGCAAGAAGAATGCCTCAACCGCTTCCTCATCGGTAACGTCAACATAATCAACTCTGCCCGCATCGTGCAGATACGCGTGCTCGGGGCCGACGGAGGGGTAATCCAAACCGCTTGCGATTGAATAAACCGGCTCCGGTTCACCCTTTTCATTGCGAAGCATAATTGAGTTAAAGCCGTGCAAAACACCCTCGCTGCCAAATGTGATAGAGGCTGCATGGTCGCCTATCACGCTGCCCCTGCCGAGCGGCTCTACGCCGTAGATATCAACAGGGTCGGCAAGGAACGGAGTGAAAAATCCGATTGAATTCGAGCCACCGCCCACGCACGCCGCGATTGCGTCGGGCAAAAGGCCCGTCATGTCAACAAACTGCTCACGCGCTTCAACTCCCACAACGGTCTGAAAATCGCGAACCATCAGCGGGAAGGGGTGGGGGCCGACAGCCGAACCGATGCAATAGATAGCGTCTTCATATTCCTTCAGGTACGCCTCAAAAGCGGCGTCAACGGCTTCCTTGAGAGTCTTTAACCCGCTGGATACGGGAATAACGCGCGCGCCGAGTATCTGCATACGCGTGACATTAGGCGCCTGCTTTGCAATATCAACCTCACCCATATAGACATCACATTCCAGCCCAAAATATGCCGCCGCGGTTGCGAGCGCCACGCCGTGCTGACCTGCGCCTGTTTCGGCAATGAGCTTCTTCTTGCCTAAATATTTCGCAAGCAGACCCTCGCCCATGCAGTGATTGAGCTTGTGAGCGCCGGTATGGTTCAAATCCTCACGCTTCAAATAAATCTGGCATTTGCCGAATTTGTTTGACAGCCTTTCGCAGTGATAAACAGGTGTGGGCCTGCCCTGAAATTCGCGCCTGATGCGGCGAAGCTCGCTTATAAACTGAGCGGAATGGCAAATTGTTTGGTACGCGTCCGCAATATCCTGCATGGGCTTCACAAGCTCGGGGGGCAGGTAAGCGCCGCCGTATTTGCCGAAATAGCCGTTTTTATCAGGGAACTGCTTGTTGTAGGTCTCAAAGTTTTTATATGTGTTGTTCATCGTAATATCTCCTTTAATAATGTTTTGTTTAAATTTTTGTCAGATTCAAGTGTCGGATTAAATTGTCAGCTTCGCCATCGTATAATTCCCATAATAATTCCTCCGTTCGGCAACAAAAAAACAGCCCTTATCCTAAAATTACTTTAGGACAAAGACTGAAACAATCTCTGCGGTACCACCTAAATTGACGGCAAAAGCCGCCCCCTCACAGCATACAAACATATGCCTGCTATTTTTACGGGTTGCTCTCCCGTCGGCCATTACTAACCCAAAAAGGCTTTCCTGCCGCCCTCATAAGTCCATTCACGCAAAGCATACTGCGGCGTTCACACCCTCGGCCGCTCTCTGAAAAGCATTGGGATTGCGTTACTACTCTTAATCATAGGTTTGTGTATTCATTTTTTTCGATAATATCATAGCCTCGCTGATTTGTCAAGCTTTTTTTAAAGCGGCGAAAACTTTTACGGTGTTGGGGGAATCTGTGATTTGCTCCTTAATTATTCAAATATTTTGCTTTCAAAATTCCAATTTATATATTATATGTCGCCAATCGCTTTAGGGCATTTTTTTATCCTTGTTTGAATATATTTACCTCATATAAAATATGAACGGATGATACGATGAACTGGCATTCGATATCCGCCGCGGAGGCTTTAAAGCACCTTGGCTCAAACGCTCAAACGGGCTTGAGCGAAAACACCGCGCGCGCGCGCCTTGAGCGAGACGGTGAAAACAAGCTTGAAGAAAAGAAGGGGCTAAGCCTGCCCCGCAGATTTCTGCGCCAATTTTCCGACTTTTGTATTATTATTCTTTTCATTGCCTGTATTGTATCGCTGATTACGGGCTTTCTTGAGGAAAACGGCGATTTTATTGACCCGATAGTTATTCTTGTCATTGTTATCCTTAACGCTGTTATCGGCGTCATTCAGGAGAGCAAGGCGGAGCGCGCGCTTGAGGCTCTGCGCAAGCTATCGGCGCCCTCGGCGCTTGTGCTTCGAAGCGGCGCTTTGCGCAAGATTCCCGCGGTTTCGGTTGTTACGGGCGATATAATAAAGCTGACCGCCGGTGACAGCATCCCCGCCGACGCGAGGCTGATTGAATCGAGCGGCATGAAGGTACAGGAGAGCGCGCTCACGGGCGAAAGCGTACCGACCGAAAAAAACGCTGCGCTGCTTTTACCCGAGAACTGCACACCCGCGGATATGCATAACTACCTATTTGCCTCCACAACGGTAACGGTGGGCAGCGGTGTCGCCGTTGTCACCGCGACGGGTATGAACACAAAGGTCGGCAGCATCGCGGGGATGCTCAATGATGAGCAGGCTCCTCAAACCCCTCTGCAAATTCGCCTTGCAAAGGTCGGCAAAGCCCTCGGCATAGGCGCCGTTTGCATTTGCGCAATGGTGTTTTTACTCGGCGTTGCTCAAGGCACGAGCTTCCTGAATTCATTCATGCTCTCCGTGAGCCTTGCCGTTGCCGCCATTCCGGAGGGACTGCCCGCCATTGTTACGGTTGTGCTCTCAATCGGCGTGTCAAGAATGGCAAAAAGCAATGCCGTTATCCGCCGCCTTCCCGCGGTTGAAACTCTCGGCGCCGCGACGGTTATATGCTCTGATAAAACAGGCACTCTCACGCAAAACAAAATGAAGGTTACCGAGTTATTTGTGTCGGGCGGCCGAGCTAACCCGAGCAGCCAAGAGGCGCAGAACCTCTTGCAAAACGCCTGCCTTTGCATTAATTCGGTTTTAAGCGGCAAGGGCAGTAAGCAAACCATAACAGGCGACCCGACCGAGAACGCAATCCTTGCCGCCGCGCTTGATGCCGGACTGCCCGCGGGCGATTACGGCAAATCGTACCCGCGTATCAGCGAAACTCCGTTTGATTCCTCGCGAAAGCTTATGAGTACGGTTTGCCGCGTCGGCGCTTCAAACCGGATGATAGTTAAGGGCGCTCCCGATGTGCTTTTGCCGCTTTGCACAAGTGTACTTAAACGCGGCGCTGTGACAGAGATGAATTCGGTTTCACGAAACGCGATTGCTCGGCAGAACGAGCTGATGGCAAAAAATGCCCTGAGGGTTATCGCTGTCGCGTACCGCACCGTTGAAAGCGGCTCCGCGCGCGAGAGCGACCTTGTTTTTCTCGGTCTTATAGGTATGCTTGACCCGGTGCGCGAGCAGGCGGCGCAAAGCGTTGAAATATGCAAAAAAGCGGGTATAACGCCCGTTATGATAACCGGTGACCATGCCGCCACCGCCTGTGCTGTCGCGGATAAGCTGGGTATGCTTGACGGTGCTCAGGCGATAACGGGCGCTCAGCTTGACCTTCTGAGCGACCAGGAGCTAAATGAAAAAATAAAGGATTGCCGCGTTTTTGCCCGAGTTACACCCGAGCATAAGGTTCGCATCGTTAAGGCCTACCGCGCGAGGGGCGAAATTGTCGCGATGACGGGCGACGGCGTAAATGACGCGCCCGCGCTCAAGGCGGCCGATATCGGCTGCGCGATGGGCAAGAGCGGAACTCAGGTCGCCAAAAACGCGGCGGATATGGTGCTCACGGACGATGATTTTTCAACCATAGTCAAGGCGGTTGAGCAAGGCAGAGGAATATACGATAATATCAAAAAAGCTGTGCATTTTCTTTTAAGCTCAAACATAGGTGAAATATTGGCTATTTTTCTTTCGGTTTTGCTCGGCTTCCCGGCGCCGCTTATACCGCTTCAGCTTTTATGGGTGAACCTGGTAACGGATTCACTGCCCGCGATGGCACTCGGCACAGAGGCGCCCGATGAAAACATCATGGAGCGAAAACCCGTGCCGCCCTCGAAAGGCTTCTTTGTGGGCGGATTGTGGCTTGATATTATGCTCGAGGGCGCTCTTGTGGGCGTAATCACCCTTCTCGCCTTCGGCATCGGCAGCCTTTGCTTCGGCGCTGACAGAAATGTAATGCTCGGGCAAACAATGGCGTTTTGTACATTGAGCTTTTGCGAACTTGTGTTCGCGGTGAATATGCGCTCCGAGCACTCGATATTTAAAATAGGATTTTTCTCCAACAAAAAAATGGTGTTTTCAATTATTGTGTGCGGCTTATTGCAGCTTTCGGTTATTCTGATTCCCGCCCTTCGAACTGTTTTTAAGGTATGCGCGCTTTCAGGAATGCAGTGGGCTGTTGTCGCGATTCTATCGCTCATGCCGCTGATTATCGGAGAAATAGGAAAAATCACACCGCGTAAAATTAAATAAATGATAAGGGGAGCTCACCGTGGTGAACTCCCCTTTGTATTTTATTTTTCGAGCAAATCAGGCCTCAGCCGCTTTGTTCGCTCAAGGCTCTGCTCGGTTTGCCATTTTTCTATATTGGCGTGGTGACCGCTGAGAAGAACGTCGGGCACTGTCTTGCCGTGCCATTCATATGGACGGGTATATTGCGGATACTCGAGCAGACCTGAATAGTGGCTTTCACGCGTAAATGCGTCGTCGTTTGAAAGCACACCCGGAAGCATTCGCGCGATGCAGTCGGCAACTATAATCGCCGGCAGCTCGCC
Source organism: uncultured Clostridium sp. (assembly GCA_964448835.1). GTDB lineage: Bacteria > Bacillota > Clostridia > Oscillospirales > Acutalibacteraceae > CAG-177. The sequence goes on along the minus strand of CAYUXK010000040.1, from coordinate 13,309 downwards.
GCCCGTGATTACATAGTCGCCTATTGAAATTTCTTCATCAACGATTTCCTCGATGACACGCTCGTCGATGCCCTCGTAGTGACCGCAGAGAATCGCTATGTTATCCATTTGAGAAAGTTCCTTTGCCCTCTGCTGGGTAAAGGTTTTGCCCTGCGGCGACATATAAATCAGGCGCGGGCGCGCGCCGATATCCTCACACAGCGAAATAAAGCAATCGTAAACGGGCTGAGCCTGAATTATCATGCCCGTGCCGCCGCCGTAGGGAGCGTCATCCACCCTTTTATGTTTATCGAGCGTGTATTCGCGTATATCGCGCGTATTAATTTCAACACAGCCGCGCTCGCGCGCCCTGCCGATGACGCTTTCGCACAGCACGGCTTCGCACATTTCGGGGAAAAGGGTTAAAATATCAATCCTCATCGTCAAATATACCTCTTAAAGGTCTGATTGTGATTGTATTGCGCGCCACATCGGTATCAATAACCACATCTGGAATCGCGGGAATAAGGTATTCTCTGCCGTTTGGTGCGGTGATATACCACACATCATTTGCTCCCGTTTCGCTCACATCCGTCAGCGTGCCGTATAGCTTCGCGGGGTTATCGGCATCGTGAACCTCACAGCCTATAAGCTCGGCAATAAAATACCTGCCGTCGGGCAGATTAGCATCCGCGCGCTTGATATAAAGCAGCCTGCCGCGCATTGCCTGTGCCCTTTCAATGCTCTCAACGCCCTCAAGGCGCAGTAAAACAACATTGCCGTGCGGTCTGGCGGATATTACCCGCACCGCACAGCTACCCGTTGCGTCATAAAAAAGAGTCTTAAAACCCGTAAAAAAGTCGGGTGAATCACAATAGGGGTTCACGCGCATTTCTCCGCGAACCCCGTGAGTGCCGACTATTTCGCCTATTTCGAGATATTCCTTAATCAATTTCTACCGATATCCTTGTGTTCTGGCGTACAGCCGCGGCGCGCATTACGGTACGGATTGCCTTCGCAATTCTGCCCTGCTTACCTATAACACGGCCCATATCCTCCTCGCTGACGTGAAGGTGATAAACCACCGTGCCGTCAACGGGAGCATCTTCATCAACATGAACAGCGTCCGGGTTCTCAACGAGACCCTTGGCGATACTCTCAAGTAACTCCTTCATAAATTCACCTAAATTCTAAAATATAAAATCCGATAAATACGCAATTACCCCGCCCTCAGGCAAGGTTATTGCATCCTCATAGAAGTGAAAAGTCAATCAAATAACGCCTGCTTTTTTGAGCAGAGCCTTCACTGTATCGGTGGGCTGAGCGCCGTTTGCAATCCACTGCTTTGCCTTATCGGCATCAACCTTAACCTCTGAGGGCTCGGTAAGCGGATTGTAGGTTCCGATTTCTTCTATAAATCTGCCGTCACGGGGATATCTTGAATCGGCAACAACGATACGGTAGAAAGGTGCCTTTTTTGCGCCCATGCGGCGAAGTCTGATTTTAACTGCCATGATAGTATTCCTCCAAAAATGTGAAATAAAATATATAATGTTCGGTAAAATAACCCCCGAATAAATCAGCGGTCTTTTAACCGTTTACATTTTGAACTTGGTCGGGTCATATTGCTGATTAGAGAGCATACGGTGCTTCATTTGGCGTTTGCCGCCCTTGGTGTTCATCTGTTTAAAAACCTTTTGCATTTGCTTGAACTGATTGAGAAGCCTGTTAACATCCTCAACCTGAAGCCCGCTGCCCGCGGCTATGCGCTTCTTGCGCGAAGGATTAATTATATCAGGATGCTCGCGCTCGCGCAAAGTCATCGACATTATCAGCGCCTCAATGCGGTCAAACTGCTTCTCGTCAATATCCACATCACGCACCTGCTTGCCGAGCCCGGGCACCATTGATAGCGTATCCTTAACCGAGCCCATTCTGCGCAATTGACGGAACTGCTCGCAAAGGTCGTTGAGGTCGAATTTATTTGCCATGAACTTCTTTTCGAGCTCCTCGGCCTTTTTCTTATCCATTGATTCTTCTGCTTTTTCGATAAGAGAAAGAACATCGCCCATACCGAGAATTCTCGATGCCATACGGTCGGGGTGGAAAGCGTCAAGGTCGCCGAGCTTCTCGCCGACGCCAACAAACTTAATCGGCTTGCCGGTAACCGCCCGCGCAGAGAGCGCGACGCCGCCCCTGGTATCACTGTCAAGCTTTGTGAGGATAAGACCGTCGATTCCGAGCGCTTCATTAAACGAGGCGGCAACATTAACAGCGTCCTGACCTGTCATCGCGTCAACCACAAGCAGAATCTCCTGCGGGTGAACCTCAGACTTTATTGATTTAAGCTCCGCCATAAGCTCCTCGTCGATATGCAAGCGGCCCGCGGTATCAAGCAGCACATAATCGTAGCCTTGATCCTTGGCGTAGGAAACTGCCTTTTTGGCTATTGTAACGGGGTTTTCGGTGCCCATTTCAAAAACGGGAACACCCGCCTGCTCGCCGATTACCTGAAGCTGCTTAATGGCGGCGGGGCGGTATATATCGCAGGCAACCAGAAGCGGGCGGTTGCCTTGATTCTTAAGCATAAGCGCAAGCTTTGCGCTGTGAGTGGTTTTGCCCGAACCCTGAAGGCCGCACATAAGTACTATCGTGGGCGGGTGAGCGGCTATGGTCAGGCGGCTTTGAGTTCCGCCCATAAGCTCCACAAGCTCTTCATTAACTATTTTAATAACCATCTGCGAGGGCGTTAAGGATTCCATGACCTTCTCGCCTATGGCTTTTTCGGTAACTTTATTTGTGAAATCCTTTGCAACCTTATAGTTAACATCTGCCTCCAGAAGCGCCATACGAACCTCACGCATTGCGCCGCGAACATCCGCCTCGTTAAGGCTGCCTTTGCTTCTTAAAACTTTAAATGCGGATTCGAGCCTGTCCGAAAGACCTTCGAATGCCAAGGAAATCACCTCCGATGTTATAAGATTATGTAATGTTATTCAAGCATTGTCATTGCCGCCGCCTTAATGCGCACGCTGTAATCGTTAATTTCGCGCGAAAGACCGTGGCGAAGATTATACTCCGTAATCTGGTTTGAAAACTCGATTATTTCGCTCAGCGCGCTTCGCATTTCTTCAAACCTTTTTGCGGCGCCAAGCTTACTTTCCATATCTAACAGCTGGGTTTCGGCGCGCTTAATCGCGTCACGCACACCCTGTCGCGTAATGCCTTCATTCTCGGCGATTTCAGAAAGGGAAAAATCGTCATTATAGTAATATTCAAGAAAATTGCGTTGCTTTTCGGTAAGCATATCGCCGTAAAAATCAAGAAGCATAGCAATCTCAAGATTTTTTGCCATAAATTCCACCCCTCCGTTTATTAATGAGTAGCCGCAAAAATGCTTAAAAGCCTCAAAAAATGCGAACTGTAAAGTTAAACTGCTTTACAGCTCGCTATTATACTAAAATTTGACCGTAATGTCAAGCATAAAAATTCGGGAGTTTTCAACAACTTTTAACATTTACGCTGTGGAAAAGGTGAATAACCCGCGGTTTCAGTCCACCGCTTGTGGGCATTTACAGGCAAAAACACAAAATGTGTCTTTTTTTAGGTTAAAATCTGTGCACAACCTGTGAAAAAATTTTTTCAAAAAATTTTTTGCCGTTTTTGCAGCTTTTTGTAAAGCAATATAACTTTACCGAGCAAAAATACAGCTATTTCAGCACAACAATCGTTACCCCGTCCTCACCCTCGCCGTATACGCCAAGGCGCGAGCTCTTAACATACGGTGAGCTTTTGAGATAGCGGGTAACAGCGCTTCGCAAGGCTCCCGTACCCTTGCCGTGAACGATGGTGAATTCGCTCAGGCCTGTGCGCAGGGAGGAATCGATGAACCGGTCAAGCTCAATGAGGGTATCGTCAACCGTCATGCCGCGAAGGTCAAGGCGGGTTTGCGCCGCCATATTCATGCGGCTCTCTACTCCCCTTGTGCCCGCGGTTGAAACAGGCTTCTGACCTTGTGATTGATTCTCAACAAGGCGCAGATTATTGACCTTCACGCGGGTTTTAACCGTGCCGAGCTGAATCTCAACGTTGCCGTTTTTATCCGCGGCGGAAAGCACCTTGGCGCTTTTGCCTATGTCGCGCACAACAACATCGTCGCCCGCTTTGAGCTCGCGCGGTAAAACGTAATCCTCGTCATCCGCCATGCCCATAACCGGATCGGCGGCGCTGTCGATTGCCTCAACGCCCTTTTTGACAATTGCCCTCGCGCGCCTTGCAAGCTCCGCTTTGTCGCTCGCGGTATCCTTATCTTTTTTGATTTTTTCAAGCTCCATGAGAAGCGTGTATGCCTCGCGCTTTGCCTGATCAATCATTTTTGCCGCCTGAGCTTTTGCTTTCTCGGTTTCCTCCTCGCGAATTCGCTGAATATCGGCTTTAAGCTTCTCAGCGTTTACGCGCTCATTCTCGGCTTTATCGGAAAGCTCCTTGGCTCTGTCATATTCTTTTTCCATGCGGCGGCGGGCTTCTTCAAGCTTGTCAACAACATTCTCAAACTGCTTGTTTTCGCTCGAGACAAGCTCCTTTGCCCTGCCGACAATATCCACATCAAGTCCAAGCCGCTCGCAAATCGCGAGCGCATTTGACTTGCCGGGCACGCCGATAAGAAGGCGATAGGTCGGGCGCAGGGTTGATATGTCAAACTCGCAGCAGCCGTTTTCGACTCTGGGCGTTTCAAGCGCGTAAGCCTTAATCTCGGCGTAATGGGTAGTCGCGGCAACCTTCGCGCCGCGGAAATGAAGCGCCTCCAAAATAGAAATTGCAAGCGCCGCGCCCTCGATGGGGTCTGTGCCCGCGCCGAGCTCATCAATGAGCACAAGCGAGTGCTCATCGGCAACCTTCAGTATATTGATAATATTCTTCATATGCCCCGAGAAGGTTGAGAGCGACTGCTCTATCGACTGCTCATCGCCGATATCGCACAGAATCCTGTCAAAAACAGAAATTTCGCTGCGGTCAAGCGCAGGTATCATAAGCCCGCACATCGCCATGTAGGTGAGCAGGCCTATGGTTTTGATAGAAACGGTTTTGCCGCCTGTATTCGGGCCTGTGATAACGAGCGTGTCAAAATCGCTGCCGAGCGTTATATCCACGGGCACAACATCCCTCGGGTCAATCAGCGGATGCCTGGCGCCGCGCAGGTTGATAACCCCCCTGTCATTGAGGACAGGCGGGCTCGCCTTCAAATTATAAGCAAACTGCGCCTTTGCAAAAATCAGATTAAGCTCCACGGCACATTCGTAGCTATCCTTGATGTTTTGGGCAAAATCGCCCGCGGAAGCGGAAAGCTCGGCTAAAATACGCTCGATTTCTTCAAGCTCGCGCGAACGCAGAATCCGGATTTCGTTATTTGCCTCAACCACCGCCATAGGCTCCACAAAAACCGTTGCGCCGCTTGAGGAGGTGTCATGCACAAGGCCCTGCACCTCGTTTCGGTACTCGTTTTTGACGGGCACAACATAACGGCCGTTGCGCTGGGTAATTATGTTATCCTGAAGAAACTTTGAATACTTTGACGAGTGAGTGAATTTATCAAGCTGCTCGCGAACCTTCGACTCTTGAACGCGGATTTTTCGCCTGATGTCATAAAGCTCGGGCGAAGCGTTGTCTGCAATTTCCTCCTCGGAAATAATGGCGTCGAAAATCGCGCTCTCCAAATACTTGTTGGGCGTGAGCGCGCTGAAAAGCGAGTCAAGCGAGCATTCAACGCCCGCGTTGGTCGCGCGCCACTGCGACAGCGAGCGCACAGCGCGCAGGACTCCGCCGATATCAAGCAGCTCCCTCGGGCTTAAAACGCTGCCAGCGTCGGCGCGGCTGAGCGCGTTAATAACATTCTTGAGCCCTGAAAACGACGGCCCGCCGAACCTCGCCAGGAGCATATGAGCGTCCTTGGTTTGATTGAGCAGGGCGTTGGCAAGGTCAAGATTTGTTTCGGGCCTGAGATTAAGCGCGCACTCGCGAGCGTCGTCGCAGGCGGTGAAGGCGGCAAGGCGCTCAAGCACCTTGCCGATTTCAAGCGCGGCAATGTGCCGCTCACTATTAATATTAGTATCAGTAGTCATAATTACTCCGATGCGAACAAGGTTAACGGATTACTGCTCGGCAGCGCCGTCCGCATTCTCATTCGCGTGTCTTTTTTCGTTAAGAGCAGCGAGAATTTTCGCGTGCTCCTTATTGGGCAGGGCATATTTCCATGTAGGAATAACCGTAAGAATGCAGCCAATCGCGGGCGGGATAGAAATAAGGAAAAACATTACTGTCATGAACGGCTCAAAAGCGGGATTCTCGCGCGCGATTCCGAGACCGTTTTGCATGAAGGTCATAACCTCCTGCCGCTTCTCTTTTTCGAAGCCGACAAAGAAGTAGCCTAAAGAGCACATAATTGTGGCAATGCCCGTTGCAAGCTTCGTAATGAATGACTGACCCGAGAAGAAAACGCCGTCGGGGCGAAGCCCGCTCTTGTGCTCCTCATAATCAATACAGTCAGCAATCATAAGCGACTGTAAAACGGTGCCGGCGCCAATAGACATACCTGCAAGAGTAAACATTAAAGCATATGCAACAACAAACGGAGCTGTGGTAACATCATGATTTTCTGCGAGCATATAGAACACAAAAATCATCAGGAACGGAATTGCGCTGATGAGATTTGAATAATTATACAGTTGCTTTTTCTCGTGCTTTTTAACAAGGGTGGGTATAATTGCCATCGCCAGGAATTGGCCTACAAAAAGACCCGCTCCGAGCTTAACATACCAGACGAGCATCTGCGTCGCGTCATTATTGGCGTAATATATATTTACAAGGGTGAACGCAACAAGCATTATGAGATTCTTCGGGCTTGCAAGTACGCCCGAAACAAGCAGCTGCCTGAAGGGCTTGTTTGACCACATAAGCTTGAAATTCTGTCTGATGGAGTTTTTCTGCTCGCTGGGGTGGATTCTCTCCCTTGAAAAAATACCTACAAGCTGAAACAGCGCGCACCCGATAAACGTAAATATGAATGCTGCAATCAAAAAGCCGTAACGCTGGCCCTGAAGTGCAGGCAAGTCGCCGCCTAAATCGGCGAACTTCGACTTAGCGAGCATATCGCCGATAGCCGTGCCTGCGGGCTGAATTGCAATCAGCGAGATACCGCCGCCGATACCCGCAAAAATTCTCGCGAGCGAAAGCAGGCTGTTTCTGTCATTATCGTCCTCTGTCATAACGGCTGTGATTCCCCACAGCGGAATATCGCCCACGGTGTAGGTCATTCCCCAAAGAACATACATAACAGCCGCCCATGCAATAATGAGGGTTTTGTTTGCCTGGGGGTCTGTATAAAAACCGAAGTTTACAAAGCAAAGGGTGGTTATAATAAGTATCGGCAGCGGAACTATGAGAAGATACGGCCTGAACTTACCGATTTTGGTTCTTGTTCTATCTGCAAATGTACCCATCATCGGGTCATTAAAGGCGTCCCATACCCTTGCCAATGTCATGATTGTGCCAACAGCCAGAGCGGGCAGGAAGATGACCGATTCAAAATAGAACTGAAGTCCCGTTCCGACAACATTGTAGATTATGTTCTGACCTGCAAGGCCTGCAAGATACATGTTCCTTTCTTTTTTGGTGTAGGTTTTTAAACCCCTGCTGCTGAGTGCGTTCTTTGGTTTCTTCATTGTGTACCTCCGTCAATTTCGTTATAAAAAACCAGCGATTTGTAGCTTCGCCGGGTTTGCTCGAGTGTATATTTTTCCGCCGCCTGAGCGAGCAATCTAACCGACTCGCCAGGCAAAACGAAGTTGTAGACCTTTTCTATATCGGCGCTGCAGGCGTGGAGCATAGCCGTAAGCACACCGTTGCCGATTGTTATTCCGCTCCCCGAGCAAGCCGCGCACCTGATTTCACCGCTTTCGGGGTTGAATATCCAAAACTCGCTCTCGACGGCTTCGCATTTGCTGCAAGAGGAAAGAAGCGGCATATAGCCCGAGAGCGTCAGAATCCTCAGCTCATACGCCGCCTTGATAAGCGCGCGCGGGCGTTTTTCTTTCTCAATCAGGTGCAGCCCATTGAGAATAAGGCGTAAATAATCCTCCGCCCGATCAAATTCAGGCGCGAGCTCCAGAGCAAGCTCACAAAAGTATTGAGCGAGCGAGATTTTTTCGATATTATCGCGCAAGCCGAAAAACATTTCAATTTCCTGCGCGTCATCAATTATGTAGCTGTCGCGACTTTTATAGATTGAAAAGCGCGAGCAGCAAAGGGTTTGCGTGCGACTGTGAAGGCGGCTCTTTACCTTTTTGGAGCCGTTTGCGAAGGCGCGCAGCAAGCCGTAATCTCTTGTGAGCAGGGTAACTACACGGTCATTCTCGCCCGTATCGTTCACCTTTATCACTAAGCCGTCCGTATTCATCCTCATCGCCGTGCGCCTGCTCTGCCTTTCTTAGTTTTGTTTGCCGAGTGTATTCAAGGTAATCCGAAACGCTGCCGGTTCTGATAAAACTGTTCCATGCCTGCTTTTGTTTATCCATAAAACATACCCCCGAAATACAGTTTACTATTAATTTAACACGGGGCGGGGCGGATACAACAGGAAAATTTTAAACTTTATTTTTGAACCATGCGGCGTATATTTTAATCAAGACCGAAGTTGTGAATTATGCCTTCTCTGTTGCGCCAGTCTTCTTTTACCTTGATGCGGCACTGAAGGTTGACTTTGGTGCCGAAAAACGCTTCCATTTCTTCCCTTGCAAGGGTTGCGACGCGTTTAAGCATACTGCCGCCTTTGCCGATTATTATACCCTTGTGGCTCTCTTTTTCGCAGTAAATCATGGCCTCAATGTCAAGAATATCTCCGCTTTCACGCTCATGCATTTTTTCAATGCATACCGCAGTGCCGTGGGGTATTTCTTTATCGAGCAGGCGAAGCATTTTTTCTCTAATCATTTCTGCTGCGAGCACTCTCTCGGGCTGGTCGGTAAGCGTATCATCGGGAAAGAAATGCACCGACGGCTCGGCAAGCGCCTCAAGCTCCTTGAGGAGCTCCTCGATATTATCGCCCCTCATGGCGCTCACCGGGATAACCGCCTGAAAATCATACAGCGCAGAAAATTCGACAATTCTCGCCATAACAAGCTCACGCTTCTTGATTGTATCAACCTTGTTGATAGCAAGCAAAGCGGGAATTTTACCCGATTTCATCCGCTCGATGAGTTCTTTCTCGGTTTGGCGGATTTCACCCTCCGGCTCCACAACGAGAAGGCACGCGTCAACGCCGCCGATACTCTCGTCAACCGCCTTGACCATCTTCTCGCCAAGCTTTGTACGCGGGCGGTGAAAGCCGGGGGTATCAGTAAATACAAGCTGAACCTCGCCGCGGGTAAGCACACCCATGATTTTGGTTCGAGTTGTTTGCGGTTTTTGTGAAACGATGGCAACCTTTTGCCCGAGCAAGCGGTTAAGCAGCGAGGATTTGCCCACATTCGGGCAGCCGATAATTGCAATAAACGCAGTTGAGGTTTCCGTCATATTTTTAAACGGCTCACAGCCGCTCTCCTTTATTTTATATGCCTTTTAATGAATTTATTCAATGCGACAGGTCCGATAAAAATGAAAATAAATGAAAAAATAAGGCTCACGATAAGCGCGATTAGCATAAGAGGCTTCGCGGCATAATAATCAAAGATTGCTCTGAACGCCGCCGGCTGCCACAGCAGAGCAAAGCCCACGACAACAGAACAGAGCGCAACCGCGAGCACACCGCCCGCGGCGGCATCCTTCGCGATTTTTGCAAGCGTTTTGTATTCGTGGGTAAAAAGGTCAACGGTTTTTTCGACTGCCGTGTTAAACATCTCGCCGGCGAGCACGGCCGATGTAGCGCAGAATAAAATCGAAAAATCAGAGCGTGACAGCACAAAAAAATCGTAAAGCACAAGATAGCCGTACATATACGCCGTCACGCAAAGGTGTATTCTCATATTACGCTCGTTTTTAACGCAGAAAATAAGACCGTTCCACGCGTAAACAAAGCTTTTGACCAATGATTTCATTGTTTATTCCTCGTCCATATAATAGCTGCCGTTGCGCTTGAGCCCGAGCTGTGTAAGTACGGTTTCTTCTTTTTCGCGCATATGCACACTTTCAAGCCCGCCGCCCTCATGGTCATAACCGAGTAAATGCAGCATGGAATGAACCGTCAAAAATCCGATTTCACGCTGCAGGGTATGCCCAAATCGCTCCGCCTGAATTACGGCGTGAGGGATTGAGATGACTATGTCGCCAAGCAGCTTTGAGCCTGTGTCGTTATTTACATCAAATTCGCCGTCTTTACCCAATGGGAACGAAAGTACATCCGTGCTCGCGTCTATGTTGCGGTATTTGTTATTAAGCGAACGGATTGCCTCGTCATCAACAAAAGTTACGCTGACCTCTGCCGAGCCTTCAAAATCCTCATGCACAAGCACGCCCGTGCAGCAGCGGCGCACAAGCAGCCTGACACCTGTCGGGATTTTTACTTCCTTCTGGTCGTTGGTAATAATGACTTTGACTCTGTCAATCATCTTCTGCTTCGCTCCTCCTCCTGCTTTTCGTATGCCTTGACTATTTCTTGAACCAGCTTGTGGCGCACAATATCCTTCTCGGTGAAGCGCACCATTCCGATTCCCTCAACATTTTTAAGTATGCGAACAGCTTCTTTTAAGCCGGATCGTTTGCCGTCGGGTAAATCAATTTGCGTAACATCGCCTGTGACTACCATGCGAGAGTTGAATCCGAGCCTTGTCAAGAACATCTTCATCTGCTCTGTTGTGGTGTTCTGAGCCTCATCAAGAATTATAAAGCTGTCATCAAGAGTTCGCCCGCGCATATAGGCAAGGGGAGCTACCTCAATATCACCGCGCTCCTGATGCTTATGAAAATTCTCCGCACCCAGCATATCAAACAGCGCGTCATAAATCGGGCGAAGGTACGGGTCAACCTTTGACTGCAAATCGCCCGGCAAAAAGCCGAGCTTCTCCCCTGCCTCAACGGCTGGACGCGTTAAAATGATTCTGTTAATCTCTTTTGCCCTGAACGCTGTAACGGCAAGTGCCACGGCAAGGTAGGTTTTGCCGGTGCCCGCGGGGCCGACGGCGATAGTAATTGTATTCTTGCGGATGGTTTCGATATACTTCTTTTGACCGAGGGTCTTAGGCTTGACGGGCTTGCCCTTTGAGGTTATGCAAACGCAGTCCGCCGTCATTTGCTCGAGCTTGTCATCATTATCATCGTTGACAAGAGTCAGCACATAGCGCACATTCTGCTCGCTGAGCGCCTCGCCGCGGTTAATGAGCATAAGCAGACCGCTGATTGCGCGAACGCCCTTCTGAACATTCTCAGCCTCACCCGCAACTTTAAGTTCAGAGCCTCTGCTGACAACTGAAACGTCAAATTCTTTCTCTATCAGCTTGATATTCTCATCAAAGCTGCCAAACAGACTTACCGCCTGCTCCATTCTGTCAACATTAATTATTTGTTCAAACATTTATTACTCTCCAAAAGCAATTTTGAGTGAATTTCAATTATTTAGGTAAATATAACATAATTTAACCAAAAAGTCACTAAAAAAATGAAATATTTATAAAAAAACACAAAAATATCCGGTGAACTGCTCAAAAAGCCGCTCACCGGTCTTTTATTTGTTAAAACCTTTAAATCAAGCCCTGCGCCATCATCGCATCGGCAACCTTATTAAAGCCCGCGATATTAGCGCCCGCTACAAGGTCGTAGCCCAGGCCGTATTTCTCTGCCGCGGCGGCGGAGGAATCGTGAATATTTTTCATTATGCTTTGAAGCTTTTGGTCAACCTCGGCCGCGGTCCAGCTGTAGCGCATTGAATCCTGGCTCATCTCGAGCGCCGAAACCGCCACGCCGCCGGCGTTAACTGCCTTTGAGGGCGCGACCGCCTTGCAGTTTTGTTTAAGATAATTCAGCGCGTCGTTGGTGGTGGGCATATTGGCAACCTCCACATAATAGGACACGCCGTTTGCGACAAGCTTCTTGGCCTGCTCCATATCAACCTCGTTCTGAGTCGCGCAGGGCATCGCGATATCGCACTTAACGCCCCACGGCTTTTGGCCCGCATAGAATTCGGCACCGAATTTGTCGGCGTAATCCTGAGCCTTGTCGCGTCCGCTTTCGCGCATTTCAAGCATATAATTAATTTTTTCGGGTGTTGAGATGCCGTCTTTATCATAAACATAACCGTCGGGGCCCGAAATGGTAATAACCTTGCCGCCAACCTCGGCCATCTTGAGGGCAGTGCCCCAGGCAACATTGCCGAAGCCAGAAAGAGCGACGGTTTTGCCCTTGATATCATCGCCAAAGTGGTTAAGCATCTCATTGACATAATAGGTTGCGCCGAAGCCTGTTGCCTCCGTTCTCACCAGCGAGCCGCCGTAAGAAAGGCCTTTGCCTGTAATAACACCGTTTTCAAATGTGCCTTTGATACGCTTAAATTGACCGTAAAGATAGCCGATTTCGCGCCCTCCGACACCTATATCGCCCGCGGGAACATCCAAACTGGGGCCGATGTGCCTGTAAAGCTCGGTCATAAACGCCTGGCAGAAGCGCATGATTTCACCATTGCTCTTGCCGCGCGGGTCAAAATCCGAGCCGCCCTTGGCGCCGCCTATCGGCAGACCGGTGAGGCTGTTTTTGAAAGTCTGCTCGAAGGCTAAGAATTTCATTATTCCGCTGTAAACAGAGGGATGAAAACGCAGACCGCCCTTATAAGGACCAATCGCGCTGTTAAACTGCACTCTGTAGCCGCGGTTAACCACGACATAGCCATTATCGTCAACCCATGTGACGCGGAAAAAAATCTGCCTCTCAGGCTCGACCATTCTCTCAAGCAGAGCCGAATTTTCATACTCGGGATGCAAATCAACAACAGGCCTGATTGAGAGCAGAACCTCTTCAACGGTTTGGATGAACTCCGGCTCGGCTGCGTTCTTGGCGCGAACACCTTCAATTACTCTCTCGACATAACTCATAATAATTTCTCCTCATCCGTTTAGAATCTAATACAATAAAAATTATACTGAATATTTTATACCTTTAACAAAATTTTTGCAAGTTTTTTTGAATGATTTCATTTTTTGTTGAATATTAATCAATTTTCACAAATTGGAGACGAGTTTTGCAACAATTTTTCTCATTCATTCAGAAACGTGTTACAAATGTGTTTATATTCTTAATGTTGAAAAATTAAGAATGCGCGCGCTTCCAAAAAAATAAATCAAACACGGATAAT
>CAYUXK010000039.1:4321-20128 GCA_964448835.1 uncultured Clostridium sp. | reverse complement strand
TGGTGCGGGCAACAGGGTTTGAACCTGCACACCTTGCGGCACAAGATCCTAAATCTTGCGTGTCTGCCAATTTCACCATGCCCGCAAATTTTCTCGCTGATATATTAACATCAAAACAATTCTAAGTCAATAGTTTGTAAGGTATTGTTTTTCATACTTGTTGTGGTATAATATAGAAAATTTTGAAAAGGGCGGCTGTATTATGTTTTTACGCGAGGCATGTTACGATATTGACGAGCTGACTAACGCCAATCTGCATGTGCACACATCTTTTTCGGGCTGCGCAAAGCCTGAGATGCGGGTTAGGGGAATAGTTGAGCGCGCCGATGAGTTAGGGCTTGAGATGATCGCCCTTGTTGATCATTATAACAGCCCCGATGCGCCATTTATCGAAAAAAACATTTGTGACCGCTGGCTTTCCGAGCAATATGAGGCAAAGGTAAAAATACTTTTCGGCGCGGAGCTTTCTGCTTACGGCGTCGGCAAGCGCATGGATACGCCCGAGATGAATTCCGCCCTCGATTATCGCCTTTATGCGGCGAACCACTATCATCTTAATTTTTGGGAACAGCCTGATGATAAATCCGCTCGCGGTTATGCGCTTCACACCATTGCGGTACTCACAGATTTAATTAAGTCCGGCTTTGCGGATTGTATCGCTCACCCGATTATGGGCGGATATGTACGCTGCCTTGATGATAAAACCGAGCTTACACTGGCACTTAAGGATAATGAGCTCGGAGATCTGCTTACCCTTGCGCGGGATAACCGAGTTGCCTTTGAAATCAACGAAGGCGCGGCTCTGGGCGATCCGAATTTTACAAAAAGAATGTGGAATATCGGTAAAGAGGTCGGCGTAGTTTTTCACTTTGGCACCGACGCCCATACGCTCGCAAATATGGATACCAAGAAGAATATTGATAGATTAAGAGCTCTGCTGTATGAATAAAACGAAAAGAATTGCTGTTACCGCTTTACTCGCCGCGGTTATCGCGATAATCGCGCCTTTTTCTTTCCCGATTGGCGTTGTTCCGATATCGCTTGCTACGCTCGCAGTTTATGTCGCCGCGGGAGCGCTCGATTGGAAGACAGGCACAGCAGCTGTAGTGATATACATACTTATCGGCGCGGCAGGCGTTCCCGTGTTTTCTTCATTTACGGGGGGATTACAGCATATTTTAGGCGCGACGGGCGGCTTTATTATCGGATATATTCCGTTGGCGTTTGCGTCGGGTATTATCACAGATAAATTCAGCTCAAAGAAGATTGCTTTTTTCTGCGGCAATATCATTGGCACGCTGCTTTGCTACGCCTGTGGCACGGTTTGGTTTATGGTTGTCACAAATAACGGAATAGGAGGCGCGCTATCGGTTTGCGTTTTGCCGTTTTTACCGTTTGACGCTCTTAAAATTATCGTTGCCGGCGTTGTCAATCCAAAAATACGACAAGCGCTTGCAAAGCAGAAGTAGAAAATAATCACCCGACTTAACGGTCAGGTGATTTTTGTTTATTTAATTGCCGACAACCTCAGCGCCACGAACATCGAGGATTTCAAGTTTGCTACAGATAAGGTGAAGGTACTTTGATGTGCCCTCACTGTATTCCTCGAGCACGCCGGTAACTCGAATCCAGTCATTTTCTTTGGGCATTTCGCCGTCCCAAATGAATTCAAAGCCGCACATCGAGCCGTCGTTGCCGCAGCAGCCCGGACCTGTGCGATAAACATAGTAATATGTATTCGCTCCGACACTTTCGGCGGAGTACATACCCTCAATGCGAATAACCTTACCAAGGTAATCCGGGGTGTTTGTGTAAACCTCATTTATTGATGTTACATAGAGCTTTTCTGTGATGTCAAAGTCCACTATGTCGCTGCTTGCCGCCTGGGTAACGGTGATTTCTTCATTTTTGCCGCTGCAGCCCGCCATTGACAGGCAGATAAAGGTGAGAGTCAATAAAACGCATAATATCTTTTTAAGCAATTT
This sequence comes from uncultured Clostridium sp., assembly GCA_964448835.1. Taxonomy (GTDB): domain Bacteria; phylum Bacillota; class Clostridia; order Oscillospirales; family Acutalibacteraceae; genus CAG-177. The sequence continues at coordinate 18,143 of CAYUXK010000039.1, read as the reverse complement.
TTTTATGCCCCCTTATATATCCGAATAGTGAGAATATTGCGAATAAAGCAATATTGGTAACAACAACGCTCGCGCCCGCCGGTGTGGAATAAAGGTATGACACCGTTATGCCGATTATGAAGCACAGCACCGAAAGAACTGCCGAGCAAATGACTACCGAGCGAAATGAGCGCAAAATACGCATAGAGGTCAGGGACGGGAATATAATAAGCGCGGAAATGAGGAGCGCTCCCATAAGCCGCATACCGAGCACAATTGTGATGGCCGTCAGCAGAGCAATTAGCATATTATAAAGACCGGCTTTTGTGCCCGTTGCCCGGGAAAAGTTTTCGTCAAATGTGACGGCAAATATCTTAGAGTAAAATAAGACATAGAGAATAATAACTATAATTGATAAAACAATGCTCAGATAGACATCACTTTTGCTCATTGCGAGAATTGAGCCAAACATATAGTTGCAGACATCAACATTCATGCCCGTAGTAAGTGAAACAACCATAACGCCGATGGCAAGCGAACCTGTCGAAATAAGCGCGATTGCCGAATCACCTTTGATTTTACTGCTCTCGCTCAGGCGGAGAAGTAAAAAAGCGGCGGCAATTACGACAGGAATTGAAACCTTAAGCGGCGCGGCGTTAAGCGCTGTTGCAATTGCGAGTGCGCCGAAGCCCACGTGTGACAGACCGTCACCAATCATTGAATATCTCTTTAACACAAGCGAAACGCCCAGGAGAGCGGCGCACAGCGCCACAAGCACACCTACAATCAGCGCGCGAACAAGGAACGGATACGAAAGCATATCCGAAATGGTGTTAAGCATTGTATGCACCTCCCAAAAAGCGTTTACCCGCCTTACTGTTAATGTAATCTTCGGTTTTGCCGAAGAAAAGCGGCTCGTTTTGAAGGTGGAGGATATGGGTTGAGTGTTTAATTGCGCCTTCAACATCGTGTGAAACCATAATAACCGTTATGCCGTCGTTGTTAATCTGAGTTATCGTTTTGTAAAGCTCCTGAGTAACAACAGGGTCAAGGCCCGCAACGGGCTCATCAAGAAGCAAAAGCTTTTTTGTTGCGCAAAGAGCGCGCGCGAGAAGAACCCTCTGCTGCTGACCGCCCGAAAGCTCTTTATAAGGGCGCTTGGCGAATCCGTCAACTCCGAGCTTCTTCATATTTTCCAAAGCAACCTCTTTTTCCTTTGACGAATAAAAGGGGCGAAGCCCGCGGCGGTTTAAGCAACCCGATAAAACAACCTCCCACACATTCGCGGGGAAATCCTTTTGAGCGCTTGTCTGCTGCGGCAGGTATCCGATTTCGTTTTGCTTCAAGCCGTCGCCAAAGGTGATTGAGCCGCTGCTAGCGTGCTTGAGCGAGAGAAGTGACTTAATGAGCGTCGATTTGCCTGAGCCGTTTTCACCCACGATGCAAAGGTAATCGCCCATATTAACGCTGAATGAAAGCCCCTTCAGCACGAGGTTGTTTTCATAGGAGAGGGTAACATTATTGCAATTGATAAGGGACATTATTTCATTGCCTCCTTGAGTGTGGCAAGGTTTTGCGTCATAAGTGAAACATAGCTGGCGCCGTCTTCGATTTCTTTGGCTGAAACATTGTGGCAGGTATGGAACAGGGCGGTTTTCGTTCCCGTTGCCTCTGCAAGGCTGTCAGCGACTTTGTGGTTTGAGAACTCGATATAGAATATAGTTGAAACCTTTTCTTCCTTGATTTTGTTAATCAAGAATGCCATCGTCGCGGCGCTCGGCTCGGTTTCATTTGAGCAGCCCGGGAAGGCGGCATAATATTCAAGGTCAAATTCTTCAACAAAGTAGCGAAGCGGGAAGCGGTCGCCAAAAATAAGAAGCTTATTGTTAACGCTACTGAAGAACTCGTAGAATTCAGAATCCAACGCTTTGATTTGAGCTACATATGCCTTATAATTTTCCTTAAGCTTTTCACTGTGCTCGGGTATCATTCTGACAATCTTATTATAAATACCAATCGTTAACCTCACTGCGTTAGCGGGCGAGGTCCAAACATGCTCATCATATTCAACCTCGGTATCTGTGCCGCTTTCTTTACTTTGCCCGTCCTCGGGAGTCATTCCGGCAACTGTTTCTTCCGCATAGACATTAACAAGGCTCATCAGCTTGATTGTTTTGATGTCTTTGTCCATAGAGGAGAGAATGCCGTCAACCCAGGCGTCAGACAAACCGCCGCCGTAAATGAAGAGGTCGCAGTTCTCAATATTGACAATATCTTTTGGCGTAGGCTCGTATGAGTGGCTCTCCGATCCCGGAGGCACCAAAATCGAAACATCAGCAAGGTCGCCGCAAACATGCTTTGCAAAGTCGTACCCCGGGAATGTTGTTGAGATGATTTTGAGCTTTTCGTTGTCTTTGGCGGTTGTTGCGCCGCAAGAGGCGAGGGAAAGAGTCAGCGCGGCAATCAGTAAAAGAGCGATTATTTTTTTCATTGTGGTTCCTCCGAAATGCTATATTATTGCTTATATTTTTGTTTGCATTGATTACATCGACCGTAAATAACCGTGAACGCATTGTCGACCGTGAAGTTGTGCTCATTTTCTATATGCTCCGAGAGCGCGTGCATAGTTTTGCAGTGCATATGAATTATACAGCCGCAGTCAAGGCATTTAAGGTGAAAATGCTCGCGGCAGTCGGAAAGCTCGGTAAGCTGATAGAGCGAACCCGCGCCGTCGCGCGAAAGTGACTTTTGAAGCACACCCTGCGCCGTGAGCTTGTTAAGCAACCGGTAAACAGTTGCCTCGCCGATATCAACCTTGCCGCTTTCGATAATATCCTTTGCCGATATGCACTCATCGCTGCGCTGCTCAAAGAATTCAATCAGCGCACCGCGGCTTCGGGTGTTATACTGCTTTTGCCTATCCATAATTCACCCCCAAAATGATAGTTGCTATCATTTTGAGAGTATAACATACATTTTCGAAGAATGCAAGCATTTTTTGATTTAATTTAGTTGCAAATATATTGTAAAAATTATATTGTTATGATAAAATAATTTTAATATTTTATTTGGATGTGATTATACGGAAAAGTTTAGCTTTTACCTTGTTACCGACACTCATTATTTTGAACCGTCGCTCGGCGCGTCAGGCTCAAAATATGATGAATACATGAAGCATGAGCAGATGTGCCTTGCGGAAAACAGCGCGATAGTCCACGCCACATTCAGTGAAATCGCTCAGGATAAAAGCACCGGCATCGTGATAATTCCCGGCGACCTGTCAAAGGACGGCGAGAAAGAGAGCCATTTAGGATTTATCAGTGAGCTTGAGATGCTTCGCGAAGCGGGCAAAAAGATTTATGTTATCACAGCTCGGCATGATTTTAACGACCACCCGCGCTGCTATAAAGGCGACGAATATGTGCCCGTTGAAGGAACAAAGCGCGAGGAGCTTTATGACCTCTATTATGAATACGGTTATTCGGATGCCATTGCGTTCGATGAGACTTCTCTGTCTTATGTTGCTCAGATATCAGAGGGCGTTCGAATGCTCGCGATAAACAGCGACGGCGATGAAAAGAATAAGGGATATTTTGATGAGCGCCTTATTGAATGGATAAAGGCGCAAATTGAGGACGCGAAGAAATATGGCGAATTCATTTTTGCAATCAATCATTATCCGATTTTGCCGTCCAGCTCAATTTTTGAGCTTGTAGGAGATGCCAAAGTTAAGAATTGGCGTGAGATTTCCGCCTTCCTTGCCGATAGCGGCGTGCCGCTCGCGTTCACGGGGCATATGCATATTCAAAGCGTCAATAAGATTGTAACTCCAAATGGAAATCCCTTTTATGATGTATGCACCTCGGCTCTTGTAGGCAGCCCGGCGATGTACCGTAAAATAACACTGTTAAGCAAAGACGAGGTTGAAATTAAATCATTATCTATACCTGATTTTGATTATGATATGCAGGGGCTTACAACAAAAGAGTATATGGATAGGCAATTTGATCAGATGATAACGATAATTCTTGAATCAATGCGCGATAACTATGAGTACTTTTTGCACAGGGTAAGCGTTAAACCAAATAAAAATCTCCGGCTTCCTGTTACCATCGCGGGCAGATTCCTTAACAGCGTAACGATCGGTGGAGTCGGCAGGATATTCTGGATTCGTGTTGATAAAAGCATACGAGACCGTTTGCTCAAGGATTTCGCGGTGAGTATTATCCGAAACCTTTTTGCAGGTGACCAGCCCTATGTTGAGGGCACGCCCGAATACGAAATGATGCTGAAATTTACAAAGCGCATAGGCTTTATTCTTAATAAGCTTGATAATAAGCTTGCAAAAGGCGATAACAAGCCGAATCTACGCCAAATAATACTTGATACCATCGGCAATTCCGGCTTACCTGATAATGAAGCGGTTCTCGATTTAAGGAGATAATATGAAAAGCATTAAAGAACTTCTAAGCGATGACCGAATTTTTCAGAGCAAATACATATCCCCGAATCAGATTTCGTTTTCTAGTGATGTTGTGGAGGCCTGCGCAAAAAACTACTGCGGTCGATACGGCTCGTGCTGGACCTGCCCTCCGGGCATCGGTGAATTTGATGAGCTCAAAGCACGATACAACTCTTACTCAAACGCCTATGTTTATACCACACTGAATAAGCTTGAAGACAGCTTTGATTTTGAAGGCATGAGCGAGGCAAGAACCAAAACAATGACTCTACTGTATGAAATCTGCGAAAGGCTCCGTAATAACAGCGTTGACTTCACCGCGCTAGGGTGCGGCAGTTGCGATATTTGTGAGGAGTGTACATATCCCGCTGATCCTTGCCGCTTCCCTAATAAGGCGATACCCGCTGTTGAGGCGTGTGGAATTGATGTAGTAAAGCTTGCGTCGGATATCGGTCTCAACTATAATAACGGCGCAAATACCGTAACTTATTTTTGTATTATTTTTTATTAAGGAGAGTAATTATGTCTGTACTGACCGAAATTAGCGAACTTCTTCAAAAAGGTAAAGCAAAAGATGTTTCCGAAAGCGTTTCTGCGGCGCTCGGGCAGGGTATATCGGCAAAGGATATACTTAATGACGGGCTTATAGCCGGTATGATGGAAATCGGCAAGAAATTTAAAGAGAATCAGATTTATGTTCCCGAGGTGCTTATTGCCGCGCGGGCAATGAATGCAGGGCTTGCTGTTTTGAAGCCTGCGCTTACAAGCGAGGGCGTTGAACCAAAGGGCAAGGCGGTTATCTGCACGGTTAAGGGCGATTTGCACGACATCGGCAAGAATCTTGTTAAAATGATGCTTGAGGGCGTAGGCGTTGAATGTGTTGACCTTGGAGTTGACGCAGACGGCAAAAAGGTTGCCGACGCGGTGCGTGAAAGCGGCGCGCAGCTTGTGTGCCTTTCTGCTCTACTCACGACCACCATGGTCAACCAAAAAGAAATCATTGACACCCTCATCGACGAGGGAATTCGCGACAAGGTTAAGGTTATGGTCGGCGGCGCTCCCGTTACCGAGAAATACGCCAACGAAATCGGCGCTGATGCGTTCACTGTGGACGCCGCTTCTGCCGCCGAGGTTGCGCTGAAACTGCTTGGGCAGGGTTAATCGGTTAAAAATCATTAGAGCTGATTATGTTTTGATTAATAAAATTTCGGGGCATCTGTTTTCAGATGTCCCGAGTTTTATGCAAAAATGTCAAAGAAAAAGCCCTCAACCCTTTGTAACAAAGAATTAAGAGCTTGGAGCTGCTAACCAGAATCGAACTGGTGACCTCATCCTTACCAAGGATGCGCTCTACCGCCTGAGCTATAGCAGCAAATGGCGACCCGGAACGGGCTCGAACCGTCGACCTCTAGCGTGACAGGCTAGCGTTCTAACCAGCTGAACTACCGGGCCGTAGCTGATGCTTTAAGCAACGGTGATTATCTTACCACACTGTTTGAGTTTTTTCAAGACCTTTTTTGAAATTTTTCATGAAACAGATTAACACGCTTGAATTTTATTTTCATATAATGAAACACAGCCCCTATGATTGAGGCTGACATATTATTGGAGGCGTAATTATATGGCAAGCGTATATCTGAGCCCCTCAACCCAGTCTGCAAATATAACAGCTGTGGGTAAAAGCGAGGAATATTATATGAACCTGATTGCTGATGCCATGGAGCCGTATCTTAGGTCAAGCGGCATCAGTTTTGGTCGTAACACACCGGAGATGACCGCCCTTTCATCAACTCAGCAGGCAAATCAGGGCAACTACGACCTTTACCTTTCTATTCACTCTAACGCAACAGGTGAAGGAACTTCAAACCGAAGCGGCGCTGAGGTTTATTATTATCCGGGCAGCGAAAAAGGTCTGCGAGCAGCGGCAATTATTGCAAACAACTACAAACTTATTTTCCCGCAGCCGGACAACATTAAGCTTGTGCCAAGCAAAAATTTCATTGAGTTAAGCAAAACAAAAGCGCCTGCTGTTCTTTTTGAGGTAGGATACCACGACAATCCGCGGGAGGCTATGTGGATTGCCAATAACGTTCAAAAAATCGGCAAAAATCTAGCCTTATCGGTTGCAGATTATTTAGGAGTTCCGTTTGTCGACTCAATAAACAGAGGTTTAGGTATTGTCAATGTCAGAAGCGGATATTTGAATGTTCGCTCCGCACCGAGCACCACCTCATCGATAATCGCAAAGCTTCCCGACGGCACAGTTGTGAAAATTCTTGGAAAAGTTCCCGGTTGGTATTATATCAGTACCGATGGTATAACCGGATACGTTTCGGCGGATTACATAACTCTGCCTTAACCCATTTTGATTTTTGTGATTTACACAATATGTTCAGGTAATATCCAGAATCATCCCAAAATATCAAAATTTACTTGATTTTTAGCGCGGTGTGAACTATAATATATTTTGTTATAAAATGGTGGACAATGTTGTTACAAATCGATTTTTGGGATGTGTTTTTAGTTGAAGCTGCTTGAACAAAGAATTCTCAATCAAGGTAAAGTCATCGACTCTGACATTCTCAAAGTTGATATGTTTCTCAACCACCAGATTGACATTGAGCTGCTTTGTGAAATCGGCAAGGAGTTTTACAGACTTTTTGCATCAGAAGGCGTCAACAAAATTCTTACAATAGAAGCTTCGGGCATAGGAATTGCGTGCATAGCGGCACAATATTTTTCTGTGCCTGTTGTTTTTGCCAAAAAAGGCGCCAACCGCAACGTGGGAAGTAATATTTATAAAACTGAGGTTTTTTCTTATACTAAAAATGATACTACTGTCATTGGCGTTTCCAAAGATTATTTAGGTAAGGATGATAAAATCCTTATTATCGATGATTTTTTGGCAAACGGAAAGGCGGTTCACGGGTTAATTGATATTATTAATCAGGCGGGCGCGAACCTTGTCGGTGTCGGTATTGTCATTGAAAAAGGCTTTCAGCCCGGCGGGGATTCTTTAAGGAGTCTTGGCATCAGGGTGGAGTCGTTGGCTGTTATTAAATCCTTAGACGATCAAAAAATCGTTTTCGGATAAGGATAAGAATAAAAAATTTTTCGGAGGTTAACACATGAGCAAGTTAGTAAAAATCCTTTGCGTCGTTCTTTCCCTTTCTTTTGTTATTGGACTTGCCGCTTGCAGCGGGAAGAAAGATGACAGTACAACAGTAGCAGGCGGTTCTAACATAGCCGCGTCAGAACTTAAAATCGGTGTAATTCTTCTTCACGATGAGAGTATCGGTTACGATAAAGCTCATATGGAAGGCATCAAGGCAGCCGCCGTGGCAAACGGCCTTTCCGAAGACCAAATCACATGGAAAAAGTCAGTTCCCGAAGGCTCCGAATGCGCGGACGCGGCGAAGGACCTTGCGGCTCTCGGCTGCGACATCATTTTTTCTGACAGCTACGGCCATCAGGACTTTATGCTTGAGGTCGCCTCGGAGTATCCCGATATCACCTTTGTTTCAATGACAGGTGATAAGGCAAATTCAAGCGGTGTTCCGAACTACAAGAATGCTTTCACTAACGTTTTTGAATCAAGGTATGTTTCGGGCGTTGTTGCCGGTATGAAAATCCAGGAGCTTGTTAATTCAGGCGAGCTTACTGTAGAAAAGCAACCCAACAGCTTTGATGACAAGGGCAACATCAAAATCGGTTATGTCGGCGCATTTAACTACGCTGAGGTTGTATCAGGCTACACTGCGTTTTTCCTTGGCGCAAGGTCAATCGTTCCCAATGTTACAATGGAAGTTGAATACACCAAATCGTGGGCAGATGAATCCGCGGAGGCCGCAACTGCCGAGAGCCTTGTTGCAAAGGGCTGCGTTATCATTGGCCAGCACGCTGATACAACAGGCGCCCCCGCTGCCATTGAGAAGCTTCATAGCCAGGGAAAGCTTTGCTTCTCCGTTGGTTACAATGTTTCAATGATCCAGGCTGCTCCCACTGTTGCGCTCACATCCGCTTCAAATAACTGGGGTGTTTATTACACCTATGCAATCGGCTGTATCCTTAAAGGCGAAGAGGTAGCAACAGATTGGGCTGAGGGCTACAATCAGGATGCTGTTAAAATTACTGAGCTCGGAGCCGCTTGCGCCGAGGGTACTCAGGCGAAGGTTGACGAAGTTATTGCCGCTATTAAGGCGGGCACACTTCATGTTTTTGACACCTCTACATGGACAGTTCAAGGTCAAACTCTTACCTCCTACACCAATGTTTTTGGGTTTACAGGCAAAGAAATGATTTCGGACGGCTATTTCCATGAGTCTGAGCTCAGATGCGCGCCTTGCTTTGATATCCGCATCGACGGCATCGTAGAAAACGCGATGCCCGAATAATCCGTTTATTCAGTGTTATTCCGAAAGGGGAGCATAAAAACTCCCCTTTCTTCTTTAGTTAAGGGAGAAAATTGTTTTTTAATGCGCACATTTATTACGCTGTGCTTTTTAAAAAACAATGTTCTTTTGGGCAATATAATTCTTGAAAGGCGGCGCAGTTCATTTTATGGAATACGCTATCCAATTAAAAAACATAACTAAAACCTTCGGCGATGTTGAGGCAAACAAGGATATCAGCCTTGATGTTCGCAATTCGGAGGTTCTCTCGCTGCTCGGCGAAAACGGCAGCGGAAAAACTACGCTTATGAACATAATTTCAGGAATATATTTTCCCGATTACGGTAACATTCTTATTAACGGTCAAAATGTCAAAATACGTTCGCCCAAGGACGCCTTTGACCTTGGCATTGGTATGATTCATCAGCATTTTAAGCTAATCGATGTTTTTACCGCTACCGAAAATGTTGCCATGGGCATCAAGCATAAGGGGTTATTGGACCTTAAAGCAGTTTCGGCTAAAATCAAGCAAATCTGTGATAAATACGGCTTTGAGGTTGACCCGGACCAGAAGGTCTATGATATGTCTGTGTCACAAAAGCAGACTCTTGAAATAGTTAAGGTGCTTTACAGAGGAGCTAATATTCTGATTATGGACGAGCCTACAGCTGTCCTTACGCCACAGGAAACGAAAAAACTGTTTACCGTTATCCGAAACATGAGGGATAGCGGCAAAGCGATTGTAATTATTACTCATAAGCTTCAGGAGGTTCTTGAAATATCGGATCGTGTAGCCATCCTTCGCAAGGGGGAGTATATCGGTACGGTTAAAACGGCCGAGGCAACCGAGCTTTCGCTGACTGAAATGATGGTCGGCAAAAAAGTTGAGTTATCTATTGAACGCCCCGAGATTAAGGATAATCAAGAGCGCATTGTTGTCAGCAACCTTTCCTGCAAGAATCAAGAGGGCTTCACGGTTCTTGACGATGTCAGCTTTACTGCATACAGCGGCGAAATTCTCGGAATCGCGGGCATATCCGGCTGCGGTCAAAAAGAGCTCCTTGAGTCAATCGCGGGTCTTCAAAAAACAACCCCGGGCAGCAGCGTGATTTTTAAAGCGCCTAACGCGCCCGAAGAGCAGCTAATAGGTAAAACGCCTAAAAAAATCAGGAAACTCGGCGTGCAGCTTTCTTTTGTGCCGGAGGACAGGCTCGGTATGGGGCTCGTCGGCTCAATGGGTATGACGGGCAATATGATGCTAAAGAATTACAGTGGCGGTATGGGCTTTTTTGTGAATACCAAGACGCCCAAAAACCTTGCTCAGGATATTAAAGAGAGCCTCGATGTTAACACACCATCTCTTAACACCCCCGTGAGGAAGCTATCGGGCGGCAACATTCAAAAGGTGCTTGTTGGTCGAGAGATCAGCGAGTCTCCGGCTGTACTTATGACTGCCTACGCGGTGAGAGGGCTCGATATTAACACCTCATATACAATTTATCATCTTCTTAATGAGCAAAAGAAAAAAGGCGTTGCTGTTATTTATGTAGGTGAGGACCTTGATGTTTTGCTCGCGCTTTCCGACAGAATCATGGTTCTTTGCGGCGGCAAGCTTAACGGAATAGTCGACGCGCGCAAAACGACAAAGGAAGAAGTCGGTCTGCTTATGACCAACCTTGTTAATAAAGAGGAGGGTGAGAATAAATGAGTAATAAAGCCATTCCCTCAACCCGAGAGCCTCTTATCAGGGTTTCTAAGCGCGACTCAATGCCGTTTTATAAAGGCTTAGCTATTCGTCTAGCCGCCCTTATTGTTGCGCTTGCAATTGACGCTGTGTTTGTTTACGCTCTCACAGGCACGCCAGCGCTTTCGGTGTATTCGGTTATGTTTAAAGAAACCTTTGGCAACCTGTCAAGATTCAGCTGGGCGCTCAGGGACATTGTTTTGCTGCTTGGCATCGGAATTGCTCTGGCGCCTGCGTTTAAGATGAGATTCTGGAACATTGGCGCGGAGGGCCAGGTGCTTGTCGGCGCGCTCGCGTCATGTATCGTAATGTATTATGTTCAGGATAGAATTCCTAACACTCTGCTTTTATTAATTATGTGCGCGGCGAGTGTTCTTGCCGGAGCATTGTGGGGTTTTTTGCCCGCGTTCTTTAAGTCAAGGTGGAACACTAACGAAACCCTTTTCACGCTCATGATGAACTACATCGCGATTCAGCTTGTCACCTGCGCAACCGAGATTTGGCGCGGCAAAGCGTCAGCCCTCGGCAAAATCAATCCTATAACAAAGGCGGGATGGTTCCCGAAGCTTGATACCGACTTTTTACCTGAAATATTCTCGCAAAGGTATACGGTAAACATTCTGATAATTTTTATATTCACCGTTGGAATGTATTTTTATCTTAAAATGAGTAAGCACGGCTATGAAATATCTGTGGTCGGCGACTCAGAGAACACAGCAAGATACGCGGGTATTAATGTAAAAAAGGTTATTGTCAGAACCATGATTATTTCAGGCGTGATATGCGGCGTTTGCGGTTTTCTCACAGTTTCGGGCAAGGACCAGACTATCTCGGTCGAGACAGCGGGCGGCAACGGATTCACGGCAATAATTGTCGCTTGGATTTCAAAGTTTAACACATTTTATATGGCGGCAATTGCGTTCCTGCTTATCTTCCTTGAGCGCGGCGCGAACGGAATCGCATCATCCTTCGGGCTTAACTCATACCTTGCCGATATAATTTCGGGCATAATCCTTTTCTTTATTCTCGGCTGTGAGTTCTTCATCAATTATAAACTCGTTTTCAGGTCTCGTTCAAACAAGGGAGGGAGCAACTCATGAGTATTTTTATAGCTTGGTTCTCCCGCGCGATTATGTTTGGAACCGTAATAATGTTTGGCTCAATGGGTGAAATCATCACGGAAAAATCAGGCAACCTCAACCTCGGCGTTCCCGGAATTATGTACCTTGGCGGGTTTGCCGGCTTTGTCAGCTCATTCTATTACGGTAATTATGCCGAGAATAAAAACGCCTTTGTATGTATTCTTATCGCGTGCGTGTCTTCGTTTATGTTCGCGGCGCTCGGCGGACTTGTTTACAGCTTTTTAACCATTACTCTGCGCGCAAATCAAAACGTTACAGGTCTCGCGCTCACAATTTTCGGCACAGGCTTTTCCAATGTTCTCGGGTCTTTCTTAATGAAGGATCAGGTTTATGCCGCCGCGAGGTACGCAAACAGTATCTTTAGAACAAAGATTTTCGGCTTTGTGCCGGGTAAAATCGGCGAGCTGTTCTTTTCATACGGTTTCCTTGCTTATCTTGCTATAATTGTTGCAGTGTTAATTCACCTGTTCCTCAATAAAACCAAGGCAGGGCTTAACCTTCGCGCGGTTGGCGAAAGCCCGGCTACCGCGGATGCCGCGGGAGTCAATATTGCAAAGTATAAGTACCTTGCTATCTGCATCGGCTCGGGCATTTCGGGGCTTGGCGGACTGTATTATTCAATTGATTATAATAATGGAATCTGGTCAACAACCTCCGAAATTGAGTCGCTCGGCTGGCTTGCAGTTGCACTAGTTATTTTCACAACATGGAAGTCGCTCAACGCTGTCTGGGGCGCATATCTTTTTGGTTTTCTCTATTGGCTGTATCAATATCTGCCGGGAATTCTCGGCGTTACGATACCGAATTATTCGGTTTCTCTCGCTCAAATGGTGCCATATGTGGTAACAATTTTTGTGCTTGTCATTACCAGTCTGCGGAAGAAAAGGGAGCAGCAGCCGCCCGCAAGTCTTGGGCTGCCGTATTTCCGTGAAGAAAGATAGAAATTAAGAAGCCTGCGGTTAATCCCGCAGGCTTAATTATATTATGAGTATCTTTCAATAAGAGCTCGAGCCATATCCGGTCTGTCAGTAATAAGGCCGTCAACGCCCATTTTAATCAGTTTAATCGCGAGGTTCTCTTTATTCACAGTCCAAACATTAACCTTGATGCCGAGCTCATGCGCTTTTTCAACATAGCGTTTTGTAACAAAGATGTGGTGAGGATGCAGCGCGTTCGCGCCGATATCGCGGGCGTATTCCGCGGCGCGGTACCACATTTGCATCGCGGTTTTGCGCTCGGGGCTGTAGAGGAAGGCTGTCTGGCAGTTCTCATCAATCTCTTTTGCCTCGATAAGCAATTCGGGACTGAAACTTGAAATAAGCAGTTTATTAAAAAGCCCGTGAGCCTTAACCGCATCAATAGTCTTGCGAACAACATCGCTGCCCGGGAGTTTTGGCTTCTTGAGTTCAATATTAAGTATCTCGATTTCCGCTTTCTCCGAGAGCTCAAGGAATTCATCAAGGGTAGGAATATCTGTGTTCGAGAAACGCTCATTAAAATATGAACCAAATTCATGCTTTCTTAATTGCTCGAGAGTCATTTTCGCGATTTCACCCACGCCGCTGGACGTGCCGTTGATTGTGTAGTTATGGCAAACCACAGGAACACCGTCAGCTGTAACGTGAACATCGGTTTCGAAGCCGTCAACGCCGATCTCAAGGGATTTTTTAAACGCAGGTAGCGTGTTTTGCGGAGCCTGCCTGTTTGCACCCCTGTGAGATATAACCTTACAAAAAGCCATAATTATTCTCCTTTGCTGACCTATACTATTTATAATTTTACCACAAAATCATAAATTTGTAAACATTATTATTGATTATTGAGGTGGTATACAATATAATAAATTTATATTATCGTCATTTTTGAAGGGGGAATTGATACGGACAAAAAGTTTTTACTTTTACATAAAGAGCATATTCAGATATTAATTGCCGATGCTAATAATGAAATCTGGGCATTGATTGATCACAATATTTACGCAGACAAGATTGTTCGTGAGCATTCCGCTGCTTATGCTGAGCACTTGTTTAAGTGCTATATGTCAGTTTCAGATGAGCTTTCGGTCGTCATCCTGAGCGGAGCGAAGGATCTTAAAGTCTAAACA
>CAYUXK010000039.1:0-4221 GCA_964448835.1 uncultured Clostridium sp. | reverse complement strand
TGCGCTCAGAATGACAAAACTGCGCTCAGAATGACAAAACTGCGCTCAAAATGACGAGATTGCGTAAGGATCATAGAGTCTAAACACGAATGCGTGACACCTTTGCAGTCATTCGAACTTTCGGTCGTCATCCTGAGCGGAGCGAAGGATCTTAAAGTCTATACACCTCTGAAAAAGATTCTTCGCTTCGCTCAGAATGACAAAACTGCGCTCAGAATGACAAAACAGTATAAACAATTACGAATACATTGGAGGGAATTACGAATGAAGAAAAATTACACTATTCAGGAAAAAGCTTTCCGTCGCAACCGTTGGTTTTATTCCGTTCCCGGAGTCGGGCGTGATTTGGCATATTCGCTTTACAGCTACTTTTTGCTGACTTATGTTCTTTACACGCGTCAACTTACAGCGCAGCAGTTCGCGGCTATAAGTATAATTATGATAGTGTGTAGAATATGGGACGGCATCAATGACCCGATAATGGGCGGTATTATTGAGAATACACGTACGAAATTCGGTAAATTCAAGCCGTGGATTTTTATTGGCGCGATTACAAACGCCGTAACTCTAATTGTTATTTTTACAAATAAAGTTACAGGCTGGAATTTTGTAGCGCTTTTTGCCGTTCTTTACCTTATTTGGGATGTTACCTTTACGATGAATGATATCGGCTATTGGTCGATGCTGCCGTCGCTGACAAGCGTTGCTTCGCAGAGGGATTCTGTTACATCGCTTGCAAATCTATTTGCAGGTATGGGTACTGTGCTTGCAAACGGACTTATACCGATTCTGACTGTCGGTACGCTCGCCATAGGTGGCAACACAATAACCGCCTATGCGGCGGTTGCGGTGTTTATAGCAATTGCCTTTGTTGCCGGGCAAATAGTTGTGTGTACAAGCGTTCGCGAGCCGAATGCAGCAACCGTTCCGCTTGAAGAGCGCACCGGGTTCGTTAAGATGCTGAAGGTAATTGTTCATAATGACCAGCTGCTTTGGGTAACGCTGATAATGCTGCTCGTTAACCTTGGTGGCGCTCTGCTCACGGCGTTCGGTACTAACTATATGTACCTTGAATTTGGCTACAAAGGCTCGAATGTTACAATCTTCGCCGCCTTTTATGCCGCGGCATCGGGGATAATCAGTTTTGTTTATCCGTTCCTTGCCAAAAAATTCACAAGACGCTCCCTGACCAAAATTGCCACACTTTCAAATGTGGTCGGCTATGTGCTGTTTGCTTTAACGGGCTTTTTTGCACCCGACGGAATTAAATTCTGGCTGTTTTGCATTGAGGCGCTTATAATAGGGTTTGGATACTCGCTGTTTTATATGGTTGTTACCATATGCCTTACCAACACAATTGAATATAACGAATACAAAACAGGCAATCGAGATGAGGCTATTATTTTTTCGCTACGCCCGTTTATGGCAAAAATGTCATCCTCGCTTCAGCAGTTAATAGTAATGGTTGTTTACCTTTGTATAGGTATGACTACGCTGACAAACGGAATATCCGATTTGGAGCAAAAGGCAAATCTGAAGCTTATCGGTGAGGAAGTAAAAAATGCGAGCGTAACTCAGCTGCTCGCTGATGCTCCCGATTATATGGCAATTACCCTGCGCCTTGCTATGGTTGTTTTGCCGATTTTGTTTATAATATCAGCGTATATCATTATGAATAAGAAAAACAACATTGATGAAGAAGAATATCGTCGGATGGTTGATGAAATATCCGCGAGAAAAAATATAACCGGAGGTAATGAAAAATGAGATTTGGCGCTTGCATTGGAATGGACACATCTAAACTGAGCATTTTGAAGGGCGCCGGCTACGACTATGCCGAAACAAGCGCGGGCAGCGTTGCTCGCGCGTCGCAAGAGGATTTTGACGCTTTCTGCGCCGAATCGGTAAGGTGCGGGATGCCTGTTGAAGCGGCGAACTGCTTTGTACCGGGCGATGTAAGGCTTGTAGGCAGCGCGCGTGACGATGCAAAAATCCGCGAATACCTTGACGGGCTTATTCCCCGCCTTAGTAAGCTTGGCGTAAAGGTCATTGTTTTCGGCTCTTCCGGGGCGCGCAAGATGACCGAAGAAATGCCAAGAGAAAAGGCATGGGAAGAGGTTATCAGCTTCCTTAAGGATTTCGCCGCGCCTATCGCCGCAAAGTACAACATAAGTATCGCAATTGAACCGCTTAATAAAAATGAGGATAACTGCATCAACACCGTTGCCGAGGGCGTTAAAGTCGTTGAGGCGGTGAATTTGCCGAATGTTAAGGTGCTCGCTGATATTTTCCACATGATATGCGAGGATGAGGATTTCGGTTACTTAAGGACTATTAAAGGAACACTTCTTCACGCCCACACTTCAAGCCCGATTAATAAAAACAGAAACAGAGTTTATATGCTACCCAATGACGGCTATTCACAGGTTCCGTTTATCTCTGCGCTTGCCGCGGCTGAATGCCCCCGTTGCTCGGTTGAGGCGGGCACAGATAACTTTGAAGACGACGCTCCGCTTTCGCTTGAGATAATGAAAAAGGCTCTTGCTCAGGCTAATTAATAACTAATTCTTGACTTTTTGTGTTTTATAATCTATAATTGCTCCAATGGCTGTGACGGGAAGAAGTAATTTAAGGTCTGCCGGCAAAGAGAGTTTTCGGTTGGTGTAAGGAAACGCGGCGCTTTTATGAAATACATCCCTGAGCCGCATGGCTGAAATTCAGTAGGTCTTGCCGGTTGCGTCCGTTAACGCGCGGGGTTTCAGAACCCGTTGAGGTTATACTCGCGAGGGTATAATAATCCAGAGGTGGTACCGCGATTTTCGCCCTCTGTTCCCTTATGTGGGAGCAGAGGGCTTTTATTGTAAACAATTGAAAGGATGATATATATGCAGATTTATGAAGAGCTTGTGGCGAGAGGACTTATCGCCCAGGTGACAGATGAGGATACGATAAGGGAGCTTGTCAATAACGGTAAGGCGACATTTTATATCGGTTTTGACTGCACGGCTGACAGCTTGACCGCAGGGCATTTCATGGCCCTTACGCTGATGAAGCGCTTACAACTTGCCGGTAACAGGCCCATTGCTCTTATCGGCGGCGGCACAACGCTTATCGGTGACCCATCTGGCAGAACCGATATGAGAAAAATGCTCACCAAGGAGGATATTGACCACAACGCGGAATGCTTCAAGCGCCAAATGGAACGCTTCATAGATTTTGGCGAAGGCAAGGCGCAGATGCTTAATAACGCCGATTGGCTGCTAAAGCTCAATTACGTTGAGTTACTGCGAGAGGTTGGAGCATGTTTCTCAGTTAATAATATGCTCAGAGCCGATTGTTATAAGCAGCGTATGGAAAAAGGCCTTAGCTTCCTTGAATTCAACTATATGATAATGCAGTCATACGATTTCTACTATCTGTTTAATCATTACAACTGTAATCTGCAGTTCGGCGGCGACGACCAGTGGTCAAATATGCTCGGAGGCACTGAGCTTATCAGAAGAAAGCTGGGCAAAGACGCCCATGCCTTGACAATTACTTTGCTTACCGATTCCCAAGGCAAAAAAATGGGCAAAACAGCAGGCAATGCGGTCTGGCTTGATCCCGAGAAAACATCTCCCTATGATTTCTATCAATACTGGCGTAATGTCGGTGACAGCGATGTGCTTAAATGTATTCGTATGCTCACATTCCTGCCGCTCGAGCAGATTGAGGAGATGGATAAATGGGAGGGCAGTCAGCTGAACACAGCAAAGGAGATTCTCGCGTTTGAGCTCACTAAGCTTGTTCACGGTGAAGAAGAAGCGTCCAAAGCTCAGCAGGCGGCGCGCGCGCTTTTCGGCGGTGGAGATGACCTTGAGAATATGCCCTCAACAGCCTTTACAGCTGATGATTTCACCGACGGTTCGGTAGATATTCTGACAGTTCTTATCAAAATCGGCATAACCAAATCAAGAGGTGAGGGCAGGCGCCTTGTCGAGCAGGGCGGAGTTTCGGCAGACGATGCTAAAATCACGGATTTTAACCTGACATTCACCGCTGATGAGCTAAAAAGCTCACCCGTTATAATTAAAAAAGGTAAAAAGATTTTCCACAAGATTTATGCCGAATAATTGTAAACAATAATATATAAAGAAGCGACCGTATCAGAATGATACGGTCGCTTAAATTGTAGTGGTATAATAAATTTGTAACAGACCTGTCTAATAGTGTATAATACTA
>CAYUXK010000038.1:0-20281 GCA_964448835.1 uncultured Clostridium sp. | reverse complement strand
TTATACTTTTATAATATTACCATAAAATGTATATAAGCGCAATATGGATAATCAATAAAATCTATTATATAACCACATTCAAAACTATATAAAAACGCGCCCCCGTGATGAACGGGGGCGCAGGATATTTTTAGGATTATAGTCCTCTGAACAGGCTGATTATATACATAATGGGAACGTAGAAAATGAAGAGCGGAATCTGAAGAACAACGCTTTGATTTCTTACCCATTCAATTGTCTCTTCAATGCTTTCGCCCGGCTGGGGAGCATCGCTCTTGAACACAAGCTCGGGGCCGTTTGCTGCATTGGCGCCTGCCCAGGAGTCGCAGGAATCGTTACTCGCGGATAACTCGTTAAGCTTCTGAGTCATCTGTGAAACAGCGTCGTCATTTGAGAAATCAATGGCGGTTACGCCCTGAGCAAGACCTGTGGGAGCGTTTGCAATCGCGAGTGAATTCACAGTAATCGGAGCAATCGAGGAGTAGCTGGTGGAGGCAACCGCTTGACCGTCAAGCTCGCCAAGGAAGCTGCCGAAGCTGTCGGAATCCCTGGTAATTGTAACGACCGAGGCTGTGTAGCAGTTAATGAACTCAATCTCACCGGCCACGTCGCAGCTGCCCAGGAAGCCGCCGACTCTCTCGGCAAAAGCATTAATCACGCTTATGGTGCAGCAGTTTGCTATTGTGTTAACGCCAAGTGTTACAGAGCCCGCAAAGCCGCCGACGCTGAGCCTTGGAATCAAAGTGCCCAAAACGGTAACATTGCCGTATGAATAAGAATTTGTGATTTTATTTTGAGAGTTAATTGTGCCGACGAAGCCGCCCACACCTGTGGTGGCGTTAACGGCGCCTGTTGAATAGCACTCGTTGATTGTTGTCTGATTGATTAAGCCGATAAAGCCGCCCGCGCAGGCAATTGAGCTTTTAACGGTACCGGTCGAGGAGCAAGCCTTAAAAAATGATTTACCGTCTGATACGCCCACGAAACCGCCTATACCTGTGGCACCCTCAACCGTGCAGGAGGAGGTGCTGCCCGAAACAGACGAGGAAATAACTGAACCGATAAGACCGCCGGCGTTTGTCACGCCCGCGACTCTGCCCGCCGCGGAGCAATTCTCAACCGTGGAATCCTGAACGGTACCCGCAAGCGCGCCGACGCTGACGGCGCCGACTGAATTAACGCCTGTAATCTTAACATTGCTCACCTCGGCTTTGCCCATTACCTTGCCGAGAAGGCCGACATTATCAATGCTGCTTGTGCCCATACCGAAATTAAAGATAGTGTGGTTATCGCCGTCAAACTTACCCGCGAAGCACTTGAAACCGGTCCAGTTCGCGTTTGCCATATCGATGTCGGCGGTAAGCTTGACATCAAGGTTCGCGGTTATGATTGAATATGAATTAATGAGGTCACGAAGCGCGGTAAGCTCAGTGGCGCTTGAAATGCTTTGATTTGACCATACCAGCTCGTCAACGCTTACCGTGTAGTTGACATTAATAAGCTTGTAATCATCAACAACCAGAGAGCCTTCGGTGATAAGAACTCTGAATTGACCGTTTGAGGGCGCTGTGAAGCGGACAGAGCAAGCCGCTGTTTTGCCCATATCGCTGACAATAACGGGAAGTGACAGAATGTCGCTCGCGAAGCCGCCGCTCATAACATTCTTGAGAACCATAATGTTAATTACATGAGGAACATTTGAGGAGGCAGTTGCCTTAAAGCTGAAAACATATTGCTTATTTTGCTCGAGCGTAACATTGAAGCCCTTTGCAACGCCGGTGCTGCTGTAGGAAATAAGGGTGGGATTGAGCCAGGTTAATGTGCCTGTAGCAGGAGTACCCGGTGTGATGGTTTGAGTGTAATCCATGTCTCTGTAACTGACCTCGCCAACTGCACTGGCGACCGCCGAAAATGCCGAGATAATCATTGCTGACGCGAGAATAATTGCAAGGATTTTCTTCTTCATTTTTTTCCTCTCCTAAAAATAATGTAAGTACAGCTTCCAGTACTTCGCAAATATTATATCACAATCTTTATGGATTGTTTTGCCAAAATAAAAAATAGCAAAGGAATATTTTATTGTTGAGAATATACGTGAAACCGGTAAACAAAGGTATTTTGAATAATAATGCTAAATTTTATATATCCGTTGAAGTCATTCCGAGGTTGAAGGATGCTCCGTTTCTGCCGAACCAGACGGCATCGAGCGCAAACTCAATCCAATCGGCGGGAATTGTTTCGTTATTGACTGACACGCGCGTGTTTTTGCTGTGGAGAGTTGCTTCATTATGGGCATAAATTGCGTTATAATAATCGAGCCAATCGTGGGTGAAATCCTCACTGAAATTGTTTTTGCCCGGTAGTTTGAGAGCGCACTTCTGGTACCTGATAAGCTCGTCGAGAATATCGGGCTCAATATCGTAAGACTTCAAATAGTCAATTATCTCACTATAGAAATCATTAAGGCGGTAGGTTGACTCAAGCTGAAGCGTTCGGTCAACGTCCCATGTTATGTCGCCGTAAATTTCATTCTTATAAAGTTTTATCGGCTTTTCGGCGGCAAAGTCCTCAAAATATTTGTGTATGAATTTATACGCAGCGCCGCATATACCGCCGTGAGCCTTGGCCCACTCCACAAGACCGTCGTAGAAAACCTCATAGGGAACATTCTTCTCAAAATATAGATAAATCCCTATGAACTTCAATAGACCGAAATGGTGGGCGGATTTAACAAAGCAATAGAAAACATTAGCCTTAATCCAGTCCTCACCGTTCATTGTTTTTGTGCCGACTATATATTTTGTGCGCTCGGTGATTTCCTCCTCACCCTTGTTGTGGGCGGTATGGTAATAGACATCGGCGGTGCGAATGCCGTGCTCCCTCATATAGTCCTTCTTCGCCATCGGGGAATTCGGCAGCAGCACGCAGTTATATGAAAAAATCAGCCTGTGCTGCCCTGCCTCAAGCAGCATACCGATGCCTCGGATGTAGCTCTCATAGGTCTCGCCCGGCAAGCCGAGAATCAGCTCTGAATAGGTGGTAACCTTCTGTCGCTTATAGGTTGCTATCAGATTCTTAAAATGCTCCAAGCTCATATTCTTGCGGCCGATAAGCTCAAGCACCCTCGGGTTAAGGCTTTGAAACGAGAGCGTCGCGCCCTCTTTACTTAAACCGTATTCTTCAAACTTGCGGCTGATTTCAAATACCGCCTCATCCCTGTCCTTGGCGTAATTGACACGGAACTTCTCGGGGTAGCCTGTCTCGGCGCGGCGCTCGATGAGCCTGTCAACAATACCAATATCACGGTCAAACATACCGAAATTCGCGTCAGCGCCCCATATAAACGCGGTTTTATGCTCTGCAAACCAGTCAATCTCGGCAAAGACGCGCTCAATCGGGTACAGCTTAACCCGTGAACTGTTGCAGCCCCAATCGCAATAAGCGCAGCTTCGCGGGCAGCCGCGGCTTGTTTCGATAATAGCGTCAAGCTGCATATCCGGATTTTCTCTGATTATATCGTCAAAAACCCCTGTCAGGTAAGGCGAGGGATAATCAACGCGTGTGAGCACCTCAATGGGATTTGTAATAGCTTTGCCGCTTGAGCGGTATGATAAGTTTTTTACAGATGCGAAATCGGGCTGATCCTTGAGCAATTCAAGAAGCAGGTTCTTAAAGGCCTCCTCGCCCTCACCGTGAATTAGGAAGTCGATATAGTCAAAGCTCTCAAGGAATTCGCCCCCGGGCGGCACATTATGACCGCCAAAAATCGTAACACAGTCAGGGTAAAGCGCCTTTACCTTTTTAGCGAGAGCCTTGTTGTATTCGGTATTCCACACATAATTTGAGAAGCCGATGACCGCCGGGCTTTGAAGCGAGGCAACCGCGGATGATGTTATTTCTTTTGTGAAAATGAAGCGTTTGAATTCATACTCGCTTTTTATCACTTCATTTTCCCATGCGGCGCAAACCAACAGCCCTGTGGCATAGGGCAGATACGCCGCCTTGAATATATCGCCGCCATAGGTTTCTGAAGCCTGAACCATATAAACATTTTTCAATCACCCATCTCCTTTACAGCAGCTTCATTGATATAGGTATTCCGGTCGGCCTTTCGACCGAACCAAACAACAGATTTGGCATATTCCTCCCATGAGTTAATAAGCCTTGTTTTTATCGATATCATACCACGCTTCTTCTCAAGCACGGCGGGGGTGTTGTTTTGAATGGCAATAAAATAATCGAGAAAATTATATTCAGTCAGAAAGGATTTTTCTGAAATGAAGGGCTGCTTAACTATTTCTTTTTGGAATTTCAGCAATTCCTCAAACACGCCCTGCTCATAGCTGTAGCGCGCAAGGTAATCTCGGAGATCCTCATAAAACCCGTCAAGCTCATAGGATGCACGCAGAAAAGCGTACTCCTCAAACGGCCAAAACACATTGCCGAAGGCTTCATCATGACAAACTAATTCGCCGTTTTCGGTCAAGGTTTTATCAAGGTACCCATTAATCTCATTAAAGGTTTTGCCCGCGACGCTGTCGGGACGCTCACTCACAAACTCAAGCAAATCCTCATAGAATGAACGGTAGGAGCATTCGCCGCGCTCATAAAGGTAAAGCGCGAAGCCCTTTAACAGCCCCATGTGATGATAGGCCTGAACGCAGAAAGAAAAGAGGTTCATCTTTTTCCACTCGTCGCCGTCCATGGAGTAAGTGCCTGTTATTATTTGTGACCACTCAGTGATGGTGTCATTCTTATTATAATCCCTGTGCGGCTGATTGAGCGGAATTCGCGTTGATTTAATCTTGAACCGTTCAATATAATCAGGCGTGCCCATGATAGAGCACGGAAGGCACTCGCAGTTATGGATATAAAGCGAATTATGCTGGCCAAGCTTTAGAAGATAGTCGATACCGTCTGCAAAGCTCTCATAGGTCTCGCCGGGCAGCCCAAGTATTAGCTCCGTGTATGACGAAACGCCGGCCTTGTTATACATTTGCATAAGGTCCTTGTAGAAGTCAATGCTTATGTTTTCCCTGCCGATATTTTTCAGCACGGTTGGTGACATTGACTGAAAAGACAGCGTGATGCCTTTATTAAGCCCATATTTATCAAGCTTGCGGCCTATTCTGAAAATTCGCTCGCTGCTGTTTTTGGCATAAGATGTTTGAAATGCCACCGGTCTGCCTGTGGCAAGAAAGCCCTCGACAATTTTATCCGCTATCGCCTCGTCACGCTCATAGAAACCGAAGTTTGAATCTGCGGCGCCAAGACCATAAACTCTTTTTTGGCTTATCCATTCAATTTCGCCGAATACGCGCTCAAGCGGAAACTGGCGGATTTTGGATTTCATGCAGCTCCAATCACAATATGAGCAGGAATACGGACATCCGCGTGAGGTTTCAATCAGCGCCATAAAATCGGTGGCAGGATTTTCGGCGAGGATTTTATCAAAATAGCCCTCAAGGTATGGCGAGGGGAAATCATCCCTTTCCATTACAATACTGTCGTTTGTAATAAACCCGCCATTGTTTCTCATTGAAATTCCCGGAATCTCCCGCGCGTTACCCTGCCCGATAAGGGCAAGCATTAGCATTTGCAGCGGCTCCTCACCCTCACCATGGATAAGATAATCGATAAAAGGGCATTCCCTGAGAAAATCATCGCTGGGCGGTACATGATGGCCGCCGAAAACAATGACACATTCGGGGAATCTATCTTTAATCAGCTTAGCGAGCGATTTATTGTATTCATAGTTCCACACATAAGTTGAAAATCCTACAAGAAACGGATTATCGACCTTGCCGATAATCTCGCCCGGCGCCTCACGCAAAAAGAACATATCCCGCAATTCATACGCCTCTGCTACCTGTTGGTTCTGCCACGCAAAAGCTGCAAGATGCGCCACGGTATAAGGCAGATGGGCGCTGTTGCCGTAGGCATAATTAACCTGAAAGAAGTAAACGTTTTTTCTCATTTGATGATATTCCCTTAATTGAAAGTTGGTCTCTATTGATTAGTAATTGTAACACAAAATAAGCATTTATGCAATGCAAATTATTCTTAATTATCAAAAGGACTTGTAATTATTTTAAAAAAGGCTTATACTATAGTTAATCAATTATGTAAAGGGTGTTGTTATGGTAAATATACCCACTGTGACCTGGCACGCGGGGGCTATGCATACGCGCGCGAACTCGCTCGGCTCAATCAAAAAAGCAATTGCCCACAACGCCCGGATTGTTGAGTTTGACGTTACCTTTGCGCCCGATTCAACCCCTGTGATTATTCATTCGTCCACCCCCGCCCAAGGCAAGGGCTGCCTGCTGCGCGATGCTTTGGCAATAGTCACCAAAAGCGACACCTGTCAGATTAACCTCGATTTGAAGGCTTACAGCAATTTGCCCGAGGTTGACGCGCTCGCGGAGCAATTCAACCTTATGAGCAGAGTCTTTTATACGGGCGTTAAAGACACCCAAACCGCTACGGTTGCCGCTTCATCAAAAATCCCGTATTATCTTAACGGCAATATAAGCCTCTCTGCCCGCAATGATGAGGCAGAGCTTAACAAATACGCAAAAATGATTATTGACTGCGGCGCAATTGGTCTTAACACCCATTTCACAAACATAACCAAGGCTGTCGTGCGTGTTATGCACGAAAACGGGCTTTTAGTTTCGGCATGGACTGCGGATTCCTCCACTGTGCAAAAGCTTCTGATTGATACCGGTGTTGATAATATCACATCAAAGCGTCCTGTAGGTCTCAATAGGCTGTTGAGCAATTTGTCTAAAAATCAAAGTGAGTTCTCACATAAATAACAGTTCTTTGGTTAAATAGCCTATGACATCTTTTTGACAAAAGTGATATAATTTTAACATACAGTGCAGTCTGCCGATTACACAGCTATCGGCAGATTTTTTTAGCAGTCAGGCTCATTTGACGAAAAAATACATCGGCAAAATGCTGTGAAACACATCTTAATTAACTGCAAAATAATAACGGAGGTACCCTATAAAAATGTTTAACATTAATGAAACGGTTATGTATGGCAGCTCCGGCGTATGCGAAATCGTTGACATACAGTCGAAGCGTTTCAATGGCCAGGATGTTATGTATTATGTAATAAGACCGATTGACCAGGATAACTCAACCATATATTGCCCAGTGAACGGCAAAGCGCGAATCCGAAAGCTGCTTACCGCTCAGGAGGTTCATAATCTTATGAGCACTGTCCCTGATTCTGAAGAGCAGTGGATAGATAACGACAGGCGCCGCCATGATAAATTCAGCGAAACAATCAAAGGCGGCGACCACCACGAGATTATGATGATGATAAAATCCATCCGCGCCTGCCGCGAAGAAAAAATCAGCGAGGGCAAAAGGCTACATTCAAACGATGAGCGTTTCTTAAGGGACGCGGAAAGCGCCATTTACAGCGAATTCGCGTGCGCGCTCGATATGAACATCGATGATGTCATTCCCATGATTGAAAGCAAGCTATAATAAACTCAATATCAATATATTTCACGGCGCTCAGGCTATTCGGTTATGAGCGCCGTGTTTTTTTGTCAGCGAAAATGGCCATACAAACTCCGTTCTATAGTAGGAAAATATAGTAAATCATAATCATAATATTTATTGATTGTTGTTTCTTTCTCTGTTATAATTAATCAGCATAATATTTCGGATGGATAGGTTGTTTTTTGAATTGATTTGAGAAAGGATTTAATTCATCATGACAAGTAAAGAAATCGTTCGCGCCGCGATTCATTTCGGCACGCCGGAACGGCTGCCGCTGAGCTTCGGTTCAATGGGCATAAGCGATTACGCAAACGCGGGCTGGAATCAGATAGGAACCGGCGACCCCGGCAAATCCCGTACGCTTGATGAGTGGGGATGCACTTGGGGGCGCACCAAGGTTAAAAATATGGGGCAGGTCGTGGGGCATCCCCTGGACGATTGGTCAAATCTCGACTCGTTTCGCTGGCCAGATCCCGATAAGCCTGAATTTTATGAAGGCATGGAGCGTAAATTTGAGGGCAACGAAGACAAATACATGGAAACGGGTATATTCATGGTGCTGTTTGAGCGTATGCACGCGCTTCATGGCTTTGAAAATACGCTTGTCGATTTATATCTTGAGCGTGAAAAAATCGAAATGCTTGCCGACCGCATCGTCGAATTTGATTTGCGCATTATTAAAAACATATCCACCCGCTTCCCCGGCATGATTGACGGCATCGGCTTTTCTGATGACTGGGGCACGGAAAACAATACTTTTATTTCTCCTGAACTTTTTCGCGAATTTTTCATTCCGCGATACAAGAAGATATTTGATGCGTGTCACTCGGCAGGCTGGGATGTAAAGCTGCACTCTTGCGGCAAGGTCAACCAATTCATCGAGCAATGGATAGAGATAGGTCTTGACGCGGTCAACCTGCAGCAGCCGCGCGCTCTGGGCATCGAAGAAATCGGAAGGCGGTATGCCGGGCGCATATGCCTTGTGTCGCTTTGCGACATTCAGCACACGCTTCCGTTCCTCGGCAAGGAAGAGATTGAGGATGAGGCCGCTCTTCTCGTCAAATGCTGGGGCACGGATAAAGGCGGCTTTATTTTGGACGACTATGGTGACGGCGAGGCTATCGGCGTGCCGCTCGAAAAAAAGAAATGGATGCTTGACGCATTCCTTGCAAATGATAGGTGGAGCAATAATCTGACTAAATTAAAAAAATAGATCATCAAACTAAAAAATTCCTCCTTGTAAAAATACAGGGAGGAATTCTTATATAATGTGTATTATACAGATTTCACGAACTGCTTGTTGTATTCGTCTGCCTTGATTTTGTTTTCTGCTTCAATTGCTGCAATTGCCGCTTTCATCTTTTCACGCATTTCTTCTTTTGAAATACCGCTCTCTTTGAGAACAAAATATTCGCTTGCGGGTATTCCCCCGACAAGGCAGTCGGTGTATTCAACTGCAATTCCTTTAATGCAGAAAATAATGTTAATAACAAATATTGCAATGATGAGAGCAAAGTAAAAATAAATACCGAAGAAAAGCGCGCCGGAGGTATATGTCTCAAAATAGGTGTTAACTATCGGAGCAAATTTTATGAATTCAATCACCGAAAGAACGGCAGATCCTATCGTGAGAATGCTGAATATCATATCTCTAACTCTGCCGAGTTTACCGCAGGACATTGAATTGAATATAAGCCCCAGCAGGACAAGAATGACCGAGAGAAGAATGGCAACAAACGAAACTGAAAAAGGGTCAAATTTCATTAAGCCGCTAATTAATCCGTCAGTTCCCACAGAATCAATGTAGTTATACATTGAAATTGCATTGACATATTTCAGTGCTCCTGCGCCTGTCAGCTTCGTAAGAGGAATACAGGCAGAGAAAAATGCAATAACCGTCAGAATAGTACGAACCAATACGATTTTCGTTTTAAAGAAGGATGCTTTGAGATTATCGATATGCTTTTGGAATTTTGCGTGTTCAGCTTCTGCAAATTCCGCTTCATCCATAAGGCGTTCTTCGTTGTTGTAAAACAAGAGGTTGACACCGCAGGAAGGGCAAGGAAAAAGCCCACGGAAGTCTATGACTACCATGGGTTATGGGCGGAGAGCAAGCGCCTTTGACTGGTTCTATATATTTGAGGTCGATTTGCGGAAATACAGAGCGTAGGCTATGCCGCAATAAAGCATACACAGCGCAGAGCCTAAAAGATACACCACGCCCGGAATCGTCTTGATTTCGGAAATTCTTCCTATAAGCATAGTTGAAATTATTGTTCCGAGAGTTGTTATCGCCATACGCCATGTGTGAAACGCGCTCATTATTTCCTGTCTTACCGTACGATAAACTATATCAGGTACTGCATAGCAGACTATGTTATAGCCGCTGTATGCGACAAAATACAGGATAAGAAAAATTGTCTTTGAAAAACTCAGCGCAGGAACAACTGCAAAAAGAAGCACCGAACCCAAAATACAGAGCAGCGACACAGAAACTTTTCTTCGACCGCAGAAAGCGTAGAACGAACAGCTTGCAAATGTTGCGGCGCAGTTCGCCGAAGTAATCAGCGAAGCGTTTTCCGCATCAAGTACACCGGCTGTTATTGCAAGTGAGGGAAGAATTGTGAACAGACCCGTTCCGAGTCCGCGGACAAAATTGGGGATTATCAGAGCGCGGAAGTCTCTGTCACCGAAAAGATTGCCGAAATCTGAAAAAAAGCTGTTTCTTTCTTTGATAGAATTACTACGAAGTGCCGTATCTCCGCTGAGCGGTTTCAGTCTCCTTGATATAATGGCGGCCGGAACGGTCAGCACCGCAGACAAAGCGAATGAAGCCATCGTAATGACGTTATATGAAAACGATGAGTACAGTACAGTAAGAATCAGACCGGGGATGAAACCTACGACACCGCAAATAATGCCGTTTACCGAAGTAAAAAACGAATAGTCCCTGACATCCATAACCATACACGGAATCTGATAATCGTAAATAAGCCTTACTGCATTCCAAACATTTATCAAAAGAGTAATACCCATAACGGCAATAAGAAAAGCGAATGGTGAGATTGAATTTTTAAGGCAGAACGGTATATACAGGACAACCGAAAAACCATATAATAAAAGCGATACAGAATAAGAGCGGAGAATATTTCCCGACCTGTGTACAAGTCCCGTAAGTCCCACGGAACCCAGCAGAAATATGAGCTGACCGAATGATGACTGTATCGCTATCTGCTCATTTGAAAGACCGTTTTTCAGAAAAAATGCCTGCAAAATGCTCACAGCCGAAAAAGCTGTAGACACCGCGATAAGGGCGTCGCGTATCCATAAAAGCTTATAGTTGCGCCGTATGTTTACCGGTATATTATCCATAATTCCGCTCACCCCTTATGTCACTGCTTCGAAAACATTATATAATCTACGGTAAAAAAGTCAATCGAAATTCGCTTGTATGGCTGTACAAAAACAATAATCAGGATAAAACAAAGGAACCGCCTTGCGGCGATTCCTTTGTTTTTTGGAGAAGCACACGAGTTTGATACAAAATGTACCCGGCAGTTTTGTTTCCGTTTGTTCCGTGTGCTTTGTGCACCCACCCATATAATAGAATTTATAAAACAGAAAAAAGCAAGGCAGCATGGGAATTTTGCACCCATCTGTATAGCTTTTCCAGCTTTCTTTGTCCTCTTTCATGCCCTCGGCGGCACCCAGTACTTCACGGCAGCCGCATAAATGTATGCTATGCCGTTTCCATTTTCACCGTCATAAACGGCATACCATTCACAAGATGAATATTCGTCTTCGGCAACAATGCGCAGCGTCGGGATTGTCTCGCTTATTGTAACGCTTATTGCGTATACTTCTCCGCGTGTGGTTTTTTCAATTGTTTTTACCACCGAATCAACTGAAATATCACCTTTTTCGTCAACATTCAAAGTTTCAATGCGCATTGACATGCCTGTTTTCATCGGCACCACTAAGACACGGTTCGCCCCGTATGGCGAAGCGGCAGGTGTACTGATTTCGGTGATGCTTTTTTGTCGGTTGTAATAGTCATATCCGTCAGTGTTGGAATCGGAAAAAACGGCAAGATATTTGCTTTCGTTCCAGTCGGCGCTGTAGGTTTCTGCCAGCATATTGACTGGAACCCATTTATCGTCAACCACATCAAAAAGATAAATTGCACCTGTGGACGAAACAGCGTAGTAGCTTTCACGCACGAAGTTCTCCTCATGGTCTGTGCCTATGGCAATAAGCGCACACATTTCACCAAAAATACATTCCGTTTCGTCCGTAGCGAGCATCTTCATGCCTTTGTTCAAAAGTTTTTTTACACTTTGCTCACTGCTGAGGGTGTCCATTGCATCCTGATTTGTCGGAATAATATCTTCGGGGTCATTGTTCATTCTGTACCACACATCAGAAAGGTCATACTCACTGCCGTCTGACTTTACTGCATATATATTAACATATCCGCCGCTTTCGTCGGTAACTGTACCGTCACGCAGTGACACAACATCAGTAACACCGGTCAGTTCACCTATTGATGCAAAATCTTGGGTGTAATACAGTTGGTCAGGCACCGGAACACATTCAACTGTTTTTCTGTCGGTTAAAAGAAACACAAACGGGCATATATCCTGCCCCATTGTGCCCACATAAATGTCAATATAGTTGTTGCTGAGGCCGGAGACCGGATATGGCTTGCCGCATTCAATGCTTTCCGACAGATAATTCTTAAATTCTCCGTCCTCCCCCAATGAAAATGTCAGCGTAAGTTCATTGCTTTCAAGCTTTGCCGTGACATATTCGTGAGTGACTGTTTTGAATATGCTCTGTGCCGTTGTTTTGGCAATATCCGTTGCCGCAGCTGTGATTGCTTCATTGCTTTGCCCGGAACAGCCTGACAGCAAAGCCGCAGTTGCAAGCGCAATGCAGGCACAAGATAACAAAATTTTACTTTTCATATATTACCTCAATCAAGTAAGCTCTTTACCGTCAACATAAGTGTCACTGCCGTCAAGAATCTCGACTTTTTCTTCGGTCTTTTCAAACACCACTACCCCCGTGTCGCCGTTCTGATAGGTTATCTGCAAAAACAAATTACCGTTTTCGGTGTGAAGCTGTTTTACTGTGCCGATAACGGTTTTTTCATATCCGAGAGTGTTCAATTCGGGGATAAGCTCTGTTCTTATATTCGTGTTGTATTCATTGAATTCTTTCGGCAATTCAAACGAAAATGAACATTCAAGCACAGTTGTGCCACCGCAAAGTAACAACAGGTTGTAATTTTCAATAATTGCAATCCATTTGCACACATCGGTGGATTGCTCACGGTTGCTTTCCCAATAGCCGGTCAGAATACCTTCCATTATTCCGTTATTGTTTACCATTCCGTCGCCGTCCATCATACGCAAGAATTTCCGCGTGCATCCCGAAAACATACCGGAGAGTAAGCTTAGAACTGAAATAATTATCACCGCCGTATATAGCTTTTTCATACGTCCTCCGTTATCGTATAAGCCGGGAAAGAAATCCCGGCTTATACGAAATGCAGTTATTTACCGAACGGGCGCCTTCATGCCGCAGCAAGAAATTTTTTGGCTTTCTTTTTGATAATCAGAACTTACCGCCGCCGCCACCGTGAGTAGAGCCGCTCGAGCTTGTATGAGTGCTGCTGCCGGAGGAACTGCTTGTTTCCTTCGGCCTTGCGGTTTTGCTGAGTGTTTTGTGAGAAAAGACGTCACAGCTTCCGGTTATGTTAAGACTGCCGGGCACAACATAATCTGAGGCACTGATTTTTTTAACATTTGTTTTCATTTTTGAACCGAGTATCTTTGAGGTGATGAATACTGCAAGTGCCGCAACGCAGAGCACAACACATTCAAGCACAGCATAGTCACTAAAGGTCATATATGGATTCGCACTGTCAAACGGCTCTCCTGTTTGGGCTTGTTCAAGGAAAATATTCGTAAGCTCAAGGTACTTTTCAAATGCACCGAACCAGTCGTCTTTTTTCAAAGACGGCAGGATAAGTGAATTGATTTTGCTTTCCGAATCCTTTACTGCATAATCAGTGAAAGCGGTGATTCCGCTGCCGCTGGTTGAGGTGTAATAATCACGGTTGCCTTTCTCGCCATTGCTCATGTTGAGCACGAACAACAAGCCATCATGATTTTCACCGATTCCGTAACCGTTGTAGTCATAATAGTCGTCGGCGTAGTCGGCAATTGTTTTTTCTCCGATGCTGTTTGTCGTGTGAAGAACAACATCAAAATTGTATTTTTCTCGAATTGCTTCTATTGATTTCAGCAGCGTTGCTTCTTGCTCATCCGTCAGGAGGTCGGCATCGTCTGTTATATGCTTTCCGTTACTGTCCGGAGCGGAAAAGTCATAATAATCGCCGTATGCTGATGTCGTAGATGTTTGTGCATCACCGTCATTAAAAAAGGATTGACAGTGTTCTCTTGTGAAAGCCGCAACAGCCGAATAAGATGAAAAGAGGTTGTCAACGTCATAGGTGATATCCAGGTTATCAAACAGTCCCTGAAGGTCTGCGTCATCGACGATTAAGTCCGCATCGCCTACACGATAGAAAGTGTATGTATCATTGTCAAAATCATCAACGAACACAAAACCGAGATCATCACCGTATGATCTGAACAACTCGCCGCTGTTCTCAACAAACATTTTCGCATACTCGACGGCAGAATTTTCCTCACTTCCGTATTTTGTCACAATATAAAGTGGAGAAGCAAATTCATAGTCAATATTGCCGAGCTGTTCGTCAAGCATCTGCTCCTCGCTCTCGCTCATAACATCGGCAAAATCCCAGACATATGTGTATTCGGCTGCCGGTGCGGCAAACGCCGGAACAGTCAGCACAAGAGCGAGAAAAAATGCGAAAGCAAGCGATATAGTTTTTTTCATTTCTTCTCCTCCTTAAAACATCAGAAATTGTCCGAGAGCAAAAATCACAGCACCGATTGCTCCCGAAATAATCCATAGCTTTTTCTTGTCAACCGGCAGTTCGCCCGCAACCTTGCCGGTCTGGCCGTTGATTGCATAGACATATTTTTTGTCGTTAAACTTGCTTGTGAGCATCCACACAGGCAGCAAGGCATATTTGTAAAACCCGTTATGTGTGTTTATGCACGTGTTGCACGGAGTAACAGATGAATAACCGCTTACGGTTGACGCAATAGCCGTGCTTGTGCTGTTTTCGATTCTTTCTTTTGCGCGCGGAAAGCTCGCATTGGCATCAATGTCATATTTATCGGCAAGAAATCCGGAAAGGTAGGCTGTGTTAAACTCGGTGAGCTCTGCAAAGTTATACGGTTCAAGACCTTCCATATATGAGTCGTCTGTTTTGCTTGAGCCGTCAACCGGGATATTTGAGAAATCAAGTGTACCGGAACGATACACATTGTAGTGACTGGTTTCGGTGTAGTTATATTCGTCATCGCTCCAGCATCTTGTCTGCGTTGCGTCAAAAACGACTTGTGCGTCTGCTCCGCAATCGAAAAGCCAGAACGGGACATACACGCTTTTCATTTCCTCCAGGTGATTTCCGCTCTTGAAAGCTCTCGGTAAAAGCCACTTGCCCTTGTAAAACTTGTTCAACTCGGCTTTTGCAGCTTTTTTGTCAAGCTTGAACGGAATAACATAATCAGGGCTGTGCATACCCGACACCTTCCCCATCATTACGACCGGACTGCCGCAATACGGGCAGGCACTTGCCACGGTTGTTTCATCGGCAACAATCTGTGCGCCGCAAGATTTGCAGGAGTAGCCGTTTACGCCATCCAGCTGAGTGCTCTCGCCGTGAGGCTGCCAATCGTAGCTCGATTGTGAATCTGATAAATCCGGAATTTCATTTGTGCCGCTAAGCTGTTTCTGAGTGAAAAGGCTGTCGCAGCTTTCGCATTTCATTTGCTGAGA
Source organism: uncultured Clostridium sp. (assembly GCA_964448835.1). Taxonomy (GTDB): domain Bacteria; phylum Bacillota; class Clostridia; order Oscillospirales; family Acutalibacteraceae; genus CAG-177. The sequence continues at coordinate 4,816 of CAYUXK010000038.1, read as the reverse complement.
TGTAACATCAAACTTGACATTCCCGCCGCAATTAGGGCATTTGTATTCAAGTAATTCAGCCATAAGAGTCACTCCTTATTTTGCATCGTTGTCGTCAAACGGATCGCCGCACTGTGGGCAGAACTTGGGAGGATTGTGCGGGTCTTCGGGTTCCCAGCCGCACTTGTCACACTTATAAAGAGGTGCATCGGCGGGCTTTGGCTTGCCGCAATTCATGCAGAACTTGCCTTTATTGACTGTGCCGCACTCACAGCTCCAACCGTCTGCCGACGGTTGAGGCTTACCGCATTCCATGCAGAATTTGCCTGTGTTGGTTGCTGCACCGCAGGCGCAAGCCCAGCCGGCCGCAACGGATGCCTGCTGCTGCGGTGTGTTGCCCTGCTGCTGACCCATTGCAAAGAGGTTTTGTGCATTCATGCCACCTGCGTTTTGCGCCATGCCCATGCCGAAAAATGCACCCATTGCGCCCATGCCGCCCTCGTTCTTTGCCGCATCCTGCATTGCCTGCGCCTGTGCGCCGACAAGAGTTGCGCCTGCCATGGTCGGGTCACGCATAACAGCATTTCTCTGAAGCTGCTTTATCATGTCCTCATCTTCCTTGGGGGCAGTGACGGAATTAACGCCGAAGGACCAAACCTTGATGCCGCGAAGCTCAGTCCACTTTTGCGAAAGAATTGTGTTAAGAGCATCGGAAAGCTCAACGGTATGACCGGGAAGTGCGCTGTAACGGATGCCCATTTCGCTTATCTTTGCAAATGCCGGCTGTAAAGCAGTCATAAGCTCGGTTTTAAGCTGACTGTCGATTTCGGAGCGATTGTATTCATAGTCAACATTGCCGCAGACGTTTGTGTAGAACATAAGCGGATCAACGATTTTGTAGGAATACTCACCGTTGCAGCGAATGGAAATATCAATATCGAGACCTATGTTTTTGTCAACCACTCTGAACGGAACGGGGTTGACAGTGCCGTATTTGTTGCCGAGGATTTCCTTGGTGTTGAAGTAATATACTCTCTGGTCCTTGGGAGGCTCGCCGCCGAAGGTGAAACGCTTGCCTACAACGGCAAAGTTTTTCTTTATGTTTTCCATATTAAGCCCACCGAACATGATTGTAGGCTCTGTGGAATTGTCAAAAAGAAATTCGCCCGGCTCGGCGCATAGCTCAACAACCTTGCCCTGCTCAACGATAATCATGCACTGACCGTCTGCCACTGCGATAATCGAGCCGTTGGAGATGATGTTGTCGTTGCCCTTTTTGTTAGAGCTACGCTTATTTTCACGCTTTTCGCCCTTTGCCACGAGAATGTCGGTTTCAAGTGCCTCGCAGTAAAAGTATTCGCGCCAGGAATCGGCAAGCGCTCCGCCGAGTGCGCCTGCGCCCGCTTTAAGAAGTCCCATAATTCTTTCTCCCTATCTTCAATTATTTCTTGAGTGATGTACCACAATTCGGGCAGAATGTCGCTCCGGTTGTATTCTGCGCACCGCAGGATGCACAGAAAGGCATAACAGCCGCCACCGGTGCCGCCTGCTGTATGGGCTGCTGAGCGAAGCCCTGCTGCATAGGCTGTGCGTACTGCTGCTGAGCGAAGCCCTGCTGCATAGGCTGTGCGTACTGCTGCTGAGCGAAGCCCTGCTGCATAGGCTGTGCGTACTGCTGTTGCTGACCTGCGCCCTTAATTTGTTCGCAAAGCTGCATAACTTGTGCACCGTAGTTGTATGCCTGCATAAGCTCGTTCATATTGTTTTTTGTTATGGAGTTGTCAACTGCAAAGGTAATTTCATTGATGAACTGATGATTCACTTTGAAATGAGCTTTAACCGCAGAAACATATTGAGTTGAGTTCGCGCTTGATGAGAAATTGTTGTTGCGGCGGATGTACGGCTGAACATTCATCGGAGCATTTATCATGCCGTTACCCATCATGCCGCCGAACATAGCGTTGTTGTTCATTTGACCTGTGCGGTTGTTGAAATTATCACGGCTGTCGGGGATGCCGTCGCCGTCGGAATCGGTCGTGTCAGTTGAAGTAACCTCTTCAAGCCAGAAATCCTGAAGCTGTGAAAAATCGAACACTTCGGGGTTGCCGTCTTTATAATCTCTGCCGATTGCGAAGCAGAACTGACGGTGAGCTGCATCAACCATGAGCTCGGAAGCATTGCCGGCAGTAGCTGTTGCGCTGAACTGCGAATACTTTGCTTTGTTTGCTTCTCTTGCCTGTAAATGTGTTTTTACATCGGCAATGGTTCTGTCATCCCAGTTAGATGAAAGCGAGGATAATTTGTGCTTGCAGTCGGAGCAGAGGAAGCCGTCCTCAAGCTTCTGACGGGTGAGTAAATTAACCTTTTCGTTACAGAGGTCGCAGAATTTCTTTTCAAACAGTGCCATGTCAATACGCTCCTTATTTATTCAATTATTTTTTAAACAAACACATATGATGAGAACGAGCCCTCGGCAAGACCTGTTATTTTGCCGCTCTCGTCATACTTGATTTGAAAATGCATAACATAGTCCTTACCGTCACGCACTACGTTGACAACAGATGGTGATTCAAGAGTCCATGTGCCTGTGTAATTCTCGCCATCATAAAACTCGGCAGTTGTTCCGTCAGCCATGAGTTTAAGTGTGTCCTCAGGGTATTTATCGCCGACAAGGCTCTTGCCGCTGAGCAGCGCACTGAGCGATTGCATATTTCCTCTTGAATACCAGACATCTGCAACATAATCATAAGCAGTAAATTTATCGAGAAAAGCTATTTTGATTTTGCCGCTGTTTGCAGCATCAATCAGATTACCTTCTTCATCGGTTGCACACGGTAAATCCTCGATTTCTTCACCGTTGACAATTTTTATGTATGAGCAACCTGCAGGAGCTAAGTCGCTGTTTGCATTCTGAAAGAGGATATATTCGGCCTTACTGCCATTTTCAGGATACCAGAAGTCGCTTGTGTAGCTACCGTTGTCAGTTATTCCCCATTCCATTTCGGTCGGGTCAACATTTGCAGCGGGAGTGCGCTCGGGTACGGAAACAGTTGTTTCGGAGGTGTCGGGCGAAGAAGTGATTGGGGTTACTTTTTTGTCACCGCAGGCGGCAAGGGTAACAAGCATTGCAATCGCAAGTAAAAGAGCAAAACACTTTTTCATAATCGGTTCTCCTTATTATCTGAATATTTCTTGTAAAGCGTGTAGTTTATAACCAGTCCATCAATTTCATGATAATTGTTTTATGCCCACGGATTGGAGCTTTCCGGCTGACGGATGTCAAGCAGAATGCTCGAATATTCCCAGAGATACCATTTACCGTCCTTTGCTTCACGCAGAGTGACCGGTCGCGGCGAATCTGCGCCGCCGGAGGCGATGAAAAGCTTCATCATGTTAGGCTGATCATCGGAAACAGAGGCTTCGCTGACATAGACTGTGTAAGGCTGAGACGGTGTGTAATCGTTCTTTGGGGTTGCTCCCTCAAAATAAGAACGCGGCACATAATCCTTGGCGCGAAAGCGGTCGGCAATAAACTGTTTATCCATTCCGTTCATCTGGCGTGGTCCGCGAAGGAAATCAATCATTTCGTAACAAAGCTCATTGTCCTTCGGGAAGAAGCAAAACGCCAGCACAGCCATTGCCGCCGTATCAAACGGATTTAACATAGCAGCCTGCGGGAGAGCTTTGAAGCCCTCGAAATCTGTGGGCAGCGCTTTGAAAACGATTTTTTCGGTTTTGTTGCCGATATGGCTCGCAGCGCTCTTTGCGGCAGCCTGTGCTTTGTTGCCAAGGTTGTGCGCTGCTTTGTTGACAGAGCCTGTTAAAGATGAAGCTGTGTTGTTAACGATTTTATCAAAAAGTCCCATTTCTGTTTTCTCCTTAACCCATTGTTGTGGTAATATAAATCGTGTAATCCTTGTAGTCACCGGGGTAGACATATTCCTTTGTGTAATCCTTATCGAGCCAGATGTTGATTTCCTTGTCGCTGAAAACCTTGAGTTCCCACTCGCAGGGGATTTCAACCTTCGATGTTACCTTGCTTTCGCTGCTGAAGTTAATATCTTCGCTTATGACGGTGACGGTTTTGAGGTTGTTTTCGTTCCAGCAGGCAAGCATCTCATCATCTTTGAGCTGAGCACCGTATTCATACTCGGTAACATAGTCGAATTCACCGTAATTATAGACCGTTTTTCTAACTGCAAGGGTTCCTTTGTCAACAACAATGGTGCAATCAAAATCATAGTCCTCATACACGCTCTCTGCGGATAGTGTGTAGCTGTCTGCGCTTTCGGAAACAAGCTTGATATTTACATCTTCAAAAATGTCTGAAATCCTATATTCAAAACCGGCTTCGTCGCGCTTTGCGAGGTCATCAACATCTATATTTGCACAGACTTTTCCGCTCTCATAATTTGTAAATTCAATACCGTCGTACCAGCCGTTATATGAGCTCTCGCCGTCGTCGTAATCCCATGTGCAAACAAATGCCGGCTCACCGTAGTGCTGAAAATAGCTTTCGGTGTAGGAGCCACCCTCGTTGATACCGGTGATTTTTACCGTGCCGTAGGTTTTAAGGAGCGTGCTCATGCAGTTTGCGTAATAAGCGTCCCAACGGGTGAAATTAAGCTTGGAGTCTTTTACCTCGTTTTTTTTTGACATGCTGTCGTTGCCTTCGGGCTTTGTCGGAATTTCGGTGTTGTGCTCAAGAGTTGTTTGAGCAGCGGTTTTGGTTTCGCCGTTGTCACCGCCGTTGCCGCAGGCGGCAAGCGGCAGCACACATAACAGGGCAAGTAACACTGAAATCATTTTTCTCATTGCGTTGTTCTCCTTTTATACA
>CAYUXK010000037.1:0-20343 GCA_964448835.1 uncultured Clostridium sp. | reverse complement strand
TTCGCAAATCATCTTATAACCTCGCTGATTTATTATAAATATTTTATCATCTTCGATTCAGCAAGTCAAATACAAAGCTATCTTCAAAATATAATTTATATTAAAAACATACCGCTTAGCTATGAAATACATTTGAACCCGAAGGCATGCGGAGCGTGAGGGGCTACGCCGCCGAAGCGCCGCGCCGATGGCTGATGAAGCGAGACGGGGCTCCGCGAGAAATAGGGAGAATTGCGAAAGGCAATGAGCAAGGCGACCTTATTTCGAGAGGGGTTTGCGAAGCAAACTTCAAATCCTTCTGCCCCTTAAATAGAAACGGCAGCCGACGCTAAATCTCATCAAATTAGCTGTCTCAAATCCTTTTATTTGCTGAGCAATTCGATCAACTTTTCATGTTCTCCGCTTCCATTCGTTGAAAAGCGCACATAAGGAATGCCATAAACGTCAAGTATGTGATTCTTTAATTTATCCCTTTCAGCTTGTGCTGTTCCTTGTTTATGATAATGGAACCCGTCCACTTCAACCGCAAGGACAGGTTTTTTACTTACATGGTTGAAAATTAAAAAATCCAAATGTGTTGATGGGTGATTTGCATATTCACGCTCTCTGTCATCAAGTAAACTTTCATCTCGTACAATCATATTTAGCGGTTGGTGACAGATAACATCAAGGTTTTTGAATTCTTCAGAATCTATAACATCGACAATCATTGAATACATGAGATTTTCTGAGTCATATTCTGATACTTTTGGGTGCCTTTTCAAGTACTCAATTCTTTGCTCCGTGTATTGCTTGTACAAGTAATCAAATACAGAATAAATTTTACTGTTAGCAACTTCAAAATTGTTATATTCAATATAGGAAATTAAATCAGCAATGTTACTGTCCACCGGTTGCTCGTTTCCCGACGTAACAAGGCATAGTTTTTTCTTTGCGCGGGAAACAGCAACATTGATGAGAAAAGAGTCGTCCGAAAAATCGCTTGCCTCATCGTCAACGGTAGTAATAATGATAACATCCTTTTCTCGACCTTGAAATTTATGAACCGTTGAAATATCAATGTCGTTGATGCCAATTTCAGACTTTAAGCAATCAACTTGGTTGTTATATGGAGCAATAACACCGATTTCTTCGTGCTGAAACCTGTCCAGCTTTGGAAGCACTTCATCTTTGACGATGACAATTTGCCTTTGACTAAAGTGATCTCTTTCATGATTGCCTTCAGGTGTTTTAATTACCGAAAGAATATCATCTTCACCGTTGTCCTCGGTCATTATTATAAGTTCACCGTTATAGAACTTTTGATTACAAAACTCAATGATTTTTGGGTGGCAACGATAATGCTCGCGTAATAACGTTTGCTTGATTTCAGGTAGAATATCACATACTGATTTCAAAAAACTGTTTGATGAAAATGAATATCCTTGATTTATTTTAAATGAGCCGAAGATTGCATCAGCGCGTTTTCGAATATCTGATGTGACAACATTTGGTAATTGCTTCGAATCGCCTACTATTATGGCGTTTGTTGCACTAGAAAGAGCAAGTGCGCCGGTTGCCACATCCACTTGTGAAGCTTCATCCATTATGATGTAGTCATAATGCGCATTTTTACCAAGACTGCTCCTAACTGAATATGTAGTGCTCAATATAACCGGATACTCTTTCTGAACCTCAACTGGGTTTTTCCATAAATCATCAGTCTCAAAAATCTTGCGTTCTCTTTGCCTGCCATATTTTTTATGTAAGACGTTTTTGAGAATATCCATTGATAGGTTGCAATAGTTTTCAATCTTTTCTTTTGCGTCAACACTTTTAAGATCATGTTCGATTTTGTTAATCTCGTTATCAAGCTCATTCAGGATTGCTTCATAGTATAGCTTTTGCATTGCAGCAACGATATGAGAAATATCCCCGTCATAAAACTTCCAATCAGAGATTCCATACAAAATCACACTTCTGATTTTAAAGCAAAGTGTAATTGCCCGATTGTTATCAGATATTCTTTGGCACTCCTGCCACAGTTTCATAAGCCTGCCCGAACTGAGCCTCTTTCTTGACTTCAAACGCTCCTGTGAAATACCGGTTTCAGCAAAGTAAACACGAAAATGTTCATATTCAGTGGAAATAGCCGTGCGTTCTTGCTTTGCCTGAGCCAAGCGCTCTTGTTTACCAAATATCTCGTTAAGCTCTTGTGATGTGTTTTGAACTGATGAAAGCATTTCTTCAATGCACTCATTTTCCCTATTCCAAGATGATATATCTGAGTATTTGCCTGTTTGATTATTGATAAACACCTCTTTATTATTTGAATTGCCAAGCTGAGCAGCAATGAAGTCAAGCCCGTATTTATTCGATGCAAGCTTTTCAAATACATTTGCGGTTGCCGAGTTGTTATTTGAGACAACAATTACACTTTTCCCGTGCAAAAGAATATTTGCAATTATATTAAGAATCGTCTGTGTTTTTCCGGTACCGGGAGGGCCTTGGATGACGCTCATTTGGTTTTCAAATGCTGTTTTAACCGCACAATATTGACTTGCGTTACAGCCAAACGGAAAAATCAGCCTTGGTGTTGCATAAGTACAAAGTTTGTATCTGTCCGGATTAAGGTATGGAGCAAGTGCAGCGTTATCACCAATGAAATTAATCTTTTCGTATTGTTTTGATAATAGCTTGGTTCCATCTTCACTTTTAATGCTAATAAGCTCTGCTATCCTTGATAAATATTCAAAACAGCTCTTGGCTTTTGCATCGTCTAAGCATGATTTAACAATTTTTAGCTCATTGTATGGGTAGCTGCGCGCCTCACCTTTCGAAAAACGTAGCAACCAATATCTATTTTGAGAACTTTTAAATTCATATATTGCATCTATGTTATCAAATTTATTGGTACCGCGAGATATCTCGTACAATTCGGGATTAAGCGCTTTTGGTTCCTTCATCCAGTCAAAATTCATGAAGTTATAACTATATGTTTTTCCAGAGCAAAATGTAACATCATATTTTGATGCGTTTAGATTAATGTGTGTGGCATTTTTGGTGATATCTTTGCCATTGGCGATTATCAAGTTTTTATATATATTCAATTGATAACCTCCGATAAAAGACTTTTTTGTGTACAAAAACGAAAAATCAACTACAGCAGCGTCATTGAAATAAAGTTATACTAAAATCATCATAATATATTTAATTTTCATTTGCAACTATTTTCGTTCTTATTTTTTGTTTATTTACAGCTACGCCGAATCAAATGGGCATTAATTAAATACGAGATTTTTTCAGCTCGCCGTGCCGATAATGAATCGGAATGGCAGGCTGATTTTTTTGCATTTCTTGTGGATTTGGCGACGCAAAGGGATGTTTATGGTACAGTACTTATGAGATAATGTGTATAACGACAGCCGTAGATTGCAAAAGTGAAGGTTAAATTCTGAGGCAAAAGAACAGGTTTAAACCTTACGCTCACCTTTGCAATATGGTTTATAATAGTATCGGTCACTTACTGCGGAAAGCTGTACATTTATGAAAGGAAAGGGATTTCTGTGAGCTTGGACAGCGACTTTTGGGAAGAAAAATGGATAGCCGCAAGCGCCGGAACTGCCGGAGCGGCCGGAGGAGGTTGCGGGTGCGTGTTAGGTATCGTGGTTGCGGGGCTGCTGTTGTGGTTCTGTATGTTCGTTTTTGACAACTTTGGCTTAGGCGCGATGCTGTTCGTTATTTACGCTCCCGTTACGGCGATTATAGTGTACATATGGAAAAGAGACCACAAAAAAGGAGATTAATTATGCTGACTCTGATGTTCCCCGACGGCGACAGCCGCATTGCAAAGTTCCTTGACGAACGCTGCGACCCGCAGAGGGCGCGGTGCATTGACGGCAACGTCACCTCACGCAGTAAGTGCGGCGGCTACTGCGTGTGCAAGCTTCACCCCGGATATCTTACTCAGTCGCTTACCGAGCAGCACCACTGCGTTGAGAAGGAGTGCGCGTATTATTACATTAGAAGTGCTGATGAGCATAAGCCTGATAATGCATTTAAGACTATCAAAAATTCCATCAGGCAGGCCTGCGACGAGGTGCTCAGCGCGGCGCGGTCAGTGACAGGGGAGCTTGACGGGCTTTGCGTGACGAGCGTGAAATACGGGAGCTCAGACGACTTTGTAATTTTCTACGCGGCGATAGCGCAATACGATTTGCAAAGCCTCGCTTCTCAGCTTCGTGGGCAAATCGGAGCGGCGGTTGAATTCAAGCCTCTGCCGGGTGGGTTTGACACTCATATGCAGCTCGTTATGGCAAAATAGGCGGTAACAAGCATATGATAACCATACGGAGGGATTATTATGTTTATAGCCTTTCTTATTGTTTTATTTGGGATTGCAGATATTATCGGGGCGTTTTTTAAGCCGATGATGAAATAAAGTCGTTTTTCGCTTATCAATTATGCACTTAACATCAGCCGTCATATTTTGACAGCAAAGTTTTATAGACAAATACTCAATCACCCGACAAAAACAAACCAAAACTTTTTTGACAAAAGCAAAAAAAGTCGAGCAAATCCTTTTTGAATGTGCTAAACTTGTGAATATCGGGGGTGAGAAAAGATGAAGGAACAGATTTTGGCGGTTCAGCGTATGCAGGATTATATTGCCGAGCATTGGGACGAAGAGATAACAATGGCGGATCTTTCAAAAGAATCGCTGTTTTCACCCTGGCATTCGTACCGATTGTTTAAGCAGTATACGGGTCTTACGCCTGCGGATTACATTCGCCTTTTGCGGCTTTCAAAATCCGCCATGCGGCTCAAAAATGAGGATTGCCGTGTCATAGATGTGGCAACGGACCTCGGCTTCGGCAGTGTTGACGGCTATCAGCGCGCGTTTCGCCGCGAATTCGGTTGCAATCCGGGCGAGTACGCGAAAGACCCTGTTCCCATTAATCTTTTTGTTCCCTACGGTGTCAAATTCATAGAGCTCAGAAAGGATATGATAAGTATGGAAAATGTGCAGAGCGTGTTTCTTCAAATAATCAAAAAAGACGAACGCAAAGTATTAATTAAGCGGGGAATTAAGGCGGAGGATTACTTCGGCTACTGCGAAGAGGTTGGCTGCGATGTTTGGGGACTTCTCATGAGCATGGATTCCCTCTGCGGCGAGCCCGTCAGTATGTGGCTGCCCGAGAAGTACATTGCCAAGGGCACATCAATGTATGTTCAGGGCGTTGAGGTTCCCTGCGATTACAGCGGGATAATCCCCGAGGGGTTTGATGTGATTACGCTCCCCGCGGCAGAGTACCTTGTATTCCAAGGCGAACCGTTTAATGAGGAATTTTACTGCGAAGCAATTCAGGCGGTTCAGCACGCAATGGATCGTTATGACCCGTCGGTAATCGGCTATGAATGGGACGGTGAAAACCCCCGTATTCAGCTTGAACCGCGCGGCGAACGCGGTTATATTGAAATGCTTGCAATAAAACGCAAAGCGAACTGATAAAGCTCTCATCCTTCAGCGATAATAAGAAAAAATTGGGAATTCACAGCCGCGCGGCGTGAATTCCCTTTGCTTTTATATGTCAGATTTTTACTGAAATCGTTTTTCCCGCGGGAAGCTCCATCTTAAATATTCCGCCGCTTTCCGAGGTCTTTTGAATATCGGGCAGCTCAACGCTTACGGTTTGATTCACCTCGCTGATAAGAGAAAACTCGGTAACTCTGCCCTTTGTGAAAGAAGCCGACACCGTCACACCCCCGCGGGCTCTGAGCCCCTTAAAGCTGCCCGAGAAGCCCTCGGTGACCGCGGGTAAAAGCGATATAACTCCCTCGTGACTTTGAAGCAGCATTTCGCAGATTCCTGCGCCGCCGCCGAAGTTGCCGTCAATCTGGAAGGGCGGATGCATATCGAATAAATTGTCGTTGGTGGAAATGGTTAAGAGTTTAACAAGATTATCATAAGCTTCACCGCCAAGACGCAGGCGCGCGAAAAGATTTATCAGCCACGCGCGGCTCCAGCCCGTATGCCCGCCTCCATTTTCAAGGCGTCTGAGGAGGGTAACCTTTATCGCTTCATAAAGCTGCGGCTCGGCGCGTGTGATTTGGCAGCCCGGGTGAAGCCCGAAGGCGTGAGAAATATGCCTGTGACCGGGCTCGGGTTCATCGTAATCCTCAAGCCATTCCATCAGCTGACCGTGCTTGCCGACCTTAAGGTCAGGCATCTTTTTTAGTATGCTTTCGGCTCGCTTTGAATCCTCGGGATTTCTCGCGACAATTGCCTCCGCTGCGATATATAACCGTAAAAGACCGCCGATGATTTCGGTATCCATTGTCGGTGACAGGCAAATTGAAATCGCCTCGTCGCCAAAATAGTATCTGTTTTCGGGGGAGGAGGACGGCCCTGTGAGCATAGTGCCGTCCGGTCCTTCAAACATATAGTCCATAAAGAAAAGCGCGCTTTGGCGAATGTATTCGTACGCGGTGTTCTCTAAGTAATCCCTGTCACCGCCGAAAAGATAATGTTCCCACATATGGTAGGCAAGCCACGCGCCGCCCAGAGGCCACAAGCCCCAGATGCCGTCCGCGGGCGCGGTGAAGCCGTAAATATCACTTAAATGGTGAACCACGGTGCCCTGCGCATGGTAATAATCCCGAGCCGTTTTTTTGCCGGGCTCAAGAAGGTATTCGTTCATATAGTCAAACAGCGGCAGACAGCATTCGGCTATATTTGCCGTTTCAGCCTGCCAGTAATTCATTTGAAGGTTAATATTTGTGTGATAATCCGCATTCCATGGGTTACTCAATTTTTCTGCCCATACGCCCTGAAGATTTGCGGGCAGCGTGCCCGGGCGGCTGGATGAAACCATAAGATATTTTGCAAATTGGTAATAAAGCGAGATAAGCTGATAATCCTCTGTATCGTCGCTCCTGAGTCGCTCAAGCCTTTGGGCAACGGTTAGATCTTCAAGCTCTTTGTTGCCTTCAAGCTCAACATCCGAGCGCTTCATAAGGGCGGAAAAGTCCGCGGTATGCGAGGAATAAAGCTCATCGTATGAGCGGATATTATTGAAATATTCAGCGCATTTTGACTGATAATCGGCTGTGCGGAACTCGGTAGCGATGCTGATATAAATGACCGTTTCACGGCTGTTTGTAATTTCAAAGCCTGCACAGCCTTCGCTGCATTGACCGTCAGAGAGTATTTTTGCGGCAATTGCAAATTTATGCTCTCCGAGCGCGGTGACGCAGTGAGCCGAGATGACATTGCCCTGCGCCTCGCATGAGATGATGCCGCCCTCGCGCTCAAAGCCGACGGCAAAATCAACCGCCTTGCTTGTTTTAAGCCTATAGACGATTAAATCCGCGGGGTGCGAGGCAAAGCACTCAATTGCAAAATCGGTGCCGCCCTTGGTGTAATTTATGAGAGATACTCCGTTTATTAAATCAAGGTTGCGGCTGTAGTTGCATACAACCCCTTCGGTTTTATGGGTAATTGTGAGAATTCCTGCGCTTTCGTAAGAATCAATGCGCGGCCAGATTTCTGACAGATGGCTGTCAGCCCACTCGTCGGCCTGAACATTTTTGCCATCTAAAAGAAGCGAACGGATATAATCGATTTTTTCGCTGAAGTCGGGCGAAGCAGGGGCGTGTGGGCTGCTCGACCAAATGGTTTCTTCGTTGAGATAAACCATCTCCTTATCGGTTGAGCCGAAAAGCATAGCGCCGAGTCGGCCGTTTCCTACGGGCGAGGCGGCCTCCCAATTGACGGCCGGATTACCGATTTTTAACATATAATCTTTCATATTTTCCCTTCAATCACTTATTATTAATCATTTAGTTTCCATTGACCTCGCCGGAATAGTTTGGTATAATTATTAAATAAATCTTATCATCGCAAGTAAACATTGTCAAGGAGATAACGTATGGATAACAATAATTTCAGCGCTGTTTCTGAGGAAGCCAACAGCGTTGAGCGGCTTGCGCAGGGGCGATTCAGTTATGTTCGGCCGAGGGAATTCATTATGTACGGTGTTGCTAACGGCGGCCAGTGCATGAGCTGGAATATGTTCAGCGGCTATATTACATATTTTTTCGTTAATCTCTTTAATGTTGACGCGCGAATTGTATCGGCAATGCTGTTTATTGAGGGCATCTGGGATACGATTAACGACCCGCTCATGGGCTCGCTGATTGATAAAACCCGCACCCGTTACGGCAAGCTTAAGCCCTACCTTCTGGGCATACCGATTCCGCTCGCCATTTCCACGATGTTTGTTTTTGCCGGCCCGCTCATTTTCGGCGACCTTGCAAGCAACAGCATTATTAAGGTGATGTATATGATAATCACCTATTTTGTGTGGGAAACGCTTTACACCGTGGGCGACGTTGCGTTTTGGGGGCTTTCCGCCGCAGTATCGCCGCAGCCCAATGACAGAACAAAAACGATAACCAGCGCGAGAATTATCTCCGGCATCGTCTCCGCGCCTTCCACTCTGCTGCTGCCCATATTCATTGACCTTGTTAATAACCATGTCATCAGTACAAGCCTTCGTACCGTGTTCTTTGTTTTTGCCGTCGCTTCATCGATTGTGGGTATGGCGATTTTCAGCACATCCGGATTTTTAATTAAAGAGCGTGTTGTGCAGTCTGATGACGAGCCTTCGTTCGGCGAATGTCTTAAAGTGCTCTATACCAATAAACCACTGCGCCTTATGATTCTAAAAGATGTTTTAAGCTCACTGGGCGGCATAGGGGGAGTTTTCAGCACTTATTACATGGTGGATGTTCTCGGCTCTGTTTCAATTTCGCTCATTATCGGCATACCCGGAACTATTCTCGGCTTTGCAAGCTATTTGTTCCTGCCCGCGTTCAAGCGCAGGTTCAACAACAAGCAGCTGCTTATTATCAGCAAAGTGCTCTCAGCGATCTTGAGCGTTTTCAAATACCTTCTTTGCATTGGCGGCGGCAGATATAAGCGAATCGTGTCTATGTCTGTGGTTATGGCGCTGGAGAGTACGATTAACAGCCTTATGAGCAGCGTCAACAGCGTCGTTACGCCTGAAATGATAGGCGAAACCGTTGATTATTCCGAATGGACCACAGGGCAAAGAACCGAGGGCGTGAGCTTTTCCGTGCTCACCTTTGTCGGCAAGTTCACAAATGCGGTCGGTCGCTCTGCGGGCGCGTTTTTGATACCCTATATCGGTTATAAAACCTCGTCAACAGGCGAAAGGGTGATTCAAACCGAAAAAACAAAGGGACTGATTTTCTCGATGTCAACAATTATTCCTTCTCTGCTCGGGTTGTTCGGTCTTATACCGCTTTTCCGGTATGACCTTGTGGGCGAGAAGCGCAGCAGAATGTTCACCGAGCTTGAGCACGCGAGAGCGAAGCGTGCGCGCGAACTGAGCGAAATAGAAAACGGAGGTTAATATTTTGATTAAACACATTGTTATGTGGCAGTTCCTGCCCGAAGCGGGGGGACGCACAAAAGAAGAAAATATGAATATTGTTATCGAGCGTTTATCCGCTCTGCCGGCAATAATTCCGCAGCTTAAGTCCTTTGAAATCGGTAAGGATGTTCTTCACAGCGATATGAGCTTTGATATGGCAATTATCTGCAGGTTTGACAGTGTTGAGGATATGGATATTTATAAGAATCATCCCGAGCATAAAAAAGTAAGCGAATTCGTTAAGAATGTTCGATCCGCGAGATGCTGTGTTGATTTTGTTGAGCAATAATATCGACTGTTTACTCTAACCGCGAAGCTAAATCGGATTTTCACACTATAAAGTCGAAAAATGTTGCAATTTGGCACGATTCATTATATAATAAATTTATTATTGAAAATTTGGAGGCGATTTAATGAAAACTACAAACAGCTATTTTTCCGGCGGCAGTTTTGAACAGAGAACCAGAGATTTTTTCTGCCAAGCTTCAGGCTTGCCAAGCGATAATATCCTTTGCGTTGCCTACGATAAGCAGGGCAGGCTTTGGGCGGGTACCGATAAGGGCGCGGCGTATTTTAACGGCGCTGATTTTACCGCTGTGTATCTCGATAAATCCGTTACTGCCGTTAATCGCCTTCTTCTTGATGCTTCCGGCAGGTTCTGGGCTGTTGCGGGAGCAAAGATTTATTTACTCAAAGGGTCAAAATTCACTTTTTCGTTTGAATGTGACAGCGATGTCGTTGATATTAAATCAAACGGCGATATGGTTTATGCTCTTACCGATTGCTCACTTTATGTCTTCGGCGGCGCTTGGGAAAAATTCCGCGGCGTTGACGGCGGCGCGCGCGCCCTTGCCGTTAGCGATGAGAATGTATACATCGCCTCTGACAAGGCTCTTCACGCATTAAGCGGCAAGCGCAAGCACTGGAAGGGGATTTACCCTGCGTTTACCTCGATGCCCGCATTAACCATCAATGCGCTTGAATTCGATTCTCTTGGCTACGTTTGGGCGGCAACAAGCGACGGGCTCTGCGTTTATGATAATAAATCCTGCTGGCTAACTCCTCAAAGCATCGACACTCTTCCGGCCGAGGAGATTTATGCAATAACAACCGATACCGAAGGCGCGCGCTGGCTTGCGAGCGATTGCGGCGTCATATATGAAAACAAAGGCGCGCTTAAATATCTCGGCTGCAGCAGATGGGTACCCGACAGCAAGGTAACCGGCATTGCCGTTTCCGCCGATTGTAAAACCGCCTGGGCGGCAACCCCAAAGGGTTTAAGCCGGATTTCCGTCAGTATGATGACGCTCAAGGATAAGGCGGATTATTATCAGGAAACCGTTGAGAAGTATCATGTTCGCGACGGCTTTGTTACCGTTCGCGAGGGAATAGTTAACGAAGATATGTCAACGGGCTCGGTTGAGATATCGGATAATGACGGACTTTGGACCGGAAAATATGTAGCCTCGCAGGCGTTAAGGTATGCCGTTACGGGCGATAAGGACGCGCTTAAAAACGCCCGCCGCTCGATGAAATCCATGCTTTTGCTCACAAGCATTACGGGCATACCCGGCTTTACCGCGCGTGCAATCCGCCGCAAGGGCGAGGAGGGCTACGGTAACGGCGATCCCGAGTGGCCGCTTGCCGCCGACGGTTCGTGCGAGTGGAAATGCGAGACCTCCAGCGATGAAATGACGGGTCATTTCTTCGGCTTCTCGATTTACTATGACATTTGCGCCGATGAAAAGGAAAAGAAACAAATAAGCAAGGCGATTTGCGCGATAGTTGACCATATTGAGCGCAACAGCTTCAGGCTCGTTGATTTTGACGGCAAGCCCACCACATGGGCAAACTGGAGCCCTGATAGCTTGAATGATGATGACCGCTGGGTATGGGAGCGCGGCGTCAACAGCCTTGAACTGCTGGCATTTATAAAAACCGCTTACCATATGTCGGGCGAGAAGCATTATGATGAGCTTTATAACCAAATGATTAAAAAGTATCATTACGCTCTCAATGCCGCCCAGCATAAGATTAAGGACGGCCATACCTGCCATATAGACGATAATCTCGGCTTCCTCGCGGCAACCACACTTTTACGCCTTGAGGATAATCCCGATATCCGCCGTCTTATCTTCATGGGTATGCAGCATCATTTTGAATATGAAAGAATTGAACGCACTCCGCTGTGGAATTTCATCTACGCGGCGTTTACGGGCAGGGATGACTGCCTTGGCGACGCGGTTCAAGCCATGCGCGAAATGCCGCTATCGCTTATCAGGTACAAGGTTATCAACAGCAATCGCAGGGGTCTTGTTTTCGACGACGAGCAGTCCTATTGGGGCGAGCCTCCTCAGCTGAAATCCCCGCTGCCCATGGATGAAAGACCGCTGTGCAAATTCGATTCAAACCCCTTCCGCTTTGACGGCGGCAGGGCAAACTCCGCTGAGGACGGCACAATGTACCTACTTCCCTATTGGTTTGCCAGGTATTACAAGCTTATTGAAGAAAACGCTTAACAGCTAATACGCAGAATATTCTGCTTAATGATGAAGGAAGTATCAAACAGATGATGGATAGTTTTAACAATTTCTCGGGTGTGTATTCCTTGCTTCTTACCCCTTTTAATGAGGATAGGAGTATTGATTACAAAGCGTTTGAAGCTTATACCGAATGGCAGGCTTCTCTCGGGGCTCAGCATCTTTTCCCCGTGTGCGGTTCCTCCGAAATGATGGAGCTTCATTTTGATGAAAGACTGAAGCTTGCTTCTCTCGCGGCCAAGCACGCGAACGGGACTCCTGTTTTTGCCACGGCAAACCTTGAGCCTTCGTGGGACGCGCAGGTTGAGGAAGTTAAGCAGATGAGCCAGACAGGCGTTGACGGCCTTGTGTTCGTAACCAAGGGCTACGGCGCGGACCAGGAAAGGATGTTTACCTATCTCTCGGAGCTTGCGACTTATACCGAGCTTCCCATTATGCTTTATGAATTTCCCGGCTTTGCCCCAAAGGTTATGAACGGTGATACCTATGGCAGGCTTGTCAAAACAGGCCGCTTTGTCGGCATTAAAGATACCACCTGCACCATGGCGCAGATTAAGGAAAAAATCGCTGTTCAAGGCGATTCAAATGTCTTGCAGGCGAATATTCCGCTGCTCTATGATTCTTACCTTGCGGGCGCGAGGGGCGTTGTAGCGACCCCCACAACCTGCGGGGCGCAGCTTTTTGTCAAGATGTGGGACGAGTTCTCAAATGGCAACATTGAGGCGGCAAAAGTTACGCATCAGCATATCATTTTGCTCGATAACGCCATTGACAGCGGCTTCTGCGCGAGCGCGAAATATCTTATCAATTTGCAGGGAATCAAAATGAATTGGTACACAAGAGGAAGTCATAACCTGAGTGAATCCCGTCTTCGCTCACTCGAGGTTTATTATGATTACGCCAAGAGCAACGGAATTCTGTAATAAGCGGGTATCGATAAATGATAATTGATGAGTTAATTTCCTTTTCAAACCGCTGCGGCGCCGATAAAGAGCTTGTGCTTGCCGGCGGTGGCAATACCTCGGCAAAAGACGGCGGATATATGTTTGTCAAGGGTTCGGGCACCTCGCTTGCGACCATCACCGCCGAGGGCTTTGTTAAGATTGATTTGGACAAGCTGAGTGTAATTTATACAAAGGAGTATTCCGATAACGATTCCGAGCGGGAGGCGCAGGTCCTCAGCGATCTAATGGCGTCACGCTGCGAGGGGAGCGAAAACAGGCGCCCGAGCGTTGAAACCACGCTCCACGCGCTTTTTGAGCAGCGGTTTGTGCTTCATCTTCATCCCGCGCTTGTCAACGGCCTGACCTGCTCAATCGGCGGCGAAAGCGCCGCTAAAGATGTAATTGATCGAGATTTCATTTGGGTTGACGCCTGTAAGCCGGGCTATGTTTTGGCGATGCTTTGCAGGCAAAAAATGGATGAATTCAAGAAGATCAGCGGTAAAGCCGCGGATATGATAATTCTGCAGAATCATGGCATATTTTTCGCGGCGGACAGCGTTGAGGAGCTTTACGAAATGCTTGGCGCCGTCATGACCGCGCTCCAGAGCAAGCTGACTCGGGGACCTGATTTATCAGCGAATGAGCCGAAACAGGGGCTTATTAAGCTTTCCGATACCCTCATAAACGGCGTTTCGGGCATTACCGACTGCGAATTCATTACAAATAGAGATGCGCTCAGGCTTTGCGGCAGTAGGCAGTCGGCCGAGGTTATTTTGAAACCCTTCACCCCTGACCATATCGTTTATTGCAAGGCTTATCCGCTTTTTGTCGGGCGCGAAGGCGATATTTCGGTTTTGACCGAGGAGTATAAAAAACAATTCGGCTTTTACCCCCGCGTTATTCTTTGCGAGGGCGAGGGGATAATCTGCGCCGGCGAAAACCAAAAGCAGGCGCAAACCGTGAAGCTCCTTTTTGAGGACGCGATTAAAATCGCTGTCTATACCGAGTCCTTTGGCGGAGCGCTTCATATGACTGATGAGCTGACCGATTTTATCGTGAACTGGGAGGTTGAATCCTACAGAAGCTCACAGAGCAAATAATTTTTCGGAGAGATTGATATGGATTTGGATGCTGCAAAGCGTTATGCACAGCAAAATATAAATAATCGCCCCTCAACGCTCGGCAGGCTCAGCGGCAAAATTGCCGTTGTCACGGGCGGCGCTCAGGGCTTTGGGCGCGGAATCGCGTATGAGCTTCACCGCGAGGGCGCTTGCGTTATGATAGCCGACCTTGAATTTCAGCGGGTGGCGGCTGAGGAATTTGTCGCCGAGCTTGGCGAAAGGGCTGAGTTTTGCCCCTGCGATGTAGGCAGCGAGGAATCGGTCAAGGCAATGGTATGCGCCTGCGTTGAGCGCTTTGGCGGGCTTGACCTTATGGTTTCAAACGCGGGAATAGCAAAGGCGGGCAGTCTTGACGAAATGACTGTTGAAACGCTCGAAAAAACTATGCAGGTCAATTATACAGGCTATTTCCTCTGCGCGAAGTACGCTTCCGAAATAATGAAGGCTCAGTTTGAGGCTGACTCGAGCGTCTGGGGCGATATCATTCAGATTAATTCAAAATCGGGCGTAGTCGGCTCAAAAAACAACTTCGCCTATTCCGGCAGCAAATTCGGCGGCATCGGGCTTACCCAAAGCTTTGCCCTCGAGCTTGCGCCTTATCAGATAAAGGTTAACGCGATATGCCCGGGCAATTATTATGACGGGCCGCTTTGGTCAGACCCTCAAAAAGGCCTTTTTGTTCAGTACCTCAACGCGGGCAAGGTGCCCGGTGCCAAAACGGTTGAGGATGTCAAGGCGTTTTACCTTTCTAAGCAGCCTATCAAGCGCGGCTGTTTCCCCGCGGATGTTGCCAAGGCGATTTTCTACTGTGTTGAGCAGTGCTTTGAAACAGGCCAGGCCATACCCGTAACAGGCGGTCAGGTAATGTTGGCTTAACCGAAAGGATTATCATTAATGGATTTTTTATCAAAGCTTAATGCGGGCGATTCAAATCAGCGCCTTGCCTCGCTGCGCGAGGTTTTGGCCAAGGAAAAGAATTCGCCCGAGGTATTAAAACAGTTCGCCAATAATCACATTCACACCAATTTTTCATTCTCGCCTTATTCGCCAAGTGCCGCTGTTTACTTCGCGCGAAATGCGGGGCTTCAAACCGCCGGAATAATGGACCATGACAGTATTGCGGGCGCGCGGGAATTCATTGAGGCGGGCAAAATAGCGGGCATCGCGACAACCATCGGGCTTGAATGCCGTGTGAGCGTTAAAGGCACCGAGCTTGAGGGCAGGCTTGTTAATAACCCCGACCAAAAAAGTGTTGCTTATATGGCGCTTCACGGCGTGCCGCACACTCAAATTGATTATCTTCAGAGCGTTTTCGCGCCCCTCAGGGCAAAGCGCAACGAGCGAAACATAAAGATGACCGCAAATATTAATTCAATATTTGCCCGTCATGGTATCTCAATCGAATTTGAGAGCGATGTGCTTCCCATCTCAAATTATTCGAGCGGCGGCAGTGTCACCGAGCGGCATCTGCTTTTTGCGCTCGCTAAGAAGATTTTTGCTGTTAAGGGTAACGCCACCGCGGATTTTATTTCACGCGAAATGGGAATTAATCTTTCGCCAAAGCTTCGTGAAAGGCTTGAGGATACAGGCAGTGAATACTTCCTTTATGATTTGCTCGGCGTCTTGAAGGCTGATTTGGTCAAGAGTATCTATGTTGACGCTGACGAGGAATGCCTTCATATTTCTCAGCTTTCTTGCCTCGCGGATGAAATCGGCGCTTTGTTTTGCTATGCCTACCTTGGCGATGTCGGCGAGAGCGTTACCGCCGACAAGGCTACGCAAAAGTTTGAAGACAGTTATCTTGATTTACTTTTTGATGTGCTTAAGGAGCAGGGCGTTGACGCCGTTACATATATGCCTTCGCGCAACACCGAGCAGCAGTTAGCGCGTGTTATGCGCCTGTGCAGGGAATATGGATTTGTGGAAATATCGGGTGAGGATATCAATTCGCCGCGTCAGGGGTTTATCTGCAGTCAGCTTGAGCTGCCGCAGTACAGGCACCTTATTGACGCGACATGGAATTTGATAAATAGAGAAATCGAGCAAACCAAAATGCAGGGGGGAGCTATATGAAAAAATTAACTGCAAATGTATGCGCCGTTAGCCATTCGGGCAAGGTGAGAAACGAGAATGAAGACAACTACAACCTCAATGGCAGGTCAACTGCCGACGGTGAGCTTCGCAAGGGCTCGGCATATATCCAAAACCTTAACGAACCATTCTTTATGGCCGCCTGTGACGGTATGGGCGGTGAGAATTACGGCGAGCTTGCTTCGGGTTTAGCGGTCACCACGGTAACCAGGCACGCGAGTAATATTTTTGAAAGCGGCGAGGAATTCAGCGCTGCTATTTCAAATTGTCTAAACGACTGTAACGCCCGCATATGCGAGGAGATGAAGGCGCGCAGCAAGCGCCTGGGGACAACCCTTGCGGCTCTTTTTGCCGTTGAGGGGCGCTGCATATGCACTAATATCGGTGATACAAGAATCTACCATTATTCAAAGGGTATTCTTGAGCAGATGAGTATCGACCACACCCACGCCCAGACTATCGTGGATTCGGGTCAGGTGCCGATGGACAGAATCAAAAACATCCCCGAGGCTAACCGCCTCACGCGTCACCTGGGTGTTTTTGCCGACGAGGCTGTTCTTTCACCTAACATATTTGTAATGGATGATATTGATAACGGCGACATAATTCTGATGTGCTCCGACGGGCTTACCGATATGGTGAGCGACGAGGATATTACTCATATTCTCTCTATCAGCGAATCCTCGCAGGACGCGGCAAGCCGCCTTATCCGCCTGGCGCTTGAGAACGGCGGTAAGGATAACATAACGGTGCTTGTATCCTTTATGAGCGTTGAGAATACGGCGCTGTTTTCACCCATTGCCGCGGCAATGGTAGGCGATGGCGACGCGGATTATGAAGAAGAGTATATGAATTCTTACAAGGGCAACAAGCCCGACCCGCAGCAGCAAAATTCGCCCTATGCAAACGCCAATTCACAGATTGCCGACGGCAACGCCGAGCGCAAGAAGCTGATAATGATTATCGGCGGCGCTGTGGCCGCAGTGGTTTTGATAGCCCTTCTCGCGGTTGGTATTAAAGCGCTTGTGAACCGAAACAATGACGATGAAACCACCACATCATTCACAACCGCGACCACGCAGCCGGTTTATATTTGGACTACTATAAGCGAAACCTCCACCGAATTAACCTCAGAGAGCACAACCGAAACCACCACCGAGAAGGAAACCACGAAGCGCAAGGTCACCACAACCAAAAAGAAGGTAACTACAACTAAGGATACCTCCTCCGCCACAACTAAGCCGAGCACAACCGGCTCGACCACCACAACCAACACGACTGAGCCTACCGGCACCACAGCCCCCCAAACAAGTACCACGGCTCCAACCACAGCCGCCACCTCGCCCGCAACAACAAGCACAACGGCTTATGATATATTATCCGATATCTTCGGATTGTTGACGACAACACATAACGGTAGTTAAAATATTAACGTGGTCTAATTAATGTGATGAATGATTTTAAGATAATTGCATCAGAAATTGAAATGCACTTGAACGGGGTTTCCGTTCAGGTGTATTCATCTTTACCGTCAACCAATTCATATGCAAAAGGGCTTATCTCCCCCTCGGGCGGCAAGCCCCGCGTGATAATTGCCCTTGAGCAGACCGAGGGCAGGGGCAGGCTTAATAAGAGCTTTTTTTCACCCCGCGGCGGGCTGTATATGAGCGTTTTGCTTTACCCCGATTACTCTCTCGAATTGGCTCAGCGGCTAACCCCCGCCGCCGCCGTGAGCGTTTGCGAGGCGATTGAGGCTCATACAGTACACAAGCCGAGAATTAAGTGGGTAAACGATGTTATGATTGACGGCAAAAAGGTTTGCGGAATATTGACCGAAGCTGTCTGCTGTGAGAATAAAAACGCGGTCATAATCGGCATTGGCGTCAACCTTAATTCGGCTGATATAAATAAAGATATTACCGATAAAGCCTGCGCTCTAAACTGTGAAACGCTTGATATCAACCTTTTCGCCGCGGACATTATAAGCCGGCTCCTGGAGCTTGCCGAGAGCCCCGAAAGCGATGAGGTTATTCAGAGCTATTCAGTAAGGCTACTGACACCCAAAGAAAGTGACATGGACGAAGTAAGACGATTCATGAAAAAAGGAAGCTAATATTTTTCAATATTTCAGGAGGTCAATTATGTCAAACGATTTACTCACGCTCAAGCACACCCTGCGCTTTAATAAGGAGGGCAAGTTCAAGATTCTTATGCTTTCCGACATTCACGGCTGCGTTAATATGAGCCCTCAGCTGCCCGCGGCAATTGAAGCTATTGTCAAGAGCACCTCACCCGACCTTGTGCTCCTGAACGGTGACACCTCGGGGCCGAGCGGCGTTCAGGTCAGCAATGAGCAGCAGCTTAAAGACATGCTTGATACAATCACAGCGCCCTTTGAGAGCCGCGGGATTCCGTGGGCGCATGTTTACGGCAATCATGACGATAATGGCGGCGCCCCGAATGAAAAGCAGCAGGCGGTTTATGAAGCGTATCCATATTGTGTTTCAAAATATGGGGATAAGAGCATTCACGGCGTAGGCAACTATGTTCTTCCCATTTTGGCGCATGAGGGCGGTAAAATCGTTTTCAATGTTTTCGGTATGGATTCGCACAACAATATGCGCGGCTTCAGCAGGGCTTACGGCTTGCCCGAGGATACTAATTACGTTTTGCCTCAGCATTTTTGCTTTGGCAGAGGTTATGACACGGTGCATTTTGACCAGATAAGATGGTATTACAATACCTCCGAGGAGCTTGAGAGGCTCAACGGCTCCAAAATCCCCGCGCTAATGTATATGCATATTCCCGTGCCGGAGATTTGCCTGGTGCTTAATAACCGCAACCTTTGCGATTATGAAGGAAACAGCCGTGAAGAGGTTGGCTGCGGCGAGCTTAATTCAGGCGTCTTTTCAGCCTGCGTTCAGCGCGGCGATGTCAAAGCCATGTTCTTTGGCCATGACCATGTATGTGATTTTACCGGCTATTACTGCGGCGTTATGCTCGGCTATGACGGCGGGATGCCATATGATTGCTACCAGGATGATGACCTTCGCGGCGGGCGTATTTTTGAGCTCGATGAAGCGAAGCCCGATGAAATCAACACATATATGGTTTATATCCGCGATATAATGGGCAAAGCAGGCGACAAAATAAAAAATAAACCGAAGGAATAACTCGTGTGAAAAAAACAAAAGCCTCCGGCGCGCTGAATGCCTTAAGGAATAAAAGAGAAATAATTGCCGCGCAATACTGCGGCGAGCCGTCCGCGGAAATCTGGAATGCCGCGGACAAATACAGTATCGGTGATACAGCCGTTCTCGTTAAGGAGAACGGCGGGGATTTTATTATCCTGAATATCACCGATATTCATTTTTCCGATTATGATATCCGCGCTCTGATGGCCTTTCCCGCCATGGCAACTGTTCGCCGCTTGGTTAAAGAGATAAAGCCCGACCTTATCACCGTAACGGGAGATATGGTTTGCGGCAAATCGACCGCTTATTCAATCGAGTGCTTTACCCGATTTATGGAAGGCTTCGGTATTCCCTGGGCGCCTGTTTTCGGCAATCATGACAATGAGGCAAACTGTGACCTGAATTTCCTTGCCGAGGCAATGATGAGGGGCAAGCACTGCTTGATGAAAAAAGGCGCCGCCGATATGGGCGTGGGCAACTATATTATCAATTTAGCGCGAAAAGACGGCGAAAGCCTTCGCTATATTCACTCGCTTATTATGATGTATACCCCGAATTCGCATCTTAATGATACGCAGATCAGTTGGTATAAATGGGCGGCAAAGGGTATCAGCGAGGTGGCAGGGTATGAGGCCCAATCGAGCGTACTTTTCCACATACCATGCGCGGAGTATCAGTATGCCTATGATGCCGCTTGGGACGCCGATAATGCCTCTTGGCGTGAGGAATACGAGGCGGCAGGGGAGTGCAACGAAAAAATCTGTTGCCACCGCGATAAAGACGGCAAGCCCGTGGATAACGCCTTTTTTGCCGCGGTCAAAAGCGCGGGAACAACAAAGAATATCATTTGCGGTCATGAGCATATGAATAATTTCTCGATTCTGTATGAGGGCGTGCGCCTGACGTACACGCTCAAGGTCGGCAAAGGCTCTGGCTACCAGCGCGGCATGAACGGCGGCACGCTCATAACGGTGAATGAAAGCGGTCTCACGCTTGAGCATCGATATATATAA
>CAYUXK010000036.1:0-20486 GCA_964448835.1 uncultured Clostridium sp. | reverse complement strand
CTCCGCAGATTTCCTGAAGACCCTCGCTTTCGATTTCGGGCACAGCCTTTGCGCCTGCCTTCACGACTTCACGCGTAAGCTCGCTTTTGTATTCGCCGCCGAACCGCGCGGCTTCCTCAAGCTCGCCGATGTATTCGCCGACGGCCTCAAGCTGGGCTTTGGTTAAGAATATCTCGTCCGCGGCTTTGATTGACTTTATTATATCCTCGCCTTGAGTAGTGAAAGACTTGATTACGCCCGCGCCCTTTTGGGCGGGAACGGCTACAAACGACCACTCGTAAGCATCAGTCGGCTCGCACAATATTGTGTGGCACAGCTTGCCGCCGTATGAGCGGCCTTTGGTATGCTCGCAGCCGTCTCTCTTAATGTCGCTTTGGCAGATTGAGCAAATGGTTTTGGCAACTGCGCAGCCCACGCTCACTTCCTTTTTGATTCCCGCGTCAATCTCGGCAATCAAATCGGCGTTGCCCGCCGTTTTAACCATATACGCCTTCGCTTTAACATAGGTATAGCTTTCACACGCCGCGGTTTCACGCGTGTCATCGGTAATAACCTCAGTTTGGTATATTCTCGCGGTCTGGTCCTTGCCGCTCATGCTGTGGTCAAAAATTCCACTCTTGCCCACAAAAAGCTTTGAAAGCTTCTCAAGCGCCTCAAGGCTGAAGCGCTCGGTGTCGCGGTCAATTTCGTTGTCGCACAGTATCAAAGAAAAGGTATACAGCTCGCCGGGCTCAAAATTTTTCCTTGTGAATCGGTTAATCAGCTCAATTTCGCCGCTGTCCGGTTCACAGCTCATTAAATTCGCGGTTACATCCTTGTTTATGTTAATCCCCTCCTTGTTTCATTCTCAAGCTTTTCCGCCTGCGCTCTGTAGAGCCGCGCCCTGTTAAGCTCGACCTCGTCCTGCAGGGTTATGTCATCCCATTCAACCGAAACGCGGTCGGAATAACCGCTGCGGCGCAAAAACATCGCGCAGATTTTCTCGATAACGGGCGTGAGCACCCTGCGGTAAGCCTCAAGCTCGCTGGTGAGCGCGTCCGCCTGCTGTGAGCTCATACGCTCCGTTGTTGACCACGAAATGCCGAGCATAAACGGTGGCAAGCCCGTTTTGGCGATAATCTGCTCAAGCATCTGCCGCGCGGGCACCTCGCTGTCAAGAATCTGATTATCCGCGCCGATTGCCTTGATTTGAACATCGCCGACGCAGACAAAATCCTTCACGGCACCGCCTGTGCGCATTGCCTCGCCCCATTCCCTTGCCACCTGTAGCGCCCTGTCCTTGGCGTACGCTCTGTCAATGGCGTCATTCTGCGGCTTATAGGTCACAGCAAACCTAACATTGCCCGCCCGCTCCCAGTTTGAGCCGATGCTTTCATAAATCTTCATGAGCACACCGCTCACAAAAGGCAGACCTTTGAGTAATGAACTGCCCTGCAGGCTCCCCGGCTCGGGGTTTAGCACGCTTAAAAGGCAAAGCTCGGGGTATTTCACCCTTTGCGAGCCGCCGTAGGTTCTGACATACAAATCAGCGCCGAAGCCGCTATCGGAGCGTTTAAGCTCAATATCGTCAAGCGGAGCGTTATAAAGAGCCACCGGCAGAGCCTCGCTGTTGACTAAAATTTCGCCCACAGCCGTGCCGCAGGTAAGAAGCTGCTCAAAATATGTTGAAATAAAAGCCTCCAGCCCCGTTTGGTTGCCGCCGACATTAACCGAGCGCATAAAGCGCTCAAGCTCCCGTTGCGCCGATGCGTCACCGCATTTGACATTGAAGCCGCCCGTCAGGCGCACAAGCTTGAATATCGCCGCGTCAATGACGGGCACTGCCTCGCGCAAGGCGTAATAAAGCTTGGTTTGCGGCGTTGCCAGCGGCACATAGCCGTCAAGAATTCCGAAGGGGCGCGCCGGAGCGGTTTGCGTAACGGGTACCAAAACCCGTTGCGACTTTCTCTTATTCATAAATCCCATTGTTTACCCCCTTTGTAGGGCAGCCGCGCCTTTGCCGCGTCACTGCCCTGTCTTTGTGCTGCAATGGCAAAGAATCCGTCCTCACCGTTTGCCGCGACAACGGTGGTTACAAAATTTCGGATATCATCCATCGCGTGGTCGTTTTCTTTGCGTACGGTGTCCTTTTCCCTGCCGGTATCCCAGCGATAGAGCCCGAATTCCCGTATGCTGTCCTTACAGTCGGGCGAAAACCTCAGCCTGTCCGACTGCAGAGCGTCAGAAACGCGGCGAATGCCGTCAATCACATCGTTTTTAGCCGGTATGACCTTGTAGTCGGCGTGCCTTCGTATGCACTCGATAAAGCTTGCCGCAGACGGGTCGACAACAACCGCCTCAATCGTTAAATCCGCGGCAAGCTCCCGAAGCGCCTCGTAGTGCTCCTCGTCGGTTCTCTGCTCCCCCGTTTCACGGGAATCGTGGTAGTACTCCCTCACCCTGTACCATACCGAGCCGCAATGCCCCCATAGCCCGAATGACGACGGGTTGACCGTGCCGTAATCGCAGGATATATAATACTTTTCGGGAGTTTCCGGCGGCTGGGCAAGGTGCTTTGATTCTGAAAACATCGGGTATACGCATCCATGCGCCGCAACCCACTTGCCCAATACGAAACGCTCGTAAAACGCGCCGCTGTAAAGACTTTTGTAGCGGCTGATAATTGAGGGCGTGAGAGATGGGTTGTCGGCCATGGTGAAATGCAGGTAAAGGCAGTTTTTTTCCTCTGCCTTCATTATCCATTCCTCGTGAAACCAGTGCATCGGATGCTCGGGATTACAGTTGAACCAAAGCCTTGAGCCGTCGAGCGAGCAGCGGGCAAGAGCTTGCTCCACAAAGGAGCGCGGCATTAGCGCCACCTCGTCAAGAAGCACTCCGCCAAGCGTCATGCCCTGAATGAGCGGGGCAGAGCCCTCGTCTTTGCCGCCGAAGAGATAGAAGCGGTTTTTATGTCCGCCACCGCTTATTTCGATAAGGTTTTGCGAATGTTTTTCTGTGCAAATGAACCCGAGCTCTTTAAGGGCGGGCAGCAAAACGGTTATGACATTGCGCCTGAGGGAGGCGATTGTTTTGCCGCACATGGCAAACGAAGTATCATCAAATGCGCTTAGCGCCCACAAAACAAACGAGAGCGACATACACATCGTTTTGCCCGAGCGCACCGCGCCGTCGCAGATAATCGCGTCACGACAGGCGCAGGGGCTCTGAGGGCACCACCAGCACATTACAAGCATCTGCTTTTTTGAGAAGGTCCTGAAGCTTGCTTTTTTAGCCGTTTTGCTACCCCTTTCTATATATCGTCGTTGAGAGAGATGTTTGCCGCGCCCTCGCTTAATGCGCGAAGAATACTGCCCGCCCCGCTCTGCGCGCCGCCGCCCGAAGCCGAAAGCTTTTCGAGTGCCTTTAATCTGTCAAAGAACTTAATTTCAAGTCCTCCGCCCTTCGGCCTTTTGATTTCGGCGACATTGAATAAATCGAGCTGCTCGATATCCTTATTTGTCAGCGCTTCCTCGCACAGCATGAGCCTGACGGCATCGGCGCACGGCCCGAAGGCAAGCCGCCTGAAGCCCTCGCATATTTCATTTGAGTCGGCGCTTCTCATGGCGCAAAGAGAATTGATTTCGCTTCTTATATCCTCCCTGCCGAGCAGTCGCGCCGCCGCCTTTTGGGGTGAAACGCGGTATCCTGCCCTCGCGGCGGAGCCGCGCTCATCCCTGCTTGAAGCAAACAGAACACAGAATGTTTTTTCTTTTGCCGAGAGTGAATTACTCATTGTGAATACCTCCGTTTTCTTTTTCTCTCTCACCCGTAGCGTAAACACAATGATTATATGACCTGAACAGGTCATATGATTTTTGCGATTTTGGTGTTTCACGGATAAAAAAAGGCTGATACAATTCAAAAAATGAATTGCATCAGCCATGATTTTGTTGCTGTAAATATTTACTTTTGAGCGTTGCTGCCCGTATAGTCCTCGATTCTTGTATCGCCGATATAAAGCCCCTCGATAACGCTTTTGCCGTCCTTAACCTTGAGCACAACATAGCACGACTTCTTGGTTTCGCGCATAAGCTCCTCGGCGCCTACCGCCAAATCCTCGTCAAGGTAATACCGCTCTATCGGCATTTGAAAGTAAGAGATGTTTGCGCTTGTGAGATAATCGCCGCTTTGCGGCTTCTCATCGGTAAGCTCGCTGATATAGGCGAAGCCCTTGGTGTCCTTCTCAATGATACCGTAGCGGGAGCTGTTATCATTCGATTGACTGAATTTAACGGTCGGGGAATACAGCGCGAGGTATCTGCCGCGGTAAGCGTCATAAGGGTCATAAAGCTCAACCTTGAATTTATAAGGCGTGCCTGTTTTGAGCGTATCGTACTTATTCATAATCAAACTGACGGGAAAAGCCAACTGAATCAAAATAACCAAAGCCAGCAGAATCGCTTTTAGCTTTTTCATTTTTGCTCCGCCTCCTTTTGAGCCGCCTGAAGCGCGCGCTTTTTCTTCTTAAGCATAAATACATTAGTCAGCAGCAGCGCGCCGCCGATAATTAAAAACACAACTCCCTTTGCGAAAAAGTCAATGTTCCTGTCAAAGAACCGCAGGAGTATAAGTGCGCAGGTTACTGCCAAACCAACGTTGACAACAAACATTTCATTGCTTCTTGAGCCGGTGACTATTATGAAAATACCAACCGCGAGCGTTATAAGGTTAATGAGCACCACGGCGGCATAGCCGCTTGTCGTGAGGATAAGAGCAAGCGTCGCGATCAGGCAGACCGCGCTTGCCACGCAGGTTAACAGGATAGCGCTTTTACTTTGACGAAGCATAAACCCGAGAACTATTGCCCCCGCCAGAGCAGTGATAACAAACAAAAGCCTTATCGTTACTTCATCATTAGTGCGGTTCATGTCCTGAATAAACCCGCTTGATAAAAGCAGCATCATCAGAAGAGTGCCTGCCGTGCCGACATATTTGAACGGGTAAAACTCCCTACGGCTGCCCCAGGCAAGAAGGCAGATGAAATATAAAAAGATGAATACGGCAATCATCTCTTCGCCAAAGGCGTAACCCAAAAACACCACAGGCACAAACCCTGCTATCACGGTTACCCAAACAGAATAAATATACCTTGGGTCATCCTTTTGAGAGCGATGCATTAGAACATACGCGAGACCGGCCGCGAACAGCAGCATGAACACAAGGAACAGCCTGTTGTCATCCTCAAGCGTGATCCCCGCCCAGTTTGATATGGCGTAAAAGTAGACTGCCAGCGGAGCGACTGCATCAAGCAGATAGATTATGGGCAAAATCATAATGCCGCACATTAAAATATAGGTTGCAAAGTCATTGGCAATGTGGAAGCTCTGCCCGACCATCGCGAGCGAAGCAAATACTGCCGCGGACCAAAAGACCGAAACACCCTCACGCCACGCGAGACTGTCTTTTTTGATAAAAGCCGTATAAACCGCGAGCCCCTGACCGACTACCAGAGGCAAAAATGAAATTACGGTTTTAACTGAAATAGGCATTCTGTACCAGTTCTTGGCGAACATTAGAATAATGCCGGCGCCAATCAGCAGTGACCCTAAAACCGAAAAAATTACAACAAGCGCATTAGCATTGCTCTTGACCGAGTATCGTCCCTTAAGCGTTTTAGCCAATTCTTCATCGATGATGTTTTCGCTTTGCCATTCTTCAATTTCTTTGATTATGACTTTTTTGTTCATTTTTTCGCCTCCTTTATTTTATAATATCATAACGCAATGGCATTTACAACAAATTAATTGTTAACTTCTATATATTTCTATATATTGTTGACTTTTTATAATATTTGGGATATTATTACAATAATTATCATAATGAGGGAAGTGTTGGTTTAATAATGAATTTTGAAGATAAAACAATGGAGAAAATTGTCGCCCTGTGTAAAACAAGGGGGTTTATTTTCCCCGGCAGCGAGATTTACGGCGGCCTTGCAAACACATGGGATTACGGCCCTCTCGGCGCGCGCCTGAAAAATAACGTTAAAGATACCTGGAGAAAAAGGTTTATCCAGGAGAGAAAAAACAGCTATGAGGTTGACGCGGATATTCTTATGCATCCCAGAGTTTGGGAAGCGAGCGGCCATGTCGCGAGCTTTTCGGACCCGCTTCTTGACTGCAAAGAATGCAAAATGCGCCACAGGGCAGATAATCTGATTAATGATTTCAGCCCCGACGCTCACGCGGACGGCATGACCAAGGATGAAATGTTTGAGTACATCAAGGCTAATTCAATTCCCTGCCCCAACTGCGGCAAGCATAATTTCACGGGAATCAGGGAATTCAACCTGATGTTTGAGACATACCGAGGCGTTACCGCCAGCGGCAAGACCATTCTCTACCTTCGCCCCGAGAATGCCCAGGGCGAGTATGTCAACTTCCTCAATGTTCAGCGCACCATGAGAGCGAAGCTTCCCTTCAGCATCGGTCAGATCGGCAAAGCGTTCCGTAACGAAATCACGCCCGGTAACTTTACCTTCAGAACTATAGAGTTTGAGCAGATGGAGTTCCAGACCTTCTGCAAGGAAGGTACTGACAGCGAGCTTTATGATTATTTTAAGCAATATGGTTTAGATTATTACAAGGATTTGGGGCTTCCCGCGGAGCATCTGCGCTATCACGACCATGAGAAGCTTGCCCACTACGCCAAGGCGGCGTGCGACATTGAGTACCTGTTCCCGTTCGGCTGGGGCGAAATCAACGGAACCCACAACAGAACCGATTTCGACCTGACAAGGCACCAGGAATACAGCGGTCAGAAGATGGATTACCTTGACCCCGAGACAAATGAAAAATTCATTCCCTATATAATTGAATCGACCTACGGGCTTGACAGAACCATTCTTGCCCTGCTTTGTGAAGCATATGACGAGGAGGTGCTTGACGCCGAGACTAACGACACGCGCGTAGTGCTGCACCTTAACCCCATTGTTGCCCCCTATAAAGCCGCCGTTCTTCCGCTTTCAAAGAAGCTTTCAGAGGGCGCGCTGGAGGTTTACGATGCTCTGAATAAATCATTTATGGTGGATTTCGACGAAACAGGCTCAATCGGCAAGCGTTACCGCAGGCAGGATGAAATCGGCACTCCCCTGTGCGTCACCTATGATTTTGAATCACTCGAGGATAACTGCGTAACAGTTCGTGACCGTGACACAATGCTACAGGAGCGAATTGCGATTTCAGAGCTTTCCGAATATATTTCAAAGCACATCGTTTTTTAGCACAATCCGCTTATATCTTTTATGAAAGGTAAACGCTATGAAGATTAACTTTACCGAAACTGTTTTGCGTGACGCGAACCAGTCGCTTATTGCCACGCGTATGCCCTTCTCGGATTTTGAGCAGATACTGCCCGTGCTTGACAGCGCAGGTTATTATTCACTCGAATGCTGGGGCGGCGCAACCTTTGATTCGTGTCTGCGCTACCTTGGCGAGGACCCGTGGGAGCGTTTAAGAAAAATCCGCTCTGCCTGCCCCAAAACAAAACTGCAAATGCTTTTGAGGGGGCAAAACCTGCTTGGTTACAAGCATTACCCCGATGACGTTGTGCGCCTTTTTGTTAAAAAGAGCATCGAAAACGGAATTGATATCATTCGCATTTTTGACGCGCTCAACGATTTGCGCAACATCGAGGTTGCCGTTGATGAAACGCTCAAAAACGGCGCGGTAGCCTCAGGCACAATCTGCTACACCATCAGCCCTATTCACAACCTTGAGAGCTTCGTCAAGCTTGCCAAGGATATGGAGAATATGGGCGTGCAGTCCATATGCGTTAAGGATATGGCAGGCATCATGAGCCCCAAGGAGGGCTACAGCCTTGTTAAGGCTCTCAAAGAGAGCGTAAAGCTTCCTGTCGTCGTCCATACACATTCCACCACGGGCTTAGGACTAATCACCCTGCAAAAATGCGTTGAGGCAGGCGCGGATGTTATTGATACCGCGATATCCTGCTTCTCGGGCGGCACCTCGCAGCCACCTACAGAAACCCTTGCCTATTCCCTTGCCGAGGAGGGCTATGAGGTTTCGCTTGATATGAAAAAACTCAAAGAGATAAATGATTTCTTTAAACCTATTCTTGCCAAAGACATTCAGAGCGGTCTTTTAAACCCCGTTGTTATGGGCACTCAGACCGACGCCCTGATTTATCAGATTCCCGGCGGTATGCTCTCAAACCTTGTTGCCCAGCTGACCTCTCAAAACAAGCTTGATATGCTTGATGAGGTACTTTCCGAAACGCCCAAGGTTCGCGAGGATATGGGCTATCCTCCTCTTGTAACGCCTATGAGCCAGATGGTCGGAGTTCAAGCCGCCGCCAATATTCTTTCAGGCGAAAGATACAAGACCATATCCAAAGAAGTCAAAAGCTATGTTCGCGGCGAATACGGCAGGGCTCCGGGCAAAATCAGCGATGAGCTTATCAGAATTGTCCTTGGCGACGAAAAGCCGATTGATTACAGGTTCGCCGATTCTCTGCCCCCGGGATTGCCGGCGGCAAGGGAATACCTTGGCAAAAGGGCCACCTGCGATGAGGATGTTTTGTCATACATTGCTTTCCCTGCGCAGGCCGAGGAGTATTTCAATAAGCGTGATGAGCTTAAGAAACGCACCTTTAATTATACAATCAGAAAAATCGATTAAGGAGATA
Source organism: uncultured Clostridium sp. (assembly GCA_964448835.1). Classification (GTDB taxonomy): domain Bacteria; phylum Bacillota; class Clostridia; order Oscillospirales; family Acutalibacteraceae; genus CAG-177. The sequence continues at coordinate 11,801 of CAYUXK010000036.1, read as the reverse complement.
AACGATGCTTGCAGGTCAAGATTTGTCCACGCCTAACGCAGTGTTAGCCGCGCTGGCGGGGCTGGCGGTAGTGATGCTTTTCATCTTTCTCATCTCTCGCTTTGTGAGGACGGCCAAGAGTAATCTTGCCAATGGAGCGCCTGTTACCGCCGCGGCTCCGGAGGTGCCGACCATTGAAGCGCCGACTATGCAGACGCCTACCCGGGTTGGCGTTCCCCTGCCCGACACCCTTTCGCAGGGCAGCTTAACCCTAATTGATACTGACGAACCTACCGCCGCGGTCATAATGGCAATTGTCGGTGATTACAGCGGTGTTGAGCTTAACAGACTCAATTTCAAATCTATTAAGAGGATTGATGACCTGCCATGAAATATGTTGTCACTTTAAACGGCAAAAACTATGAGGTTGATGTGGAAAAAACCGACGCGGTAATTACAAGCATTACTGATGCCCCTGCCGCTACTGTCGCTACTCCTGCTCCCGTTGCCGCTCCTGCTCCCGTTGCCGCTCCCGCGGCAGCCCCAAGCGCTCAAATCGGCGCGGGTACCGTAGTCAATGCTCCCATGCCCGGCAATGTCCTGAGCGTAAACTTCAGCGTCGGCTCCGCAGTAAAAAGCGGGGATGTTTTGCTGATTCTTGAAGCAATGAAGATGGAAAATGAAATTGTAGCCCCCAAGGACGGCAAGCTTTCTCAGCTGCTTGTTCAAAAGGGCTCGGTTGTTAATACCGATGATGTTCTCGCGGTGATTGAATAAGGGGCATTATAGATTTTGTCGGTAATGTGACAGGCAACTAATAAAGCTTGGGTTTTACCGGTACATACAATTGCGCAGACTTTCTGATTCTGTTGTTCAAAAACAATAACGCCAGCTTTGAATTGAGGTGAACGGTGTGTCAGCTCCGCTTGCGGAAAGGCTTCGGCCGACAAATATTGACGAAATAGTGGGGCAGCAGCATCTCCTTGGCGAGGGAATGCCGCTTCGCAACATCATAGCCTCGGGCGAGCTGCCCAATATGGTGTTCTACGGTCCGTCAGGCATCGGCAAAACCACGCTCGCGGGCATCATAGCTAAAACTACAGACCGCCATTTGGTTAAGCTTAACGGCACCACGGCGGGCACAGCCGATATTAAAGATGTTGTGGCGAAGCTTGATACATTTATCGCGCCAAACGGCATACTTCTTTACCTTGATGAAATTCAGTATTTTAATAAAAAGCAGCAGCAGACCTTGCTTGAATACATTGAGAACGGAGCTATCACTCTGATAGCCTCCACTACCGAGAACCCGTATTTCTATGTGTATAACGCCATCCTCAGCCGCTCAACCGTGTTTGAATTCAAGAGCGTTGAGGCGGGCGAAATCGAAAAAGCGGTTACACGGGCTTTTGATTATCTAAGCCGCGAGCGAAACGAGGAATACACAATTGAAAAGGGCGTTGAAGAATACATTTCGACTGCCTGCGGCGGCGATGTACGAAAGGCGATGAACGCGGTTGAGCTTTGCGTTCTCTCCGCTCCTCAAGACGGTACCTCAAAGCTAATATCTCTTGAGGCGGCAAAGAGCCTTACCCAAAAAAGCGCCATGCGCTATGATCGCGACGGCGATGAGCATTACGATATCATCTCAGCCTATCAAAAATCCATGCGCGGCTCAGATGCCGATGCCGCAATTCATTACCTCGCTCGGCTGCTCGAGGCGGGCGACCTGCCCTCGGCGTGCAGGCGACTGATGGTTTGCGCGGCGGAGGATGTGGGGCTTGCCTACCCTCAGATTATCCCAATTGTCAAGGCGGCGGTGGATACGGCTATGATGCTCGGTCTGCCTGAGGCGCGGATTCCGCTTGCGGACGCGGTTATACTTGTATGTACCTCCCCGAAATCAAACAGCGGCTACAGCGCTGTCAACGCGGCAATTGATGATATCCAAAAGGGCAAGGGCGGCGCTGTTCCCCGTCAACTGCAAAACAAGCACTTTGACGGTGAGGATAACCCAAATAAAGGTCAGTTCTATAAATATGCTCATTCCTTCCCCTCTCACTGGGTTAAGCAGCAATATCTGCCCGACTCGCTCAAGGATACCGTATATTACGAATACGGCGATAACAAGCTTGAGCAGGCCGCCAGGGAATACTGGAGCAAAATTAAAAAATAACAGCGGAATGATAATCATTCCGCTGATTTTTTTAATATTTAATGGTGTATCTGTCGGTAAGCTCTTCGGCTGCGGCTTTTAAGTCCTCGGCATAGGTTGCTCCCTCAAAAAGTGAGGATTTGTACTCGACATATAACACTTCATCATCACAGACAAAGCCTTCCTTATCCTTGAGCTCAGGCTTGCCTTTGTTCTCATACCACCACTTATCGTAGTAGATTCTGCAGACTTGCTCGCTCACTCGTTTCCCGTTCTCGTAGGTGGCGGTCAAAAACTCGAGATACTCGTCCTCGCCGTGGTAGCAGACGATTTTTTTGTTCTCAACCGTTACCCCAATCTCCTCAACCTTTTTGTTCCAAAGAGATTCCTGGTAGTTCGTGGGGACATCGGTGCGCGATACAGAACCCTCGCCCGTGCTCGTTGCGCCGCAGGAGGCGAATGTCAGGCAAAGAACCGTTGCCGCTAAAATTAACATTATAATTAAAATAATTCTTTTCATAAGTTTATCCTTTTTGCCGCTGTAGGGCTTTTGATACTTACTGCGCGCTCATTAATATGCCTGCTATATTTAAATATGTTTCTACTATATAAAAGTAAAGCCAATATGTCAAGCAGATAAAACAAAGAATTTCAAAATTATGCAAAAAAAAGAGAACCCGTTGCGCCTGCAGCGGGTTCTCTGAATCGTATTTTATTTGTATTTCGGTCTGGGTGTGTAATGAGTATGAAGAACTTCGTGAGCAATGTGGCTGTTAGGCTCGCCAAAGTATTCCTTGTAAAGTCTCTTTACAATCTCACTCTCGTGCGACTTCCTGAGAGAAAGGCTATTATCCTGCTCATAGAGCGCCGCCGCTCTGATACCCTGAAGGTCAAGGAAGTTGTGCACAACAGCGTGCTGAATGGGCTGACCGCCGCCGTTAACACAGCCGCCGGGGCAGCACATAATTTCGATAAAATGATAATCGGCAGTGCCGTTCTTGACTTTCTCCATTATCTCGTGAGCGTTGGCAAGCCCGCTGGCCGCCGCAACCTTAATGTCTAACCCGGCCACGTTATAAGTTGCCTCTTTAATTCCCTGAGTGCCGCGAACCTCTTTAAACTCAAGGGCTTTGAGCTCTTCGCCGGTAAGTGCCTCGACAGCGGTTCTCAGTGCGGCTTCCATGACTCCGCCCGTTGCGCCGAAAATCGCGCCCGCGCCTGATCCGTCGCCAAGAGGATTATCAAATTCCTCATCGGGAAGCTTCGGGAAGTAGATGCCGGCGGACTCAATCATTCTCGCGAGCTCGCGAGTCGTAAGCGCATAGTCAACATCGGGATAGCCCGAAGCCGCCTGACCGTCACGCTTGGTTTCGAACTTTTTGGCTGTGCAGGGCATAATGCCGACAACGACAATCTTTGACGGGTCAAGGTTAAACTTCTTGGCATACCATGTTTTAATAACTGCGCCAAACATCTGCTGCGGGGATTTGCAGGATGAAAGATGGTCAAGCTCCGTGGGATAGTAATGCTCGCAATACTTAATCCAGCCGGGTGAGCATGAGGTAATCATCGGCAGCGTGCCGCCGTTTTTGATTCTGCCTAACAGCTCATACGCCTCTTCCATAATGGTCAGATCGGCGGTAACATTGGTGTCAAAAACCTTGTCAAAGCCGAGGCGGCGCAGAGCCGCAACCATTTTGCCCTGAACGTTTGTGCCAAGGTGCATACCGAACGCTTCGCCCAGAGTAACTCTGATTGAAGGCGCGGTGTGAACAACAACATACTTATCGGGGTCATTGATAGCCTCAAGCACCTTATCGGTGTCATCCTTCTCAAGCAGAGCGCCTGTGGGGCAATTAACAATGCACTGACCGCAGGATACGCATGAAACATCGGCAAGGTCTTTATCGAAAGCAGAGCTGATATGGGTGTCGAAGCCTCTCGCGTTCGCTCCGATAACTGAAACAGTCTGCATATTGCAGGCAGCAACACAGCGGCGGCAAAGGATGCACTTGCTGTTATCTCTGATCATATGCGCGGCGGAATCGTCAAACTCATATTCGGGGATTGCTCCCTTGAAATAATCCTCATTATCAACGCCGAATTCCTTGCAGAGCCTCTGGAGCTCGCAGTTACCGCTGCGTGAGCAGGAAAGGCATTCTTTGCGGTGAGTTGACAGAATAAGCTCAAGCGTAAGCTTGCGGCTGAGCCTTACCTTCTCTGTGTTTGTAAAAACCTCCATGCCCTCGTTGACGGGGAACACGCAAGCGGTCACAAGCGAACGAGCGCCCTTAACCTCAACCATGCAGATACGGCAAGCGCCTATTTCGTTAATCTTCTTAAGGAAGCAGAGCGTAGGAATCTCAACGCCCGCGAATCTTGCCGCCTCAAGAATGGATATACCCTTGGGTACGCTCAGAGGCATACCGTTAATTTTAATGTTTACCATTTCCATTATTTATAGCCTCCTTTAACCCTTTGAAATTGCGCCGAACTTACAGTTATCCATGCAAACGCCGCACTTGATGCATTTTTTGCTGTCAATTGTGTGCGGGTTCTTGACGGTGCCCGTGATGGCGCCAACGGGGCACTTACGAGAGCAGAGCGTGCAGCCTGTGCATTTAGCCGGGTCGATAGTGTAGCTGAGCAAAGACTTGCAGACGCCTGCGGGGCATTTTTTATCAACAACGTGAGCAATATATTCGTCACGGAAGAACTTGAGAGTAGCAAGCACGGGGTTCGGAGCAGTCTGCCCGAGTCCGCAAAGTGAATTCTGTTTAATATGATATGCAAGCTCCTCTAATTTATCAATATCCTGCATTGTGCCTTTGCCGTCAGTGATTTTTTCAAGGATTTCAAGCATTCTCATTGTGCCGATACGGCATGGTGAGCATTTGCCGCAGGATTCATCAACGGTGAATCTGAGGAAGAATTTGGCAATATCAACCATGCAGGTTTCATTGTCCATAACTATAAGTCCGCCCGAGCCCATCATGCAGCCGATGGCTGTGAGGTTATCGTAATCGATTTCGGTATCGATTAGGCTCGCCGGGATACATCCGCCTGAAGGTCCGCCGGTTTGAGCAGCCTTGAACTTTTTGCCGTTGGGAATGCCGCCGCCGATTTCTTCGATAATTTCACGAAGGGTGGTGCCCATGGGAATCTCAACAAGGCCCGTGTTGTTGATTTTGCCGCCAAGCGCAAAAACCTTGGTACCCTTTGAGCGCTCTGTGCCCATTGAAGCGAATTCAGCAGCTCCGTGAAGAATAATCTGAGGAATATTCGCAAAGGTTTCAACATTGTTTTCGGTTGTAGGCTTGTTGAAAAGACCTCTGACCGCAGGATAGGGAGGACGGGGACGCGGCTCGCCTCTGTTGCCCTCGATGGAGGTCATAAGAGCGGTTTCCTCGCCGCATACAAAAGCTCCCGCGCCAAGACGAATATGGAGATCAAAGTCAAAGCCTGAATCAAAGATGTTTTTGCCGAGAAGCCCGTATTCCTTAGCCTGAGCAATAGCCATTTCAAGGCGTTTTACAGCTATCGGGTACTCCGCGCGAACATAGATGTAACCCTCGGTTGCGCCTGTGGCATAGCCGCAGATTGTCATTGCCTCAACTATTGCATGCGGGTCGCCCTCAAGCACGCTTCTGTCCATAAACGCTCCGGGGTCGCCCTCGTCTGCGTTACAAACAACATATTTCTGGTCGGCAGCGTTTGCCGCCGTGAAGCTCCATTTAAGACCTGTGGAGAATCCGCCGCCGCCTCTGCCGCGAAGGCCTGAATCCTTAACTATCTGAATAACTTCAGCGGGTTTAAGCTCGGTCAGGCATTTCGCAAGCGCCTGGTAGCCGTCAACAGCTATGTATTCATCAATGCTCTCGGGGTCAATGATACCGCAGTTGCGAAGCGCAAGCCTCTTTTGTTTTTTATAAAAATCTGTGTCTTTTAATGAACTCGCGGCGCCACTAACGGTATCATCGGTCAGAAGCATCCTTTTAACAATTCTGCCCTTAATGAGATGCTCGTCAACGATTTCGTCGACATCCGAAACCTTGACATTACCGTAGAAAGCGCCCTCGGGATAAACAACCATGATGGGGCCTTGCGCGCATAAACCAAAGCAGCCGGTTCTGACAACGAGAATTTCTCTGTCAAGACCTTTTTCTTCAAGCTTTGCGTTGAGGGCTTTAATAATCTCCTCGCTGTGGGAGGAGGTGCAGCCGGTTCCGCCGCAAACAAGTATGTGGGAACGATACATTCGGTTAATCCTCCTTCTTATTTAGCAATAGCTCCAACGGTAAACTCAACCACGGGATTGCCGTTTACGAGGTGTTCGCTTACTATTCTGGCAATTTGCTCGGGTTTCACTTTAACATAGGTAACCTTTTCTTTATCCGGCTCAAGAACCTCAACTATCGGCTCATACTGGCACATACCGATGCAGCCTGTCTGCGAAACAGTGATGTTTTTAAGCTCTCTGCGCGAAACTTCATCCATCAGCGCGTTAAGTACGGGCCTTGCGCCCGCCGCGATACCGCAGGTTGCCATGCCGACAACTACTCTTGTTATTTTACTGTTATCATCACGAACGGTCATTTTTTCTTTTGCTTTATCTCTAATTGCATTAAGCTCAGCTAAAGTTTTCATTTAATTAATACCTCCGCTAATTATTTCAGTTTGCTCAGCAATATATTCGCGCAGCCATTCAACAACATCCGGCTCACTAATCGGGACATCGCCGAGGGTTTCTTTCACTTCTCGCGTGTCAAGCTCAAAGCTTTTGCCGTTTACGCTTCTGCGGTAAACAAAATCCCTGTCAGTATTCATCGTTATCAGCAAAACTATCGTTGAGCCGACATCGCCAACCGGTGTGAAATCAATGCTGCTTGTAATATATCGCGCTTCAATGCGAGTACCTTTGCCGGGTTCCGATTCTATTGAGAAACTGCCGCCCGTCATTTCCGCGGACATTTTAAAAAGAGGTATTCCCATACCGACCTTTCTTGTCGTGCGCGTGGTATAAAACGGGTCCTGAACCCTTGCAAGCTTTTCGCTGTCCATTCCGCAGCCGTTATCAGTGATTGTAATAACAAGGTTGCTGCTCGCGCGCTCATCCACAGCGATTTCGATAAGAGTAGCTCCCGCGGAAATAGAATTCTGGGCTATATCAAGAATGTTGAGTGACAATTCACGCATAGCTTATTTATTCAAGTACTTTTCAAGTATGCCCTCAACCTCACCCGGCGTAAGTCTGCCGTAAACATCATCGTTAATCATCATGACGGGCGCGAGGCCGCAGGCTCCTATGCAGCGGCAGGCTTCAATTGAAAATTTGCTGTCAGGTGTACATTCACCGGGCTGAATCTTGAGAATTTCACATATTTTATCGAGCACCTGCTGAGAGCCCTTTACATAGCATGCCGTACCAAGACACACCGAAACATTGTATGTTCCTTTGGGTGAAAGGGCAAACTGCGCGTAGAATGTTGAAACGCCGTATACCTTTTCGAGCGGGATATCCATTCCGTCCGCTATCATAACCTGAACCTCGAAAGGCAGATAACCGTAAATCAACTGCGCCTTCTGCATTACATGCATAAGCAAGCTTTTGTCATTCTTGCATTCGTTGATTACCGCATTAAGCTGCGCTTGCTGCTCCGGTGTACCGCTGAACGGAATTTTGCTGATTTTTTTAAGCATTCAGCTTTCCTCCTAATAAAAATGTAAATTTTGCAAACAGTGTTTGCATTAGCTCAAACAATGTAATTATAACATGGCCTTACACAAAAAGTCCATGTGCAATCATACAAAATGCGAGGTTTTTCGAGCAAATTATTAACTAAAAAGCCGCTATTAGCACCGGCTTTTTTCAGCATTCTCAAAAAATTCTATAACGGACTGAGCGGATGGGTTTTTAAGCTCAATTAAATGAGCGTCGCGGCAAAGAGCCTCAAGGCGGTGAGCGTCGGATGAACGGATAATCTGCATTTGCTCCAACACAGGAAAATCTGCCGCAAGCTTATCATAAACACCATTATCCGATATTTCAGCACAGGCGAATCCCATTTCGCGTGTAATCGCGCCGAGGTTAGAAATAATGCTGTAAGCGCCCCGATCAATATGAGCCGGGTAGCACACGCCGCCGAAGGCCGATACCTTCGCTTTGACATTATCCACAGTAATGTCGCTTGCTGTTATAAGCAGATTTTCATACTCACGAACCGGCTCATCATTTTCATTCATTACGGTTTGATTGCCGAATATTCCAGCCTTATTCTTAACAATCATTGAATGTTTTTCAACATATTCGGAAAATCCGAGCGCGTTATCAACATCGGCAAACAGGCACACAATATGCACCTCCTCCGCTGTGCAAAGCTCCATTCCGGGCACAACAATGATTCCCGCATTTTCCCCGAGGCTTACCGCGGCGGGGCAATTCAGGCAGGAGTTATGGTCGGTGAGGGCAATTATATCAAGCTCAAGCAGCTTTGCCATATTGACGATATTCGCGGGTGTCATCTGAGCATCACCGCAAGGCGAAAGGCATGAGTGAATGTGAAAATCGTACTTATATTTCATAACAGCTTTGAAATTACTTTCGCGGCATCATATGTATTGAGCGAGGTTTGAAGAATATTAACGGAGTTTACTTCTGCCCTTTTCAGCGCCTCATCATCAAGAGAAGCGTCCTCGGTCAAAATGATACACGCCGCGTCGGCAAGAGCCGCGACACCGACAGCGTTAACATTGCCCATAACCGTCAGCCACGCGTCGCCGCCGCGGGCGCGCGCCATAACCCAGCTGAGCAAATCGCCGCAATAGCAGCCCGTAACCTCGCGCGAGGCATCGGCCGCGCACAAGAATTTCGCGTTCAGCTCCTTGCAAAGCAGTGAAACATCGGCTTTATTCATCTTGGTCTTCCTTTCCGTCAACTTTTTTTCTGAACGGCAGCGGCAGGTATTCCATTTCGTGCTCATTGAGCTCTTCACGCAGTCTGAAAACACAGTCCTGCTCGAGCGCGTATCCTCTGACAATGTCCTCCGCAAGCGCACGGCAGCTCGGCGCGCCGCAGGTACCGCAGTCAAGACCCGGCAAACGCGAGCAAATATCTGTAATCGCGTTCATTTTATGCATCGCGTCAAGAACATTGTCCGCAAGCTTGAGCACAGGCAGCTCCACAATCGGCTTGTCCCAGCTCATAGAGCCGGTGACGCCTTTTTCGTCAAGATGATTGCACGAAACGGGCAGATACTTGCGCAGTCTTTGCAGTCTTGCCTTCGCTATATACGGATTCGCGGCCGAAAGAACACCGCCCACACAGCCGCCCGTACAGGCGTTGAGCTCAACAAAATCAAGGTAATCAAGCTTATCGTCCTCAAGCTCCTCAAGCACATTCATAACATTTTCCATGCCGTCAGCGGCAAGATAATTGTCGCGCAAAAGCGCGGAAGCCTCACCGTTGCTTGATGCCCAGCTGACTCCGATAATTCCGGAAGAGGCAAGGCTTTGAGTCGTGTCGAGCTTATTCATGTTTTTAAGTAACGCAGGGTAAACATCTTTTATTGCGAGCGCGCAGTCAACATTTGATTTGTCAATAGTGATAGGCTGGCGAATTGCCGTAATTTTTGCCGGGCACGGAGTTATGAAGAATATTCCTATGTCCTCGCTCGGCAAGCCGGTATCCTTAATCGCCTTCTCGCGCGCGAGTCTTGCCGCGTGCTCCATGGGTGAAATAAGCGGCAAAACATTGGGTAATAACCTTGGAAAGCCAACCCTGATAAGGCGTATAATCGCAGGGCAGGCCGATGAAATTATTGGCGTTTTCAGCTCGCCCTTTTCCATAAGCCTTCGCGTCGCGTCACTTATAAGCTCCGCGGCCTTTGAAACCTCAAAAATGTCATCAAAGCCCATCTCTTTAAGGGCGGTAAGCACATAGTTGCTGTCGTCAAGGTTGTTAAACTGCCCATAAAGAGTCGGGGCGGGAAGAGCCACCCTGTACTTGAAATCGTTCATTCTTTCAATGGGGTCCCATTCAGCATATTTTGCATGATGGGGACAGATTTTGATGCATTCACCGCAGTCAATGCATAGTTCGGCAGTTATAACCGCCTTGCCGTTTCTCACACGGATTGCCTGAGTCGGGCATCGCTTTATACAATTCGTGCAGCCCTTGCATTTTTCCTCATCAAGACGCACGGAATGAAAGAAAGTCTGCATATTAATCCCTAATTTCCTAATTTGTTATATACTTTTATCGAAATAACGGTTCCTTCGCCGAGCTTGCTCGATATTATCATCTCATCAGAGTATTTTTTGATGTTAGGCAATCCCATACCGGCGCCGAAGCCGAGCGCTCTGACTCTGTCGGGTGCTGTTGAATATCCCTCCTGCATTGCCAAAGAAACATCCGCAATACCGGGACCTTTATCGGACAGCACAAAAGAAACGCAGTCAGAGGTAATCTCTACATCAATTTCACCGCCGTGGGCGTGAATAACCATGTTGATTTCGCCCTCATACATTGCTATTGCAACATTACGCGCCGTTTCTGCGCTGAATCCGAGCTCCTTAAGGATACGCTTAACATCGCTTGACGCTTCACCCGCGCGGGTGAAATCGTCTGCGTCGACCACATAGTGCAGGTTTATCGGTTTCATCAGCTCTTACCTCCCCGCAGGCCATATTCATAGAGCAGCCCGCAGGCGGTAAACATCGGTAAATCGGTTTTTAACATTATAACATCTATGCTGTCAGAAAGCTCAATAATGTCATCACCGGGCTGCTTGCCGCGAACAAAAACGATGCATTTCATATCCATCATTTCCGCCGTGCGAACCACTTGAGGGTTCACAAGCCCCGTGAGCATAACCGCCTGTTCCTTGACAAAAGCGAGAACATCGCTCATCATATCGCTGCCGCAGGCTGAAAAAACCTCGCGCTGCGCTAAATTTTTGCCGCAGAGCACATCGGCGTTAAGTATCTCCTTCAATTTTTCAATTGTCATATGTACACCCTCCAAAAATTATCAAAAAACAAGTAAAAATCCAACGATCAGTGCCGGTGTAACCCGGTTATAAACCTGTAAATGAAAAATCCATCAACTTTCCCGAGTTATCAAGCAGCGAATATCTTACCCAATAAGATGATAACACAACGCAGTTATTATAGTCAAGCGGTTACAGAGCAATAAAAAATCCCACAGAAGTTAATCTGTGGGATTCTCAGGTGCTCGCACCCTCAAAACTGAACAAAGAAAAGAATCGAACCAGAGACCCATACAAAGGTCAAGCCCTCGACCTATTAGTACTGTCAAGCTAAACACATCGCTGTGCGTACACCTACAGCCTATCAACCTTGTAGTCTACAAGGGGTCTTACTAGCTTACGCTATGGGATATCTTATCTTGGAGGTGGCTTCACGCTTAGATGCTTTCAGCGTTTATCCATTCCGCACTTAGCTGCTCGGCTATGCTACTGGCGTAACAACCGATGCACCAGCGGTGCGTCCATCCCGGTCCTCTCGTACTAAGGACAGCGCTCCTCAAATATCCTGCGCCCACGACAGATAGGGACCGAACTGTCTCACGACGTTCTGAACCCAGCTCGCGTACCACTTTAATCGGCGAACAGCCGAACCCTTGGGACCGAATACAGCCCCAGGATGT
>CAYUXK010000035.1:0-20744 GCA_964448835.1 uncultured Clostridium sp. | reverse complement strand
CGTCGACCTCTAGCGTGACAGGCTAGCGTTCTAACCAGCTGAACTACCGGGCCAAGTGGTGGGAACAACAGGGCTCGAACCTGTGACCCTCTGCTTGTAAGGCAGATGCTCTCCCAGCTGAGCTATGCTCCCACATTGGTCGCCGCTTTTTGGCGGCGAGATATAATATACTATAAATTTCTCATTCTGTCAACACCTGAAAAAAACTTTTTTTACTTCTTCTCACATTGTTTATAATTACTGCCAGTTTTTTGTCATCTTAAGATATATTTAATAAATCTTAAGGTGTTTGCGAGTTGTCTTTTGGGAACTATTAGATATTATTTAAGTAGGTAATTAAATGAATTTTATTATCACATCATTTTTTAAATTCGACTTTACAATTTGGAAAAATGGTGTTAATATATTTATTAGTAATTTGGGAGGAATATAAGCATGATATTGTTAACAAAAATCTCATCGTTTTTCCTTGCAATCATCTGCTCGATTATCGTTGCTTTCGGCGGCAATCCCGAGGTTATTTTCGGCAAAGACACTGTTCCGCCCACTCAGGTTGAAGACAACAGAAGCTTTGAGGAAATCATAGACAGCGGCGTATATACCTTGGAATTCACTCTGAAAACCACTGATGCGAACGGTTCAACAACTGTTGATCCTGGTATTATTGCTGCCAGCGGCGACAAGGCTTATGTTTCAGCGACTATGGACAATGGCGGAACAGCCATTGAGATTCAGTATAGATATAACGGCAGTAAAGCCTATTTTGTAATCCCCTCAATGCGAGCGTATACCGAAGTTGATGAGGACTTCATAGGAGAGCTTATGCCTGACCTTTCAAGTACCGTTAACGATGCAACTCTTGTCAGTTCAGCCATGATGACTGTAGATGGCGCTGCGTATATATGTGAGACATATGAAATTGACGGAGAAACAGTAAAATATTATTACCTTAATAACGGTGATTTGACCAGAATTGAAACCTATGACCCTGAAACTGATACTTCAACTATTATGATTATTAAATCCATATCCGGCACTGTTGACGAAAGCCTGTTTGAGCTTCCGCTCGGGTATATTAGTCTTTCAGGTTTAGGAGACTCCTACGATTTTGATAACTCCTTTGGTGAAATAGAAGATGAGCCGGCGGGCTTTTTTGAAAGAGTTATTCAGGCTGTTTTAGGGTTTTTCAGCTTCTGCTGATAAAAAAATAAAAGGTAGGGTTTAGTCATGAAATTATTAAAAAAAGCAACGGCAATATTCCTTGTGTTTGTTATGGTGCTCGGTGCGGCGCCGATTCTCGGCATTGATTTTTCCACCCAGGCTAGCGCGGCGGTTTTTAACGGATACTGCGGATGGAATGTCACCTGGAGCTACGATAACGAAACAAAGGCTCTTACCATATCCGGCTCGGGTGATATGGCCACATTTGACGATCAATATTATGACGATTATGATGAAGCACCGTGGTACGAATATTGCAATAAGATTAAAACGGTGACTATTACAGAAGGCGTCAAAAACATTAGTCCAGATGCGTTTAGCTACTGCGCCGCACTCACAAGTGTCACAATACCGGCAAGTGTTGAATTAATTGATTCATATGCGTTTAATATGTGTACCTCGTTGACAAGCGTAAGCTTTGCCAACGGTAGCAAGCTTGAATACGTTGGTGAAGGTGCTTTTTATAGCTGCACCGCTCTTACGAATATTACACTTCCTTCGAGCGTAACGAGAGTCGGCTACGATGCATTCTATAACACGGCGTTATTTAACGATGAAGCAAACTGGGATAACGGCGCACTTTATGTCGGCAGCTGCTTAGTAGACTACAATTGTGACGAGTCGGTTAATAATGCTCAACTAGTAATTGCCGACGGAACAACCGTAATTGCTGACTCCCTGGCTTTCTGGTGCGAGAGCTTACAAAATATTACAATTCCCTCAACCGTTATTACTATCGGCGATTATGCTTTTAGTTCCTGCTCCTCGCTTGAAATTGTTAATATCCCCGCCTCTGTCGAATATATCGGTGAAGGCGCTTTTGATGGCTGCTACAGTTTAAAGAGCTTTAACGTTGCCGCAGAGAATGGATACTACTCAAGCGATGCCTCGGGGGTGCTGTTTAATAAAGATAAGACTTTACTTATATTATATCCTTTAGGAAGCTTAAGCACATCATACGCGATTCCCTCAACCGTTATCAGTGTCGGTGAGTATGCATTTGTGGAAGCAGAGAATCTCATTGATATAACAATCCCCGAAAGTGTTACAAAAATCGGCTATAATGCATTTTATTATTGCGGATACTACAACGACAGCGCAAACTGGACAGATAATGTGCTGTATCTTGATAATTGCCTTCTGTCGGCAGATTTACCTTATGGAACAAGAATTAATAAGTTAACGGTCCCTGAAGGCACACGCTTAATCGCAGACGATGCCTTTGTAGGCTCAAGGTTACCCAATACTCTCATTTTGCCCGAAAGCGTTACAATAATAGGCAATGAAGCGTTTGCTTATACAAACGGATACGGTGTTATCTATATTCCAGGTGACGTTACGGATATCGGCGTAGATGCCTTTTATGATTCTCAAATCACTATTGCGATTGACTCCGACAGTTCTTATGTATCCGATTATGCTTATGAATATGGAATAGATTGTCTTACTAATCAAAGCCCCTACACTCTGAGCATAGCTGCAACTTTAATTAATTTCCCCTATGCAGTTAGAGATCTATTTTATAGAATTTCTATATATTGGATAATCTTATTTAATTCAATAATCAGCTGAATAAACCGACCTTTAAAACGCCGCGCTTAATTGCTCGACGTTTCGCATTTGCTTTTTGCTATTCATTGTGATATTATTTTATCAGACTGAATAAGGACTGATTTTATGAGTAACTATTTAATTTCTTCTGATTCTGACCGAAGCGAATGGGAATTAATATGCACATCCAAATTATTCAAGCCTTTGCGAGCAGGCGGTAACGACAAGCGTACATACGCGCTGTTTGAATGCTCCGATGAGGGCGTCGATTTTCTCAAGGAAAGCCTTAACCTTTCGGGCGTTCAGATGTATAGCTTGGCAGGTCGAGACGGTAATATATATGCTCTTAACAAAGACGGATTAAGCAGAGTATTTGTCAATGAAAAGCCCTTCACCTTTCGCAGGTTTAAGCGTTCATTTGACCGAAGCGTCAGAAAATTTGTCCGCTCCTATGGTAAGCGCGAACGCGACAAGCTGCAGGTGTCGGCTCTCATTAACGATGTAATTCTGCGCAGCCGCAAGGCGCTGATTTTCCCGTCATTCCTAATGCTGAAATTCCATCATAACTCTGATGGCAAGTGCTACCGTTTTCGCCTGCATGTGCCTAAAGGCGGCGATAAAAAGCCGGTAATACTTTTTTTACACGGCACGGGCGCAATCGGGTTTGACAACATTAAGCAGATGTGGGAGGTTAAGAATCTCTATAATCGCTTAAAGAAGGCAAACAGAGACTGCTATATCATCGCCCCTCAGCTTGGCAGTGACGAAGCATACAACACTGACGAGCATTCACAGATGCTTTGGGACTTAATTAACGCGCTTAACCGCAAGAGCAGCAATATTGATTTCTCGCGCATATACCTTGCAGGAGTATCCTACGGCGGCTACGGCGTCATTTATGAGGCCTTCCGCCATCCTGAGCGCTATGCCGCCGCGGTGCCGACGGTCGGCTGGGTTTACCTTGAGGGTAATGAGCAGATAGTGTCATACAAGTTTGGTACAGACAAATACCACCTGCCTTTTGATGACATTTCACTTGAGGAAATCGCGAAAACACCGCTGTGGTTTGCCTGCAGTAATATTGAAGCGAAATACAACGAGCCTTTATATGAAAAGCTTAAGGCAATCGGCGCGGATGTGCGCCTGACAAGGAATGACAAGCACGGGCATGGTATGCACGCGGCGTTCTTCAAAAACGAGCCTTGGGATGAATGGATGTTTGAGAAATCAAAGCAAAATTCACCCGAACCAAACGAATAACTTGATAATAAAGCGGCGCTCAATCAGTTAATTGAGCGCCGCAATTTTTATTCTGCTGTCTTTATCAGCTTATTGATGTCATCGCTTGTAAAAACATACTTTTCGGGGCAGAATTGGCAGCTAATCTCTGTTTCGGGTTCTTGCGCGAGCTCTTCAAGCTCATGCCTTCCGAGGCTCACAAGCGCGGCTGATACTCTCTCACGCGAGCAGGGGCATTTATACTCTATCTCTCCCCCGTCAAGCTCCTCAAGCTCAAAGCCGCTTAAAACATGCCTGCATATCTCAGCGGGTGTCATACCCTTGTCAAGCATTTGCGTCACGCTCTCAACGCCTTCAATCGCGGCTTCAACGGCATCTATGGTATCCGCCTCGGCTGTCGGCAGCAGCTGAATAATAAAACCGCCCGCCGCCTTGATTGAAAGGTCGGTGTTGACCAGCACGCCAAGAGCGCAAACGGTGGGAACCTGCTCGCTGATTGCGTAATAGCTTGTTATATCCTCGGCGATTTCGCCCGATACAATCGGTACCTGCCCAATATAAGGCTCGCCAAAGCCGAGGTCACGCATAACGGTGAGAGTTCCGTCCCTGCCGACCGCGCCGCCCACATCAAGCTTGCCCTTTGAATTAAGAGGGATTTCTACAACGGGATTTGCAGCGTAGCCGCGAACATTGCCAAAGCTGTCGGCAACGGCAATCACCGAGCCCGCGGGGCCTGAGCCGTTAATTCTCAATGTTACGCTGCCATTCGCCTGCTTAATCGCGGCGCCCATAAAGCTTGCCGCGGTTAACAGCCTACCAAGAGCGGCCGAAACGACAGCGCTTGTTTTATGAATACTTTCCGCTTTATTTACAATATCGGTGGTATCCGCCGCCATAACGGTCAGCGTTCCATCTGTTGAAATCATTCTGATTAGCTTACCCATAATTAAATATCCTTTATTTTTTCTTTGCTAAAAATGTTGCCCTTTCGCTTTTTTCGTCAGCGCGCTCCATAGTCATATCATCATATACTCCGATAACCTCAAAGCCGGCTGTTTCGAGCCAGAGAGCTATATCATTAAGGGGATATGCCCTCTCGCGAAAGCTCTCACTCGAGCGGCTGTACATTCCATCTTCATCTTCGCTGAAAAAATCAAGCGTTATGTCGACGCTGCCACTTTCTTCAACAAAGCTGTTTTGCCATGCGCAAAAGACCTCGCCGCAGTCATAGATAAATGAGTTGTTGCCGAGGACCTCCCTGTGCTTAAATATAGTATTAACATCAAATGCAAAAGCTCCGCCCTTATTCATAAAAAGCGAAACTTTGTTAAATGCCGCCTGAACGCTTTTCTCATCGTTAAGGTGATTAATACTGTCAAGCACACAAACGGCGGCATCCACTGTGCCGTAAAGGTCAAGCTCGCGCATATCCTGGCAAAGGTAAAGAATATTATGCCCCAGCTCACGACTTTTTTGCTGAGCCTGAGAGAGCATACCTACACTTAAATCAACGCCGATTACCTCAAACCCGTGCGAAGCAAAAAGGTTTGACATATTGCCCGTGCCGCACGCAAGGTCAAGCAGAATTCCCTCATTAACGCCGCATAGCGAAAGAAGCGAGCAAAAATAATCTGCACGCTTCTCGTAACCGACATTATCGGTTAAAATATCATAGAATTGTGAAAAAGTCTCGTAGGGCATTACTCGTTTTCTTCCATTCTCTCAAACAGTTTGTCGTAACCTTTACAGCCGTAAAGCAAAGAACGGTTGACCCTGCTGATTGTTGCGGTACTCGCGCCTGTTCTCTCAACAATTTCGCTGTATACCTTTTTATCGCGAAGCATTTTCGCAACAACGATTCGCTGCGAAATCGCCTTTATCTCGGGCACGGTGCATAAATCATCAAAAAAGTCGTAACATTCGTCAATAGTTTTGAGCTGCAGTACTGCTTTGAAAAGAAAATCTACATTATCATCTTTAATCTTACTGTTCAATTTAAGCACTCCTTTCACTTTAGTACTTTAACATCTTAACACCTTATAGCAGAAAAGTAAATAACTATTTTAAAAAATCATCCATCCAATGATATAAAGAGCTGCAATTTGCGCAATAAAGAACGGGAAAACTGTCATTCCGCCGCCAAGATATGAGGAAAACTTAATTTTTTCATCACTGCCTTTGCGCATTTTTTTCATATTACCGGGTGAAAACACCGACATAAGTTCAGCAATCAGATACGGCGCGCCTGCGATCAGCCATGTTTGCCACATACTGTAGCCACCGAGCAAAACATCCCCTGCGAAAACGGCAACGCACGAAAGGGATATAATAACCTGCCAGACAGGCAAAGCCTTAAAGCACTTAAAGCGGTCAAACGCGCACTTAACCGCGCAAACGAAGAACAGCATAAAGAAGGTCATGATGCGAGCGGTAAATAAATCGCCAAGCAACACCAGGCACATCGGCACAACATTATAAAGCGGACGCTCGATTAAATCGCAGCGGTATTCATTAACCTCTTTGCCGTTCTTTTCGGCAAAAAACTGATATATGTTTATACCGATTATTCCGAGAATCAGCGCGACTACGATGAACGGCGAAGCATTCTTGAGCCATGGCAAAGGCTCCCATATATCGCCATACGCGGAGATAATGCCGCATCTGCCGCGAACCCAGCCTCTGCCGGCTACGCAGCTCAAGGCAATGCCGAGACCTCCGATGGCGCCAAGGGTGAATTCCATCGTCTTCCATCCGTCAACGAAGTGATTCTCGACAAGCTTGCCGAGAAGATATTTGCCATTTTTGCGCGGAAATATACTAAGCTCGTAAAACCACATGGCAACAGCCCATCCGATTCCACCGGACAAAAACCCGCCAAACAGCAGAATCAGCGTGAAATTGTCGCCGCGGATTGCCGCAAAGAGCAGCATAGCGAGCAAAACGGCGGCATTGCGCCCCCACTCCTCACGCCTTGTAAGTGAAAAGAAGATTTTGGGGTATATTTTTTTCTTTTCATCGTATGGCTGATTAAATACGCGGTAACCGATTTCTTCAATAAGCGGCAACAGCGCGCAAAAAATAACGATGTCGTACCATTTATAGACCTCGCTTGTCATCGCGGCGAGCGCAATTCCAAGGAAGCCTGCGCAGATTGAAAACCAAAGCGAGCCTTTAAACGCGAGACCGAAATAACCTTTTTTAGGTCGATAATCGGGCTTATCCCGATGCAAAACCATTCCTATTGTTTCGCCGTAGGTCTCAATTCCGCCGTAAGACATTGCCATAAGCCCCACAGCGGCAAAAATCCAGTAGTTGCTCAAAACAATATCAGAGCCTGTGTACCACGCGAACATGATGCCGAGCAGCGCGCCGGGCAGCATTGCGCCCTTTTCACCGCCGATAAGTGTGCCTCGCATTCCCCAGCCGTAGCTGACAGCAAGCGTGGTGACGGCAATAAAAATCAAGTTTTTTGCTATGCCCATATGAAGCTCCTCCAAATCATAACATTATGCTGCGCAATTCTGTCATTGCGAGCAGAGAAAAAGCGGGAATCGCCGCTTGATGGCAGTGATACCCGCAAGTTAATTTATTTCTTGAATGCCTTACCCTCGTCAATGAGTTCAACACCCGCCGCCGCGAGCGCGGCAATTGCCTCCTCATTCTTTTCGACGCGAATGATAACGCAGGCTTTGTCGCCGCCCGGGGTAATAAAAGCGTAGGCGTATTCGAGGTTGATATCTTTATCGGAAAGCGCTTTGACGGCCTTTGCAAAGCCGCCGGGAACATCGGGCACCTCGATACCGAGAACATCGGTCTCCGATGCCATAATGCCTTCTTTTTTGAATGCCGCGAGGGCGGCTTCGGGGTCGCTGACGATAAGGCGCAGTATGCCGAAATCCGTGGTATCCGCAACAGATAAAGCCCTGATGTCAATATTCTCGTTTGCAAGAACAGCTGTAATATCCGCCAGTCTGCCGGTTTTGTTGCTGACAAAAACAGAAATCTGTTTTATAAACATAACCCTACCCCCTTAAATTTTTCTGTTATCTATAACTCTGATCGCTTTGCCCTGTGTGCGCGGTATCGAATGGGGCTCAACAAGGCGTACCTTTGCCGATACCCCGAGGGTTGACTGCATAGATGCCGCTATGCTCTTCTCAATTGATTCAATCTTACGAACTGAATCCGAGAAGGACTCTTGCGACATTTCTATACATACTGTCATTATATCAAGATTATTAACTCTGTCAACTACAATCTGGTAAATCGGCTCCATGCCAAGAGAAAGAATAACATGCTCAACCTGTGACGGGAAAACATTGACGCCGCGGATAATCAGCATATCATCTGACCTGCCCTTTGGCTTATGCATTTTTACAAGAGTCCGGCCACAGGCGCATTTTTCATAGCTCAAGGCTGTAATATCCTTTGTCCTGTAACGAAGCAGAGGCAGAGCCTCCTTACCGATACAGGTGAAAACAAGCTCGCCAAAGCTACCCTCGGGAAGCGGCTCAAGCGTGTCCGGGTCAATGACTTCGGGGTAGAAGTAATCCTCACAAACATGCATACCGCTTTGCTCAGAGCACTCATACGCGACGCCCGGGCCCGCAATTTCAGACAAGCCATAGATGTCATACGCCTTAATGCAAAGTGTCTTCTCAATCTCTTTGCGCATATTCTCACTCCACGGCTCCGCTCCGAATATGCCCGCGCGAAGCGGCAAATCTGCGGGGTTAACACCCATCTCCTTCATAGTTTCACCTATAACCAGCGAATATGACGGGGTGCAGCAAAGAATGTTTGCGCCGAAATCCGCAATCAGCTGAATTTGGCGGTTTGTGTTGCCTGCTGACGCGGGAATGGCGGTCGCACCCATTTTTTCTGCTCCGTAATGAAGGCCGAGGCCGCCTGTAAAAAGACCATAGCCATACGCAATATGTACATAATCGCTTGTTGTTGTGCCCGCGGCAACCAATGACCTCGCAGTACATTCTGCCCAGCGGTCAAGATCGCCCTTTGTGTAGCCGACCACGGTTTGCTTTCCTGTTGTGCCCGAGGAGGCATGAATTCTTGCGAGCTCCTCCTTAGGAACGGCAAACAGCCCGAACGGATATGTATCACGCAAATCCTGCTTCACGGTGAAGGGGATTTTTGTAATATCATCAATTGATTTAATATCTTCGGGCTTAAGACCGATTTCATCGAACTTTGCCTTGTAGAAGGGCACATTCTCATAGCAGCTTTTTACAATTTTAATTAGTCTTTCACTTTGCAGCTCATGAAGCTTTTCTCTTGAGTAGGTTTCTGCCTCGCTATAATATTTTTCCATAAAAATCACTCCTTAAATATTATAACCTAAATCAAATGCATTTAAATTAAGGGCAAGGAATTTCTCCGGTACACACTCACGAAGCGCATTTTTCCACACCTCAACACTCAGGTCTGTGTTTTTTGCCATTGCGCCGATAAGCACAACATTGACCGCCTTCGGGCTGCCTGCCTTAACCGCGAGAGCAAGAGCATCAAGCTCCCTGACATTCGCACCCGCCGCCTTAATTGATTCAATCGCATTCGCCGGGTAGTTAAACTCGCCGGTAACGACGCTCATTGGGTCGATTTTTTGAACATTCACAATAATACTGCCGTTTGGTTTCAGGTATTCAAGCCAACGAGCGGCCTCAAGCTGCTCAAAGGCAAGGATAATATCCGCCTCGCCCTTCTCGATAATCGGGGAGCTGACTTTTTCGCCAAACTTAACATATGTAACCACGGAGCCGCCGCGCTGGCTCATGCCGTGAACCTCTGAGACCTTAACATCGTAGCCGCTCTCAATAAGAGCGGCGCCGAGAATTCTGCTGGCAAGCAAGGTGCCCTGGCCGCCAACGCCGACTATCATAATCGCTTTATTCATTGTGCGCTCGCTCCTTCCTTCTCAACAATCGCGCCGAATTTGCATAGCTGACTGCATACGCCGCAGCCAACGCACTGTGTAAAATCAATCTCTGCCTTGCCGTCTTTAATGCTGATAGCCGGGCAACCGATTCTCATGCACATTTTGCAGCTGGTGCACTTATCCTTATCCACCTTAAGCGAGGGCTTGTGCTTAACATACTTAAGCAGAGCGCAGGGGCGACGCGAAATAACCACCGCGGGAGCGTTAAGTGAAAGCGCCTCGGCGATTTTGTCTTCGCATTCTTTGAGATTATACGGGTCAACAACATATACATTATTTATCCCGACCGCGTTAGCGAGCTTTTCAAGGCTGACGGCGGCGGCAGGCTCACCTTTAATAGTGTAGCCGGTTGTGGGATTTTGCTGATGACCGGTCATGCCTGTGATGCTGTTATCAAGAATAATTGTAACCGAGTTACTCGCGTTATAAGCGATATTGATAAGCCCTGTAACGCCCGAATGAATAAAGGTTGAGTCGCCGATAACGGCAACGCTCTTTTTTGCTTCGTCAGGCCTGGCAAGGTTTCTGCCGTGAAGCCCCGAAACGGAGGCTCCCATGCATAAAACGGTGTCAATCATTCCCAGCGGTTTTGAAGCGCCAAGAGTATAGCAGCCGATATCGCCGCTGACATTAACCTTGAGCTTCTTAAGCGCGTAGAACAGTCCTCTATGCGGGCAGCCTGCGCAGAGCACGGGCGGGCGCGGCGGAATTTCGACATCCGCCTTGAGCGTTGCCTGATTCTCGCCTAATATCACCCTTGCGACAAGGCTTTGTGAGTACTCGCCCTGAAGGGTAAACGCTTGCTTGCCGATAACCTCAATGCCGTTTTTGCGGCAATGGGTTTCAATAACATCGTCAAGCTCCTCAATTACATAAACCTTGTCGCACTTGGCGGCAAAAGCTTTGATAAGCTCAACGGGCAGCGGATAAACGCAGCCAAGCTTCAAGTAGGACGCCTTATCGCCAAGCGCCTCTTTCGCGTAGGAATAGCATATACCTGCCGCAATCACTCCGATTTTGGTGTCGTTATATTCGACCCTGTTAAGACCTATTTCGATTGCCTCTTTTTCGGCGTAATCTGTTTGCTCAAGCACTCTTTTCTCGACAATAACATGCCTGCCTCGCGCGTTTGCGGGCATCATGACATATTTCTGCGTATTCTTTGCGTAATCCTTTAAGCCGTTATCTACTCTTTCACCAAGTGTGGCAATGCTCCTTGAGTGAGACACCCTTGTGGTGAGGCGAAGGATAATGGGGCTGTCAAATCGCTCTGAAAGGTCAAATGCAAGCTTAGTGTATTCGACACATTCCTGCGAATCAGAGGGCTCCAGCATCATTGTTTTTGACGCCGCCGCGTAGTGGCGTGAATCCTGCTCATTTTGAGATGAATGCATCCCGGGGTCGTCTGCTACAAGCAAAACCATGCCGCCGTTGACGCCAGTGTATGACGCTGTAAACAGCGGGTCGGCGGCCACATTAAGGCCAACCTGCTTCATCCCGCAAAAGCTGCGCGCTCCGGCAACCGCCGCTCCATAGGCAACCTCGGCGGCCACCTTTTCGTTAGGCGCCCATTCGCAGTAGATCTCATCATATTTCGCGGCATATTCGGTGACCTCGGTGCTGGGTGTGCCCGGGTAGCTTGACGCTACGCGGCAGCCCGCCTCATATAGTCCCCTTGCAACCGCTTCATTACCTAATAATAGTTTTTTGCTCATATCAACTTTCCATCCTTATCCGTTTAAATCTCTATCTGCTTTGCCACAAGGCTTTCGCCGCAATAAATCTTGCGAAGCTTCGGCTTCTCAATTTTGCCTGTGGGGTTTCTCGGTATCTCGGCAAAGATTATTTTGTGCGGTCTTTTGTATCGCGGTAGCGCAAGACAGAATTCATTAATCTCATCTTCTGTGGCGGTGAAGCCTTCCTTTATCTCTATAATTGCTGCGGCAATTTCGCCAAGGCGTGTGTCAGGCAAACCGATAACCGCAACATCCTTAATTGAGCCGTGGCTTCTTAAAAAGTCCTCAATCTGAACGGGATAGAGGTTTTCGCCGCCTGTAATGATAACATCCTTCTTTCTGTCAACCAAAAAGATGAAGCCGTCCTCATCCTCACGAGCCATATCGCCGGTAAACAACCAGCCGTCCCGAAGTACTTCGCTTGTTGCCTTGGCGTCCTTGTAATAACACTTCATAACGCCGGCCCCTCGAACGGCAAGCTCACCTACCTCTCCTGCGGCAACCTCGTCGCCGTTTTCACCCACAATTTTGGTTTCCCAGCCGAAGCCTGCTTTGCCGATAGCGCCGACCTTGTGAATGTTTTCAATTCCCAAATGCACACAGCCCGGCCCTATGGATTCGCTTAAGCCGTAGTTTGTGTCATATTTGTGATTCGGGAAGTATTTAAGCCATCTTTTAATCAGACTGGGCGGCACGGGCTGAGCGCCGATATGCATAAGCCGCCACTGTGAAAGGTTATAATTCTCAAGCTTTATATCCCCGCGCTCAATAGCGTCAAGAATATCCTGTGCCCACGGCACAAGCAGCCAAACTATTGTGCATCCCTCATCGGAAACAGCCTTGAGAGTCCACTCGGGTTTTGTTCCCTTGAGTAAAACCGCCTTGCCGCCTGTGATAAGACTGCCGAACCAATGCATCTTAGCGCCCGTATGATATAGCGGAGGGATGCAAAGAAAAACATCGTCCCTGGTTTGCAGGTGATGCGCTTGCTCCACACGGCAGGAATGCGTAAGGCTTCGGTGCGCGTGCAAAATCGCCTTCGGGAAGCCGGTCGTGCCTGATGAAAAGTAAATAGCGGCGTCATCGTCCTCTGTCAGAACAATTCCCGGCGAGTGTGTAGAGCAATATGTTACAAGCTTATCGTAGCTTTCGGCAAAGGTCGGGCAATCCTCACCCACATAAAGAAGGTGATTAACCTGTGGAATCTTATCGCAGATTTCTTCAACGCGCCCGATGAATTCCGGACCGAAAACAAGCGCTGTGGAATCCGAGAGCTCAATACAATACTTAATTTCATCTGCCGTATAGCGAAAGTTGAGCGGCACGGCAAGCGCGCCTGTTTTAAGAATACCGAAATATATGGGCAGCCATTCAATGCAGTTCATAAGTAAAATGGCAACTCTGTCGCCTTTTTTAATACCCCTTGAAAGCAAAAGATTTGCAAAACGGTTGGCTTTTTTATCAAAATCGCCCCAGGTAAGCTCGCTGCGGGCTTTATCAACTGTGCTTGCTTCAATAAGCGAGTACTCTTTCCATGTCACGCGGCTTTTTTCCTGAAGCTGGGGGTTGATTTCAACAAGGCTGACATCGTTTTTGTAAAGCTTTGCGTTATTCTCTAATAATTCCGTAATAGGCATTTTTCAATCTCTTTTCATAATAAATTTTAAACAGAAAAGCTCGCCCTTTAATTTAAAGGACGAGCTGAAAACCCGTGTTACCACCTTTTTTTACATTAGGCTCACGCCGAATGCCTTTGCAGGTACACCCCTTGCGGCTGAATACCCCTGCGCTGTTAACGGGCGCAAAACCGTCGCAGCCTACTCGGCAAGAGCCTTTCGGTGCGCCGCTCCGGGATGAATTCACGACCGCTGCTATGCACCTCTCAGCAACCGGTTACTCTCTGTCAGGCAGTTGAGGTCGTTACTGCTTCCCATCTCAGCATTTATGAAGCATATCATTCAATTTTGTAAATTATATCACAGCAAAACGGTCTTGTCAATTGCCACTTTTATCAAATCAGGTAACGATTTTTGACAAAAGCTATTGCTGTTTTATTTTGCAACCGCATTGCGAACATCGCCGTTATAGAAGAAATCTGTGTTTTCTTTATTGCCGCTGTTTTTGACAGCCGCGCTCACGATGAAACCGAGCGCGAGAGAAACGAGCATCGCCACTACCGCGAATAGGGGGCCTTTAGTGGAAAGAGTTGTAATCATTTCATTCTCTGAGAAGTAGGATATAATCTTGCTTCCCGCCGGAACTATCGCGACACAGAAGCCGCCGAGGATTGACGCCCACGCGCCTGCCCTGTTCATCTTCTTCCAGTAAAGCGAGATTACATAGGGCGCGAGGAACGAGCCCGAAATAATTCCCCAGGAATAGCTCATCATGTCAAGAATCGGGGTTTCGGAGTTAGCGATTGCGTATGACGCTATAACGAAAACAGCGCATAATAATTTCATTATAAGCGAAGTCTTTTTTTCAGCCATATCTTTTTTATAATGACCGATAAAGTCAATTGCAAAGGTTGAGCTCGCTGTAAGTGTAACCGAGCAGAGCGTCGAAACGCTCGCGGCAATGAGAAGCATAAGCACAACGCCGACAAGAACCGCGGGCATATCAATACGACTGAGCATTTCGGGAACTATGTAATCCTGAACGGGCAGAGTTTCGGGGGTAAAGAACCTATAGCAGAGCGAGCCGATAAAGTACCCGCCTCCAGCCACGAGCAGAGCGAAAAATGTTGAAATAATGACGCCTCTCTTTGCCTGCTCATCGTTCTTAATACCGTAATACTTTTGAATCATCTGCGGAAGTCCCCATGTGCCGAAGCTTGTCATGAGCACCGTAGCCCAAAGGGTAACCCATTTTGAAGGCGTCAGATGCGGCAGACCCTCGGGGGTATTTGCATACTCGGCAATGCCGGCTAAGCCGCCGACCTGCTTGCTGCGGATGACGAATATTATAAGCAGCGCGACGCCAAACATCATGATAATGCCCTGAACAAAATCCGCTCTTGCCTGAACAAGGTAACCGCCGAAAACGAGCAGAAGAATCGCAACAACGGCAATGACTACCATGCAGATTTGCACATCAATGCCAAGCAAAACATCCGCTACACTCGCAAGTCCTTTATAGACAGACGCTGAATATGGAATAAGGAATAAGAACATAACGACGCACGTAAACAGACCCATTTTTTTGGAATCATAGCGCTTTTCAAGGTACTGCGGCATTGTTTTGAGCTTCATTCTGTAGGAAATGTCGCGAGTCCTTCTCGCGAGCACCTTCCATGCAAGCCATGAGCCAAAAACGGCGTTGCCGATACCCGCAAGGATACCCCACAACCCGAAAGCCTTGCCCGTACCGCCGGCATAGCCGACAAACATAACCGCCGAAAAATACGCGGTGCCGTATGAAAGCGCCGAGAGCCAAGCCCCCGCGTTCCTTCCGCCGACCGTTAAATCGGCAATGCCCTTGACCTTTTTGCCCTGTGTTACGCCAATGATGACCATAGCCGCAACATAAACTGCAATCGTAGCCCAAATTATAAACTTATCCATTCTTGAATGCGCCCTCCTGTATTATTTCTTTTTGCTTTATCACTTTAAAGGTTTTTGGCTTTAAAACTTTTAACCGTTAAAGTGCTAATGATGTAATTATACAGTACAAAGGCTCGATTGTCAAGCATTTGTCTGAATAAATATTAATGTAATATAATAGTAACGCAGCAATAATCAGACACGCAAAAACAGGTCAGAATCAAAACTATGTTTTAAATTTTGCTAATGTATCCACGCTTGGGCGCGCCACTATTCAGTGCTCAGGCCCTCTAAAATTCGGGAACGGACCCCTGTGCTTATGCGGCACTGGCTCCGGCACACAGCTGACCAGCACGGTATCGTCGCCGATAACATCAATATTCTCCCAACAGATGCGAAAGCACTCTCGCCGCCCGAAGATCCCATAATACCGCGGTCTGCCGTAAACAATCAGCGCTACCACCCGCCCGCAGCATGAATCCACTTCCACATCGCTTACCGGCCCGAGTCGGCAGCCGTTATCTTTGTTAATAACCTCCTTGCAGCGCAAATCGGTAACACAACAATTCATAATCATTCTCCTCGGTTATGTATTCGGGGCGCACCGCCCCGTGATAGCTTATGCGCGCCATATAAATAAATAGAACCGCCCCGATGAAGGACGGTTCATTTTTTTAGTTTTTGGGGGAAGCTTATCTTCCCAATACTGCGTTTAGTTCAAGAAGCTTAAAGAACTTTCTCAAAGTAAACTTTTTCTCTTTCGAGATTTCATTCAGGAGCTGCAACTCCAGCGCGTACAGATCGTGCTCATACATATCATACATCATTAAAATCATCCTTTCCATTGATGTTAGTACCATTATAGCGCATTTTTCAAAAAAGTCAAGTCAATGTGCACAAACATTCCGATATGATGTTGTATAATTTGCACAACAATTATCTGACTTCAAATTGTCAGTGATATCCATTTTTTGTTAGAAATTAAGAAATTTCTTGTGCAAGAAAACATACATTATGTACGGTTTTTGTCCGAATTTAATACAAATTTTGGTTTTTTCACAATCTCTCCCCCAAAAAATTGTGAAACTTTTTTCAATAACAATTACGAATAAGCATTTTATACAAAAAAAATGAGCGATGAACAATAATGAGTACAACAGCGCTCTTGCACAGGCCGAAAAAACTCATATTATTCATCGTTCACTTTAAACAAATGCCCCTTTGCCCGCAACGCTTTATCTCACGGGCGCAACGCAAGTCAAGGACATTATGGTGCCGGTGACCGGACTTGAACCGGTACGGTGTTGCCACCGGGGGATTTTAAGTCCCATGCGTCTGCCATTTCGCCACACCGGCGTAATATATAAGCCAATCACACAGAGACCCGAATTAGCTTGAGCCTCAAATGACGATGTTTATTATATTGTAATTTGTCGATTTTGTCAACAGGTTTCGAAACGAAAGTCAGATTTTACAGATTGGAAATACTGCGTACATAATCAGAGATAAGCATAAACTTTCTATAAAAAATTATAGCCGTTTTAAATCGTCAACGAAAAAAATAGATTGCGAAATTCGAAATTAATAGTAAGCATTTATTGACAAATAAAATATTTGGGTGTATTATAAATTTTCAACCGTAATTGGACTTTAAACCAAAAGGACAGATATTGATGACAAAGCTTCTAATAAAATTATTCATACCAAACAGCGAATACACCACCGATGAACATGTGCGCACAAGCTACGGCGTTCTGAGCGGCTGCGTGGGCATTGTGCTGAATGTTGTTCTCGCCGTTTTGAAAATGGCGTGCGGACTTTTCACACGAAGCATTTCAATAGTAGCTGACGGCGTAAACAACTTGTTTGACTCGCTATCCTCAATTATAAGCCTTGCCGGGTTTAAAATATCGGGCAAGCCCGCAGATGATGAGCATCCCTTCGGTCACGGAAGGGCAGAATATGTTTCTGCTCTCACGCTTGCATTTGTTGTGCTGGTGACGGGCATCGAGCTTGTTAAATCGTCAGTTGATAAGCTTATGAACCCGGAAGCGGTTGTATTCAGCCTGTCTGCCGCCATAGTGCTTGTTTTCGCGATTTTTTCAAAACTGTGGTTAGCCGTTTTTAACACTAAAATAGGCAAAAAAATCAACTCAATAACCGTTAAAGCTGTTGTGAAGGACAGCATAGGTGATATCGCCGCAACCTCCTCTACGCTCATCGCTCTGATTTCTTCTAAGTTCACTGACGCGCCGGTTGATGCGGTTATGGGTATCGTTGTTGCATTATTTATTATTTACACCGGCATTTCAATAATTAAGGATACGCTTGGTCCCCTCCTCGGCGAGCCGCCCGATAATGCCATTGTCGACGAGATAGGAACAAAGGTTCTTTCCTACGACGGTGTTATTGCCATCCACGACCTCGTTTTGCACGCCTACGGCCATTCAAAGATTATCGGCTCGCTACACGTTGAGGTTCCGGCAACCACGGATGTAATGGTAAGCCACGACACTATTGACCTGATTGAGCGTGATATTAAAAGTTCGCTCGGAATCGATATTACCATCCATATGGATCCGATTTTAGTTGACGACGAGCACACGGATACATTAAAAGGCGTGGTTCTTGAAATTGTCAACACGATTGACGAGAGAATAACCCTGCATGATTTTCGTGTTGTTGACGGTCCGACGCATACAAATATGATATTTGACCTTGTAATTCCGCATAAATTCCCGATGACTGAAAATGAGCTTTTAATTACGCTTAACGAAAAAATTAAAGAAAAGGATGAAAGCTATTTCGCGGTTGTAACAATAGACCGCGGCTACACCTCCGCCCAATAAAATGCGCCGCCGCGTTTCATAAAACGGGCGGCTTTCTTTATGTATATTGTGGTTAGCGAGAGCAAACTATACAAT
The DNA here is from genome assembly GCA_964448835.1 of uncultured Clostridium sp. Taxonomy (GTDB): domain Bacteria; phylum Bacillota; class Clostridia; order Oscillospirales; family Acutalibacteraceae; genus CAG-177. Next base: position 2,578 of record CAYUXK010000035.1, on the reverse strand, counting down.
ATAACCAAAGAATTTGAAAAATATGCGCTAATTTTGTACCCCCATTTTTTGAGATTTAACCTTTACCAAAACGCAAAAATAATGTAGAATAAGTATGTAATGAATATTACTATTAAATGGAGGGAAATATTATGCCTGAATATGAAGATTTTATTACCATTCCTGTTGGCCGCCTCGGTATTCTCGCCCTGCCGGGGTGCGAAGAGCTTGCGAAAAAGGTTGATACCTACCTGATTAACTGGCGTACCCAGCGCGAGGTTAAGCACAAGGATGCCTTCGCTTTCGCGGGCTACCATCAGGATTCTTATATGGTTAAGGCCGTGTTTCCGAGATTCGGCACGGGCGAGGGCAAATGTGTCATATCCCAGAGTGTTCGCGGTTATGATATCTTTATCTTGTGTGACATGTATAACCATGGCGTACATTACGAAATGTACGGCAATGATGTTATGATGAGCCCCGATGAGCATTTTGCCAATCTTAAGCGCGCTATCAGCGCCATCGGCGGCAAGGCAAGGCGCATAACCGTTATTATGCCGATGCTTTACGAAGGCAGGCAACATAAGCGCTCGGCAAGGGAGTCGCTTGACTGCGCCGAAATGCTGCAAGACCTTTGCACAAGCATGGGCGTTGACAACATTATAACCTTTGACGCCCATGATTCAAGAGTACAAAATGCGATTCCGCTGAGCGGTTTTGAGAATGTTCAGCCTGTTTATCAAATGATAAAGGCGCTTTTAAATAATGTTAAAAATATTAAAATCGACAAAGACCATCTGATGATAATATCCCCCGATGAAGGCAGTCTGAGTCGCTGCATCTATTATTCCACAGTGCTCGGTGTTGAGCTTGGTATGTTCTATAAGCGACGCGATTATGCGAGCATCGTCAAGGGACGCAACCCGATTATTGCGCATGAATTCCTCGGCGATAACGTTGAGGGTAAGGATGTTATTATTGTTGACGATATGATTTCATCGGGTGATTCAATGATTGAGGTCGCCTCAAAGCTCAAGGAGCTGCACGCAGGGCGCATTTTTATTTGCACCGCCTTCGGTCTTTTCTGCAACGGACTTGAGAGTTTCGACAAAGCTTACGCAAACGGCCTTTTTGAAAGAGTTTTTACCACAAACCTTGTTTACAGAACACCCGAACTGCTTTCAAAGGAATGGTACATCGAGGTTGATTTATCCAAATATTGCTCTTATATTATTGATACGCTTAACCATGATATGTCCGTGAGCAAGCTGCTTGATCCTGTTGACAGAATAAACAAGCTGCTCAATAAATACGGCTTTAATGCGCCGGGCGTGAGCAGTAACTTATCAGTATAATAATTTAACATAAACTTTTGCAGCGGCCACCCTATTGGGCGGCCGCTGCTCTTCAAAACAAACTGCCGAGCAGTTATAAAGGTTATAGCTAATTCTTCTATACTTTTCTGCGTCTTTTCAGATTAACCGCGGCAATTCCGCCCGCGGCGGAGCAAAGCACCATGAGCCCCATGAGTAAAAACAGCTTTGTGCCTGCCGAGGCTGAATTCGCGGCAAAGCTGATAATCGAGACGATAATCGCCTGAATTATCCCCGCCAGCGCGCCATACGGTACTCCGTTCTTATGTACAGGTCTTACGGCGGCAAAACCGCCCGCAAACGAGGCAAGCGCGCCTGCAGCAAGTCCGATAACTTGATATAAATTTTTGCCGATATCCGCGCTTAAAACAGCGGCGGAGGCAACCGTCAGCAGCACCACAAACAGAACCACGCCGATAACGGAGCCGATAATTATGCTTTTGAGCGGAAACGCCGAGTTATCCTCGCCGCGTGACGCTCTTTTTTTACTCTTTGCCATAAAAAAACTCCCCTCACACTATTACTGGTTAATAATATGAGGGGAATAATTTAATTATACATCAACATCAAAGTTATCGTCTTTTTTCTTACTCTTTTTTCTGGTCTTTTTGCTGTTTTCGGCGGCCTCTTCCATCTTCTTGTTCTTTTCGGCTTCCTGAGCTTCTTTGGCGGCGTTTCTTTCTTCCTCAACCTTTTCAGCGGCGGTGTTGTTAGTTGAAACTGCCCAACGGGTGATTTTCATTTTGTTCCTGTCAGCGCCGGTTTCAATAATAATAGAATCCTCTTTAACTGTAACAACCCTGCCCATAATGCCGCCGATTGTGGTAATCTCATCGCCGACCTGGATGTTGTCGCGCATTTGCTGCTCGTCTTTTTGTTTCTTTTTCTGCGGCCTTATCATAACAAAATACATAACGCCAAACATAGCGACCATCATTAAAATAAGTGAATATTTGCTGCCGCCCTGAGCGCTTGTCGCCGTTGTAGCGGTTGCACCAGGAACGCCCGCCATAAGAGTTAATAAATTCATTTGCCAAACCTCCAAATTATAATGCAGTAATTATACCCTACTTAATTTAATTATGCAACAGTTTTTTGTGAACGGTAAAAAATTATATTCTTCTATCAAGAATTTCGGTATATTTTAAACGGAACTTATTAAATGTGCCGTTGTCAAGCGCTTCACGGATATCCCGCATAAGCATATTATAAAAATAAAGATTATG
>CAYUXK010000034.1:0-22270 GCA_964448835.1 uncultured Clostridium sp. | reverse complement strand
TCATCCCGAACAATGTGTCAACAATCAGGGCTTGACAGAGGACGCCGACCCCTACAATACTACTTAGGCTACAGTATCTGCCTTCAGTACAGATTGTGATGAAATATACTCCATTTTGCGAATAATCATAACCCGGCAGTCTTAGCGACTTTCTCAATTCTTGATTCATACTCAGTATCAATTACATTTTTGCACGGTATCTTTTTATTGTGAAAAATCGAATACTTTATCGAGCGCTTTGCCGAACATTGCTATCAGCGGAGCGTTGACAACGGCGCAGATGATTGTGCCTGCTCCGATACCGTTTAATGAACGGCTGAATATCAGTGCCAGCGCCACCGCGACCGCGAGGCTTGACAGGTCATAGACAAGCTTGAATTTATTCATTTTAAGCTTATAACGCTGAGAAACCTCTTTAACAAAAAGCTCATATACCTGCTGCGGCAGACGGGTTCTGAAAAGGAAGGCTATCGCAAGCGAGGATATCAGCGCGCCCGCGGCAAATGAAACGCACCGCGCGGGCATTGAGGCATAAGCCTCGGTGCCGAAAAGCCTGAACCACAAATCCAGCACAACGCCGTATATAACCGAGGTGCCGAACGACAGAAGGTAACGCCAGCGAAAACGCCGTATCACAACACACATTACCATCAGCAAAAAGCCCTGCAGAATATATTCGCTTGTGCCGAAGGTGTACCACGGCAGATACTGCGAAACCTTGAGATGGATTACATATGCAGGCGCGACAACGCTCGAAACGCCAAATGCTGACTTGGTGATGAAAACAACGCCCAGCGCAATAAGCACAATGCCTATCGGCCACGCGGGCACATTAAACTTCGGGACTTTTTTCATTTACCTTTTAACCCTTGCGTTGCCCGACCAGACGCTCCAAACCATATCTTCATCGGCAGGCTGCGCGTAATCGGTAAGGAATGTGGTCGCAAGCGCGCCGCTTGCCCAGCCGAATTGAAGCCATTTTTTACTTTCCCAGCCCTTTATCACACCGTAGAGCAGACCGCCCACGAAACCGTCGCCTCCGCCGATACGGTCAAGCACTCGGATTTCACGCGGCTCAATTACAGTCCATTCGTCGCCCTCGAGCATAATCGCGCCCCAGAGGTGGGTGTTAGCGTCGACGACCTCGCGCAGAGTGGTTGCGAAAACGCTTGTATTCGGGTACAGCGCCTTGACGCGGTTAATCATTTCCTTGAAGCTTTCCATTTTTGACGCGATATCCTTGCCTCCCGCTTCGGGACCTTTGATGTCAAGACAAAGCTGAAAATCCTCTTCATTGCCAGCAAGAATATCAGCTATTCCGGCGATTTCGCTGAAGATTTCGTGAAGCTCCGCTTCCCTGCCCTTCCAAAAAGTTGCGCGGTAGTTAAGGTCAAATGAAATCAGTGTGCCATACTTCTTCGCCGCGCGCGCAAGCTCAAGGCAGAACCTGCTTGTTTCAGGCGAAAGAGCGCCGATAAGACCGGAAAGATGCAGAACTCCCACACCCTCCTTGCCGAAAATTCTTTCAACATCGAAGTCATTGATATTGAGCGTTCTGCCGACCTCGCCCGCCCTGTCATTCTGAACGCGAGGGCCTCGGGTGCCACAGCCGCTGTCGGCAATATTGAATTGATGGCGGTAACCCCAGGGGCCGCCCTGCTCAACCTCTTTGCCCTCATAAACCATTCCCCTCGCGCGCAGGTTTTGCTTGATAAACGCCGCGATGGGGCTGTCTTTAACAAAGGTTGTGAGCACCTTAACCGGCTCGCCTAAATACGACGAAATGCTTGCAACATTGGTTTCGGCGCTTGTCGCCTGCATAAAAAATGTATCGCTCGATGCAACGGTTTGACCGTTTGGCGGGCAGATGCGAACGCCCATGCTTGTGGGTACTACCAAAGCCCAACGGCAATTTTCTTTTATTTTAAGCATAATAATCCACCTTTCCTTATGATCAAACGATGTATTGCGACGCGGCGGTGTCGCCACCCTCACCGGTCCAGTTGGTGTGGAAAAACTTTCCGCGCGGCTCGTCAAGGCGCTCATATGTGTGCGCGCCGAAATAATCGCGCTGCGCCTGCAACAGGTTAGCCGGCAGCTTCTCGCAGCGGTAGCCGTCATAGTAGCAGAGCGCCGAAGTCATCGCGGGCAGCGGGATACCGTTAGTGAGCGCCGCCGCGCAAACCCTGCGCCAGCCTGCCTGCGCCTTATCCATAACAGCCTTGAAATAATCATCAAGCAGCAGATTAGTAAGGTCGTGATTTTTATCAAACGCGTCTTTGATTTTGCCGAGAAATACGCTGCGGATTATACAGCCGCCGCGCCACATGAGCGCGATGCCGCCGTAATTGAGATTCCAGCTATAGGTTTTTGCCGCCGCTCTCAGGAGCGTGTAACCTTGAGCATAGGAGACGACCTTCGCCGCGTAAAGAGCGTTCTTAATATCGTCAATGAACTGCGCCTTATCGCCCTCAAAAACAGGCTTCGGGCCGTCAAGCACCTTCGAAGCGGCAACTCTTTCTTCTTTAATCGCGCTAAGGCACCGAGCAAAAACGGCTTCGCCGATAAGCGTGAGCGCGACGCCCTCGTCAAGAGCGGCGATTCCGGTCCATTTGCCTGTGCCCTTTTGCCCCGCGGTGTCGAGAATTTTATCGACAATCGGCTTGCCGTCGGTATCTTTATAAGCGAGAATATCGCGCGAAATCTCAATAAGGTAGCTGTCAAGCTCGCCCTTGTTCCACTCGGCAAAAACGCTGTGCATTTCATCGGCGCTCATGCCCAAAAGGTCGCGCATAAGCTGATACGCCTCACAAATAAGCTGCATATCGCCGTACTCAATGCCGTTATGCACCATTTTAACAAAGTGGCCCGCGCCGTTTTCGCCAACCCAGTCACAGCAGGGAGTACCGTCCTCAACCTTGGCGCATATAGCCTGCAAAATAGGCTTGACGCTTGGCCATGCGTCGGGTGATCCGCCGGGCATCAGGCTGGGGCCTTTGAGCGCACCCTCCTCGCCGCCGGAAACGCCCGTGCCGATATAAAGCAGTCCCCTGCTCTCAACAAAAGCAGTTCTGCGCGCGGTATCGGGGAAATGCGAGTTGCCGCCGTCGATGATAATGTCGCCCGGCTCAAGCATAGGGATGAGCAAATCAATCATACTGTCAACGGCATCGCCCGCTTTAATCATCATCATAACCTTGCGCGGTTTTTCAAGGCTGTCGGCAAGCTCCTCAAGTGAATAGGTGGGAACTATGTTTTTGCCCTTCGCCCTGCCGTTCACGAAATCCGTTACCTTCTGCGAAGTTCTGTTATAAACGGAGACAGTGAAGCCCTTACTCTCCATATTCATAACAAGGTTTTCGCCCATAACGGCAAGTCCGATAAGACCGATGTCAGATTTTTTCATTGCAATATTCCTTTCTGTATGCAGTTTTAATATTTTCAAGTACCGAATAAGGTATCTGCAGATTACCGTAGCCCTTGCCAATGCTGATATGCGGCTTCATTTTCGCGTGGAAATCGGTGCCGCCCGAAATGATAAGCCCGAGCTCCTTCGCCATTGACTGATATTTTGACTGCATCTCGGGCAAATAATCGGTGTAATAGCCCTCAACGCCGCAAAGCCCCTCAGCTTTAAGCTCTTTGAGGAATTCATAAAGCTCCTCATCGCTCTTTCGCATAAGGTGCAGATGCGCAGCGAACGAAAGACCTCCCGCTTTTTGGGTGAGCTTCACCGCGTCGCCGGCGCTCAGGTGCTGACGGTTGCAGTAGGCAGGCTTGCCGCTTGACAGGTAAAGGTCAAACGCCTCCTTAACCGAGGCGACATAGCCCTTATCCGCCATAACGCGGGCAAAGTGCGCTCTGCACAGGATTCCGCCAACCGCCACTCTGCTGACCTCATCCTCGGTTATATCAAAGCCGAGCCCGTTAAGCGCGGCTAATGTTTCGGTCATCCTTTGGCTGCGGATACGCTTGATTTCTTCAATATTCTGCAGCAGCTCGGGGCAATTAATATCAATATAGTAAGCGAGAATATGTGTTTCGGTTTCGGATTTTGCCGAGAATTCAATCCCGGGCACAACCTCAACGCCGATTTTCTCACCCTCCGCCATCGCCTCGTCAACGCCCTCGACACTGTCGTGGTCGGTGAGCGAAATCGCTGCAAGTGAGTTTTCTTTAGCGTGGCGTACAACCTCGGTCGGAGTCATTGAGCCGTCGGACATATTGCTGTGAGTGTGAAGGTCAATAAATTTACTCATCATTTTTTCACCGCCCAAAGACCGAGCGCGGGGTTGCTGATATAGAATATTTCTTCGCCGTCAACCATATTAAATCCGTCGCGAAGAATCGCGGGGTTATACCTTGCCGCCGCCTCGGCATATGGCATATAACCGAATGAAACGGATTCTACCTCCTGCCGCGTAAGCTTCTCGGTGCAATAGGTAATATTAAACCTGCCGTCTGACGAGCCGTGAATAAGGTGCGCGGCGACGGAAAGATTCTTTTTTAAATCATCATTGTCTTCAACCAGCTTGAGCACATTTTTGCGCCCGACATAGCCGTATTTGCGAATGAGCCTGTCGTTCTCATCATCCTCGCCGAATTTGCGAACGCCGGGAGCGAGCACAATCAGCTCGCCGCCATCGGCAATAGCCATACGGGTGCGGTAAATGGCCTTGTTGCCAAGCCAAGTGCTTTTGAATTCACGCTCGTCAAGGTAAACGACAACTTTTTTCAGCGGCTTATCAACATAGGTAAGGTTCAGCTCCTGGCTGAGCTGCACCGCCTGCTCAAAGGACTTGCGCCCCTCGCCGAAGAAAAGTCCGTGCACACGGGTTTCGTCGCCCTCGTTAGTGGTCACGGTGAGCACATACAAAATCGGAACATCCGCAAGGAATTTCTCCTGCGCATAGTCAAAAACCTTGCGCACAGGCGAAAAGTCTTTGCCCATAATTCGCTCCATACCATAAAAAGCACCAAGCATATGAGAGGAATTTATCATACTGCTGCCGCCGCAGCCGACAAAAATGTTTTTGGAATAATTCGCCATACCCACAACCTCGTGCGGCACAACCTGCCCCACGGAGATAATGAGGTCATAGGATTTATCGACAATGAGGCGGTTAACCTCAACATCAATCGGGGTTGTGACAAGCCCCTCGGATACCTCGCTTACATACTCGCCCGGGACCTCGCCGATTTTAACCACATCGGCGCGCCAGTTGTGAACTATCAGCTTCTCAAACGGAACGCCGCTGCCAAAAAACGCAAGGCTTTCTTCACGCGTTACGGGTTCGTGAGTGCCGAGCGCAGGCAGAATATCCACCTCGCACTTATCCTTTAATAGCTCGTAATAAATCGCGGTGATTTTGCCCGCTCCTGAATACATACGGGTGTAATCGGGCGGAATAATCAGCACCTTATTAAGTTCTTTACCCTCGAGTGATTTACTGAGAGCCTCACGCATGGCTTCGGTATCAATGCCCGTTTCGCTTTTGATTATCATTTAAACATCCCCTTTAGCTCGGAAAAATTCTATCACAAACTATAGAGTGTTTCAAGGCTTATTATTAAATATTATATATTTGCTATATATGTTGACATACATATGCCGTCGTGATACTATTTTGTAAAAGGAGGCGGTTATATGGCAAAATATGAGAGTATGCTTCGTGGCAATTTCAGCATAATTATATGTAATGTTTGCTCGGCAATCGAGCAGGGCAGCATGACCTCAACGCTTGAGGATTCGAGCGATTATTGCTGCGAGGATGTTCGCTGCGCCGTTCGCGTTTATGAGCGCTACAGCTACACCGGCCAGAACCGTGTGAGCCTGAGCATAACTATGGTCCAAAAGGGCGATAATGACATCTTTTTTTCCGCGATTGCCTCGGGCGGCAGCCAAGCGGTACTGTTTAAAATCAACACTTTTGGCGAGCAGGCGTTTTTGGATACAATAATAGAGGTTGTTGAAAAATATATAGTATAAAGGCTTGAATTTCGGCGCGCAGGGGTTTATAATAGTTGTAATGTCGGTATGAAGCCGATAACGCATTTCCATTAAGCAAAAACAATGCCACGAAGGCATCTCAAAATTATTGAGAATGTCTTTGCGGCATTTTCTGATTTTATGGAGGATAAAATGAAATCTGTGAGAACTCTTGTTTTCTCCGCGCTGTGCGCTGCCATGGGCATCGCTTTGCCGCTTGCCTTCCACGCTATTCCAAACGCGGGCGCGGTGATGCTGCCTATGCATATCCCTGTATTACTGTGCGGACTTGTTTGCGGCCCTTGGTACGGCGCCGCCTGCGGTCTGATTACGCCCGCCCTCTCAAGCCTTATCACGAGTATGCCTCCCGCCGCAAGGCTGCCCAGTATGCTTTGTGAGCTTGCTGTTTACGGCCTTGTCAGCGGCTTGATGATAAACGCAGTGAGAACAAAGCATAAGGCAGTAAATGTATACATCTCACTAATTTGCGCGATGCTCGCGGGCAGGGTTGCCTACGGAGCGCTCAACGCATTGATTTTTAAAGCAGGAGCTTACTCAATGCCCCTTTGGCTTTCGGCGGCTTTTGTGACGGCTCTTCCCGGCATCATTACTCAGCTTTTGCTGCTGCCGCCCGTAGCGATTGCGCTCGACAAGGCAAAGCTTATCAGTCTGCCTAAGCTCAAACGAAAAGCTGAGAACGAAAGTCCCTGATTATTCACACATCTTCATAACCATCTGCGCCGCGTCTGCAATGTAATCACTCATCTGCATATCCCTGACACCCGAAACGGCTATGTTGCATTTATTCATAGGAATAAGCACCTTTTTGGCCCCGCTGCTTGACACGGCGAGGGCCATTTTCGGCGTTATTTCGCCAAGCAACGAATTCGCCGCGATAATGCCTATGGGCCCGACTATTATATCCGCAAGCGCGGCGTTGACAACGACAGGGTTTTCGCCCGTCGCGCCCATATTAGCGCCCGCCTTGAGCATAGCGGAGGTGGCGGCGGTGTTTGTACCTATGGCGGTTATTTCACACCGGCAGCCGAGCGCCAGCAGCCGCTCGACAACGGCCTTGCCAATCTTGCCGCCCTGACCGTCAACAACCATAATATTCATATGCTTCTATCCTCTTTTGTTTTTTATTAAATATATCATAGCCGCCGCCATAAGTCCATAACTATATTTGACATAAGACGAAAAATAGTATATGATTTTTTTATTCAGTATAGGAGGTGCGGTATGTTTAAAATCAGCGGTTTTACGGATGAAATCACGGGCGACCTTGACGGTCAGATTGCCCTCTCGAGGGAACTTGGTCAGAAATACATTTGCCCCCGCTCGCTTGGCGGCAAGAACATTGCCGAATACACCTGTGATGAATTTATGCGTGATGTCAAACCCAAGCTTGATAAGGCAGGCATCAAGCTTTCAAGCCTCGGCTCGCCGTTTGGCAAAATCCCGCTTGACGACGAAAAGGCTTACGAGCGCCAGCTTAATCAGCTTGGCGAGCTTGTTAAAATCGCTGTTGAAGCAGATTGCAAATTCATTCGCATTTTTTCGTTTTTCCCCGACATTGATGTTAAGAGCGAGGAATGCTTTGAGCGCGTTAAGGCAAAGCTGCTCGGCTTTTTAAAAGTATGCGAGGGCAGCGGAATTACCCTCATTCACGAGAATGAAAAGAAGATTTACGGCGATATTCCCGAGCGGGCGTTGCGCCTTGTTAAAGAAATCGACAGTCCTTATTTTAAGCTTTGCTATGACGCTTCAAATTATATTCAGTGCGGCGTTGACGCTCTCGCCGCCTACGAAATTACAAAGGATTACACGGTATATTACCATATGAAGGACTGCATTGATGGCGTTGAGGTACCGCTCGGCATGGGCGAGGGGCATATCGCGGAAATAATCAGAGACCTTAATGCGCGCGGCTATGACGGCTTCTTGACCTTAGAACCGCACACAATGAAATACGCCTTACTAAAGCGAGCCTTCTATGCCTGCCCTCCCCTTTCGCTCGCGATCAAGGGCAGTCGAGGCGTTTTCAGTCAAATAGATAAAGAAATGGGCATCGGCAAATTCCAAAAGGTAACCCGTAAGCAGGTATATATTTGGCAATATGAGAATTTACAACGAATAATCGGGGAGGTTACATCAAATGGATAAGGTAAGATACGGCATAGTCGGCATAGGCAAGCAGGGCTCATTTTATGCCCGGCTTTTTTCAAAAGCAGGCTCCTGGATCGGCGGCGGTCAGCTGACCGCGGTGTGCGATATCAGCCCCGAAAGGCGCGAGTGGGCGCAAAATAATCTTAAAGGCGTTAAGATTTTTGAGGATTACAATGAGATGTTCAAAAGCGGACTTGTAGACGCGGTAATGGTCGAAACGCCGCATTACTTTCATTCAGAAATTGCAATAGCCGCCTTTAACGCCGGCTTGAATGTGCTTGTGGATAAACCCGCCGGTGTTTACACAAAGCAGGTTAAGCAGCTTAACGAGGAGGCAAAAAAGCATCCGGAGCAGCTGTTTGGAATGATGTTTAATCAGCGTACAAACCCTTTATACATAAAGGCAAAGCAGCTAATCGAGAGTAATGAAATCGGCGAGATGAAGCGCATTGTCTGGATAATCACCAACTGGTACCGCCCCGACGCTTACTATAATCAGGGCGGCTGGCGCGGCACATGGTGGGGCGAGGGCGGCGGCGTGCTGATTAATCAGTGCCCGCATCAGCTTGATTTGTTTACATGGCTCGCAGGGCTGCCAATATCGGTTAACGCCTCCGCGAGCACAGTCGGCAGAGATATCAGCGTTGAAAACGATGTGACCGCAATGTGCAAATTCAAAAACGGCGCGACAGGTGTTTTTATTACCTCCACTCATGACGCTCCCGGCACAAACAGGCTTGAGATTACCGGCTCGGGCGGCAAAATAGTGATTGAAAAACAAAAGCTGATCTTTACCAAAAACCTGACCGACGAGCGTGAATTCAGTAAGACGAACACCAAATTCATGGGCAAGCCAAAAACAAAAACCATCAAGTACAAAACAGGCTTAACGGGCTACCTGAGAATGATTAAAAACCCGCCTCAGCACTTAGGGATAATCAAGGATTACACTGAGGTCCTTCTCGGCAAGCGTAAACAGCTCACAGCGCCGGGCGAGCAGGGCATAATCGGATTAACCTTCAGCAACGCCATTCATCTATCGTCATGGCTCGGCAAAGAGGTGGAAATTCCGTTTGACGAGGAGCTTTTCCTTGAAGAACTCAATAAAAAAATCGAGCAGGAAAAGAATCAATAAAACTAGCGGGGCTTGGAAATCCAAGCCCCGTAATTATTTTTAAAACGCTATTTTAATATTCAGCAGACCGCGCGGCGGAATTTTTGCCTTGACGGTCTTGCCCGAGAATTCAATATCTGCATCGACTTTACCGCCCATAAGGTCAACCGCATTTGCCGCTTTAACCTCATTTTCGAAGGTGAAGCTTGCCGTTCCCGCCTTTTCGCCCGGAGCGTTAAGGCACAGAATCAGCGCGCCGTTTTCGATTGAAACGCCTGTTACAACGGCATTTGACGCTTCAACTGTGTAGAGCTTGCCGCTCAGCGGCAGACTGCCCTCGTGAACGGTAGCGGGCTGATAGGTAAGGCGGCGAACCGCCGAAATCGCCATATATTCCATCGCGGTGGGGCAAGACGGGAAGATACCCACATTAAGCCCTATTTTATGAATTCCCCTCTCGGGATATTTATCGGGGCTGTCAGCCGAGTTAATGAGCGTTGAAATCAGCGTGCCGTCTGCCTTGCCTCTGAAGCCGTATTTGCAGTCGGTGATAATCGCCGCGTTTTTATCCTTGCCGCTGACCGCAGCGGCGTAGCTGAGCGCGGGCACATCAAGCTCCATTGGCTCCCTTTCGATACTGCTCGCGGGGATATTGTAGGCAAATTTACCCGATTCCTTTATTAGTGGAAGCGAATAAACAAGCACGGGCACTATTTCAGACCCTGTTTCGTGCCAGTCAACCGTAGTCTTGATATGAACGCTCCTCGCGTTTTTATCAAGGGTGACCTCCGCCTGAAGCTCCGAACCCATAACCGTTGTTTTTACATAAAATCCGTTGCGAAGCTTGCCGCTTACACTGCTGCGAATTTCAACGGTTTCATTAACGGGAATTTCACGAAGATGCCTTCCTATGCACCATGCGTTTGAGCTTGCTCCCTCGGTTTCGACAACCGTGAAACCTGCCTTTTTGCCGCCGACTATGTATTCCTTGCCTGTTTCAGCGTCCTTTAGAGACACCATTTCACCTGTTTTGAAGTCAAACTCGGCGATAATATGCTCGTTTGAAAGCACAAAGTTACTGTTTGGCGAATGAGTGCGGTGCTCCGGCTGATAATATAGCGGATAGTTCCCGGTTATTTCGCCTTGAGAAACAACAATTGTGGTATAGGCAAGCGGATCAATCTGAACATAAACCAGAATTCGGAAATAGCGGTGATCCCAGTATTTTTTGGGCTCACTGTCAAGAAGCTGATACTCGAGCTCGTTGCCGGCCCCGTCACGAACCTCAAGGTAACGCATATCGCCCGTATAATCCCAAACGGTAATTTCTACAGGCTCCGTTTTTTGGGCGGGTGTTGGATTATAAATGTTAAAAATCCTGCTTAATCCGCTACTGCGTTCTGCGCTCGGCACTACACCGAAGTCCCACGCGTTATATCCGGCACCCGCGCCCTCAGCCTGGGAGGCAGAAATATCGCCGTCGGCGAGAAGGGACGAGGTATCAACCGAAAGAGAAATATCACGCATCGCCGCTGAATACTCGGTTTGAGCCACAGCGAGCGATTTCTGGAAAAGTCCGAGCGCGTGCTCGCGGCTCTCCTGCACACAGGAGCCTGTAAGTATATCATGAAAATGTGTAAACAGTACATCGCGCCATGCTTTTTCAAACCCCGCTTCTTTAAAGCGGCCGCCTGCCTTGAGAGCCGAGAAAGCGCTGAGCGCCTGGGCATCGGCAAGGGCGCTCTCACAGCGGCGGTTGCCGAATTTAATGCGGCTCTGAGTTGTGTAGCAGCCGGGGAAGATGAAATTCAGCTCATGGTCAACCACGTTTAATTGATTGCGAACCTGCTCCGCCTCGCGGAAAAACTCCCTGAAGGTTCCGAATTTGATTTCGGGAAAAACGGGCCACTGCATCATCTCAAGTCCGCGCTCAATATCTCTGCGCGTAGGGCCGCCGCCGTGGTCGCCCACGCCGTAAACGACAAGCCCCGTTTTAAGCCCTGCGCAGCGTTTTGATATGTCAATTATGCCTATGCCCGGCTTGGGCGTAACCGCGCTGTTATACCAATACTGCTCACGGTAAACCAAAACCTCTTTACCCGATTGGCCGCGCCAGCGGTAAAGCGCGTCGGAGCCGTCAAGCCCGCGGCAATGATAATAGTATTTCACACCGCCCAGCAGATCAATCTCGGGAAGGTTAGCGCTGTGGCCGAAGGTGTCGGGCGAAAAATCAATTTCGAGCGAATCGGGGCTAATGCCCCAACTGTCACGCAGGTAATTCTTGGTGCATTTGATGTGCCGCATAAGCGACTCGGTATTCGGCATATTTTTATCGGTTTCAACCCATGCGCTCGCCGTTACCTCCCAGCGCCCCTGGGCAATACGCTCTTTTATTTCATCCATCATTTCAGGCTCAAAATCTTCAACAATTTTATACACCGAAGCCTGCGACTGTGAAAAGCAGAATTCAGGATAATCTTTCATCAGATTCAGTACCGTACGGAAGGTTGCAAGCGTGGCGGCAACGGTTTCGTTCCAGCCCCACATCCAGTTCATATCAATATGCGCGTGACCTGCGAGAATAAGCTTGTATTCTTTCGCGGCGGGAGCAAGTGGCAAGATCATTTCTTCCGCTTTGAGCGCGGCCGAGTTCGTGATTGCGCCGTTTAACTTGATTTCGCCAAGGAGGTAATCAAGCGCGTCATTTATTTCGCCGCTGAATTTGCCCTGAAGCTCACCCGAAAGCCTAATTGAGAATTCAAGCTCGGCAAGGATGCGGCGCGTGAGGGCGTTCGGCTCTGTAACGAGCATCTGCTCCTGTTTGGTTGCCCCGAAAGTTTCTTCGTAGCCCGTGATTTCACGGTTACCCGCGACTTGCTTCTTTAAAAGCGCGTACTTTTGTGTAAGGTTAAGCATAACTACCTCCGTTTATTTGATTTTGTGCTGTCTGTGCTTATAGTAACATTAATTAATAAGCGTTTCAACACAAATTTTTGTACAAACAACGGTGATATGCCGATAAAAAATGTATATAATTCAACAAAAATACAGCTGTATACAAATAATGCTTGACTTTTATACGCTTTGTATGTATAATTATGCACATATTCCCACATTTTTGAGAGGACTGCGTATAATGGTGAAGAAAAAAATATTTATCGACGGCAAGGAAGGCACAACAGGATTGAGAATATTTGACCGCCTTTCGGCGCGCGATGATATTGAGCTTATCACCCTGCCCGAGGAGCTTCGCAAGGATCCCGCCGCGCGAAAGAGCGCTCTTAACGGCTGTAATATCGCCTTTCTTTGCCTGCCTGACAGCGCCGCGATTGAGGCGGTGTCGCTAATTGAAAATGATTCGGTAAAGGTTATCGACGCCTCCACCGCCCACAGAACAAATACCGATTGGGCATACGGCTTCCCGGAGCTTTCGGCGGAGCATTATGATAAAATACTTAACTCAAAGCGGGTTGCCGTGCCCGGCTGTCACGCGAGCGGATTCATAGCGCTCGTTTATCCGCTGATTAAGGCGGGCATAATTTCGCCCGATGAGCCTCTTTTTTGCAGCTCGGTAACAGGCTACAGCGGCGGCGGTAAAAAAATGATTGCGCAGTATCAGGCAAACGACAGAAGCGAGCTTTATAACTCCCCGCGGCAATACGCGCTCACCCAGGAGCACAAGCATCTCAAAGAGATGAAGTCAATTTCGGGCGTGTCGGAAATCCCCGTGTTTTCGCCGATTGTCGCCGATTTTTACAGCGGAATGGCGGTAACGGTGCCGCTTTTTAAGAGAAGTCTTTTGAATGGTGCCGGCGCAAAGGATATTGAAGATATATATTCAAAGCTTTACAACACAAGCGTTGTGAGTTATAGTAAAAAGGTTGACGATGACGGCTTTTTTGCCGCCAACGCGTTAAGCGGCAAGGATAATATGCAGATAGCCGTCGCGGGAAATGAGGAGCGGATTATACTGCTTTCACGCTACGACAATCTCGGCAAGGGTGCCTCGGGCGCGGCAGTTCAATGCATGAATATCATGCTCGGCTGTGAAGCTACTAAAGGTCTTGTGATATAAGGAGAGATATTATGAAAAATATTAACGGCGGCGTCTGCGCCGCAAAGGGCTATAAAGCGAACGGAATCCATTGCGGAATCCGCAAAAACAGAACTAAAAGCGACCTTGCTCTGATTATGAGTGACAAGAAGGCGGCGGCGGCCTGCGTTTATACCCAAAACCTTGTTAAGGGCGCTCCGCTGATTGTTACAAAAGAGAATGTATCAAACGGCTACGCTCAGGCGGTTATCTGCAACAGCGGCAACGCCAACACCTGCAACGCGAACGGCATTGAAATCGCCAATGAAATGTGTTCGCTGCTTGCCGCCGAAACAGGCATCGATGCCTCTGATGTTATCGTAGCATCAACAGGTGTTATCGGTCAGCCGCTTGATATTACGCCGATTAAAAACGGTATTCCCGCGCTTGCCGCCGGGCTCTGCGCAGACGGCTTGCTTGCGGCCGAGGCGATTATGACCACGGATATCATCGCGAAGGAATGCGCGGTGAGCTTTGAAATCGGCGGCGTTGAATGTAAAATCGGCGGCATCGCGAAGGGCTCGGGTATGATTCACCCGAATATGGCGACAATGCTTGTTTTTGTAACCACCGACGCCGCAATTTCTCCAAAGATGCTCCAAAAGGCTCTCAGCGATGATATAAAGAGCTCGTTTAATATGGTCAGCATTGACGGCGATACCTCGACAAACGATATGGTAAGCGTGCTTGCGAACGGTATGGCGGGCAACGCCGAAATTACCGCGGTGGGCGCAGAGTATGACACATTTTGCGAGGCGCTTAACGAGGTAACCGTAAGCCTGTGCAAAATGATAGCCGGTGACGGCGAGGGCGCGACAAAGCTGCTTGAATGTGTCGTCAGCGGCGCGAAAGATAAAGAGACCGCCGTAACGGTATCAAAATCAGTTATCTGCTCATCTCTGCTCAAGGCCGCGATGTTTGGCGCTGATGCGAACTGGGGCAGAGTGCTGTGCGCGATAGGCTACAGCGGAGCGGATGTAGATGTGGGCAAAATTGATGTTGACTTTCGCTCAGACAAAGGTCTTCTCAAGGTTTGCAGAAACGGCGCAGGCATTGATTTCTCTGAGGATGAGGCAAAAATCATACTTGGCGAAAAGGAAATCCAAATCCTTGTTGAGCTGAACAGCGGCAACGAAACGGCGACCGCCTGGGGCTGCGACCTTACATACGACTATGTTAAAATCAACGGCGATTACAGAACTTAAGAGGTGATAACAATGAATATTACAAATACACAGCGCGCGCAGGTGCTTATTGAGGCCCTGCCCTATATTCAAAAATATGTCGGCAAAATTCTTGTTGTTAAATACGGCGGCAACGCCATGGTTAATGAGGAACTGAAAAAGGCCGTTATGGGCGACATTGTTTTGCTTTCGCTCATAGGCGTTAAGGTTGTACTTATTCACGGCGGCGGCCCCGAGATTACCGATATGCTCGACAGAGTGGGCAAAAAAAGCGAATTCGTTGACGGTCTTCGTGTAACGGACGCCGAAACGGCCGACATAGTACAAATGGTGCTTTCCGGCAAGATTAATAAGGGTCTTGTGAATCTTATTGAAAACACGGGCGGCAAGGCAATCGGACTTTGCGGCACTGACGGCCATTTAATTGAGGCAAAGCAGCTTGACGAAAGGCTCGGCTTCGTTGGCGAAATAACCGAAATCAATGTGCAGCCAATTCTTGATTTACTCGATAAGGGCTACGTTCCCGTTATTTCCACGGTCGGCTGCGACAGCCTGGGCAATATCTATAACATCAACGCCGATACAGCCGCCGCGCGTATAGCCGGCACGCTCAAGGCAGAGAGCTTCATCTCAATGACTGATGTGCCGGGCATTTTACGCAGCACAGATAATGCTGAAAGCCTTATTCCGAAAATCAATGTCAGCGATATCCCCCACCTTGTCAATGACGGCATAATATCGGGCGGAATGATACCCAAGGTTGACTGCTGCAAGGACGCGATTCGCCGCGGGGTTAAGAGAGTGTTTATTATCGACGGCAGAGTGCCTCATTCGATTATTATTGAGATGCTGACAAATGAAGGCATCGGCACAATGTTTGTGGGAAATTGAGGTGAAATAGCTATGAATATAATTGAAAACGACAAAGAATATATCGTGAATTCCTACGCGCGTTTCCCGATTGTGCTTACTCACGGCAAGGGCTCGCTGCTCTATGACGAAACGGGCAAGGAATACATTGACCTTGGCGCGGGCATAGCGGTCAACATTTTCGGCACTGCGGACGATGAATGGCTTGCCGCTCTCACCGCTCAGGCGGGGCAGCTGCAGCATACATCAAACCTTTATTACACCGAACCGTGCGTCAAGCTTGCCAAAATGCTATGCGAGCGCACGGGGATGAAAAAAGTGTTTTTCGGGAACTCGGGGGCGGAGGCAAACGAGGCGGCAATCAAGGCCGCGCGCCGCTGGTCATTTGTCAATAAAGGCGAGGGGCACAGCACAATCATAACGCTGAAAAACAGCTTTCACGGCAGAACGATAACCACACTTACCGCCACCGGTCAGGATAACTACCATACGGATTTTATGCCCTTCACACCTGGCTTTGTATATGCCGAGGCGAATGATATTGATGATGTTCGCCGCCTTTCGGAAGAAAACGAATGCTGCGCCGTGATGATTGAAATTATTCAGGGCGAGGGCGGCGTCAACTGCCTGACAAAGGAATTTGTCAGCGGCGTTGAGAAGCTTGCAAAAGAAAAAGACCTGCTTGTGATAATCGACGAGGTTCAGACGGGTAACGGCAGAACCGGCAAGCTTTACGCGTATATGCACTACGGCATCACGCCCGATATCGTCACCACCGCTAAGGGACTCGCGGGCGGTCTGCCGATTGGCTGCACGATGCTCGGCGAAAAGGTGCAGGATATTCTGCCCGCCGGCACTCACGGCTCAACCTTCGGCGGCAACCCTGTCAGCTGCGCGGGGGCGGTGAGCGTGCTTTCAAGGCTGACAGATGATTTACTCAGCGAGGTTACGGCAAAATCAAAGCTTATCCGCGACACGCTCGAGGGTGCGAAGGGCGTTAAGAGCGTTTGCGGTATGGGGCTTATGCTGGGTATCGAATGTGAACGCCCCGCAAAAGAGGTGCTTAACGACTGCATGGCAAACGGTGTTCTTGTTTTAACGGCAAAGAACAAAATAAGGCTTTTGCCCGCGCTCAATATACCTGAGGAAAGCCTCAAAAAAGCCCTTGATATTTTGCTTGCCGCTCTTGCCGCTTGACAAATTGAAAATAATAGGTTAGAATTTGCCGATAACATTTTGGAGGTAAAAATTATATGGTATTAGCTGCAGTTGGCAAAAACGGAACAGGAAAAGACTTTTTTCTTGAGTATGTGGCGAAGAAATACGGGTTCCCGATGATATCCATCGGCGATGTTGTAAGAGAGCTTGCAACAAACGATGGGCTTGAGCTTACGCGCGAGAATCTTCACGCCACCTCAAAAAAATACATGGGTCAGTTCGGTCAGACCTTTTTCCCCGAGATGATAGTTAAGAAAATTAAGGAGTCCGATGCTCCGAATTATCTTATCTCAGGCGTTCGCCCTCTTTCCGATGTTAAGTTCTTCAAGGAAGCCTTCGGCGATGAGTTCCTGCTTGTTGATGTCGTTATCAGCAACGACGAGGAGCGCTACGCGAGAATGCTTGCCCGCGGCTCTGACAGAGACGGCAAATCAGTCGAGAAGCTTCGCGAATTTGATAAGGGCGAGGAAGACACCTTCCATACAAGTGAAACCGAGAAGCTCGCCGATGTTGTTATTAAGAATGACGGCTCGGTCGATGATTTTTACGCCGCTGTTGACAGCTTTTATGAGAACTCTCTCAAAGCAAAGCTCGGCTGATTAAGTTATAAATTACGCCTGCGGTTCAAATGAACCGCAGGCGCTTTTTTATCTGATTCCTTTAATTACGCGAATATGGTCTGTACCCAGTAAACCAATATTTTCTGCAGCATTGCAAAGAAAACTCTGAGCGCCTCGGGGTAGGAGCCGAGAGAGATTGGACTGAAAAGGCTGTTATCCTCGGGTGTGACAACAAGCGAGCCCGAGGTTAATCCGCTGTAAGCGGCGGCAGCGCCATTCATCACCGTGAAGCCCTGTATTCTTTCGCCGACGGGCGTTGCGTTACCCTCAATAACATATGAAACCGTAACCGTTACAAGCTTCTTACTTATCTGGGGCACGCTACCCTTGAGCTCAAGCTCAAGCTCTTCGCCGGGTGCGAGAGTCTTTGCTCCCCAAAGGTTAACCCGCAGCTCTGCCCCGGCGATATTCACCGCCGTTACGCGAATACTGCCGCTTTGGCAAATGTTTTTAACCTTGAGCGTATCGCTTTCGCCCGTTATAAAGCCCGCATCTGCGCCGTTAAACTCGGCGTAAACCGCGTGTGACGGGTTTGTGGTGTCATGGAACTGCGGAAAGTTCTCATCGGAATATACATCGGTTATGCGGTCTGTAAGCATAAGGGTGTAAAGCAATTCTTTTGTGTAGGGGTCCCAATATGTCATACCGTGATATAAATTATCGACAATCCATGTGTTATCGGGCAGATACGCCGTTGAAGCGTCAACCTCCATATTTGGCGAGACCTTGTTTTTGCCGTCGCAGGGGTTAATCTGTGTGTAGCCGTCTGCAAAGCGCTCGTTGAGCGGCGCCGTGGTGGCACCTGTTGACGAATTTACCGGAATAATCGCGTCTGAATACTCACTGTACCCCGATACAACGCCGTTGCCCGCGCCCGCGATAATCGAAATATTCATGCCGTTATCGATGCACTCCTGAAGCTTCTCGCCCATGGTCGGAAGTATATCATAATGGAAGCGGTCGCTTTTCTCGATTATGCCCGCGTTTAAGGTTTCATCAAGCAGCAGCGCCTTGGTTTCCTCATATTTTTCCGCAGGAACAAAATCCCAAAGACTGCCCCAGTTGCCGACAATTTCAAGCACATAAGGAACAAGCTCATAAATAAAATTATCCAGAAAACCACATTGCTGCGCTTTTAATAACCAGTCATAGTCCTCTTCCCAGCGCATACCGTGCTCAATAAATCGAAGCAATAGCTCCTCATCAAGCTTTGCCGTGTTTGATAATAAATCATAAGCAAGCCCTGCGCCGCCGATTGCGGGTATTGTAAGCACTGCGTTGTCAACATCGCCCTTGTAGCCGTAAAGCGCAAGGTAGGTTGCGCTCACCTGCCCGCCGTGGCTCACAGCGTAAATGTTGACCTTATCCTTGCCCGAATACTCCTTGACGGACTGAATGAATTCATCCAGCTGCCCCGCGCAGAACTCCGCGCCCATACGAAAGTCACAGTTGAAGTTATATATATTCTTTTTGCCGATATATTTCGCCGCTTCGCCCATAATGTCGGTCTCGAAGGAGTAGACGGCATCAGGATATTTCTGCTCAAGGTTATAAGTGTTGCTTTCCTCCGCGGTGACAAATCTGCGCTCAATCGGATAGACGCTTGAGCCGTCGTCGTTACAGCGCATTTTTTCGAGCATAACCTTCATTTCTTCGCCGAGAATCTTAGCGAGATACTCCGCGTCGCCGACAGTAAGCTCGCCGAGCCCCTTGCCAAGCTGCACTATATTGGCAAGCACACGCTCAAGAACAAGGTCAGTATTTATGCCCCATACATACTCATATTCACCGTCTCCAAGCGGACACCGCAGCTGTGAGGAGCTGTAGCCCGGTACTAAAATAACAGGGTAATCTGTCAGCTCATCGGCGGTTACTGCAGCCGAAAAGCCTGAGCAGGCAACAGTAAGAATTGAGCAAATGAGCAAAATCGATATGACCTTTTTCATAGCATAACCCCTCAATATATAATCAATTATGTTTTCGCGTCAGAACGGCTCTTTCGGATTATTTCATTAGGCTTGGGAACAATATTTCCGTCTTTTAGTAGAGCAATCCTTGCTCTTTTGCCTTTTGACGCACACACAAAAGCGTTAAAACCCAAAATGTAAACGAAGCATATACCTTGCTATTCATACTTTATTAATATAAATATATATATACCACAACTAATATTTAAAGTCAATAATTTAAAAAGCTGCCTCCTTTATTTTTAGCCCTAATTGTCAAATACGATTAATAGCTATTGACTTTATGGCGTTTTTTCTGTAAAATTATGTAGATTGAATGCAATTTGTGTCTTTCTGATATTATGTCGGAGCGCAACGATTGCAATTATAATATTGAGGATGAAACAAATGAATTTCGACTATCGCGTTTCGGTTATTATTCCCGTGTATAACCGGGGCCATTTGGTTAACATTGCCTTCGATTCGCTGAGAAAGCAAACAATTAACTTTAACGATATGCAAATCATTATTGTTAATGACGGCTCCACCGATAACAGCCTTGAGGTTTGCAGAGAATATGAAAAGCAGTACAGTAACGTATTGGTTCTCGATAAAAAGAACGGCGGCTTGAGCTCAACAAGAAATTATGGAATGAAGCATGCCGCGGGCAAGTATATAATGTTCCTTGACGATGACGACGAGTATACTCCCGAAACGGTTAAATCCGTTGTTGATTTTTTTGACGAGCACTATGACTATGTTGACCTTGTTACCTACAAGATTGTTTATTACACCGGCGGCAAGCGCGCGAGAAATCTGCATTACCGCTATAAGATTCTCACCGAAAGCGGCGTATATGACCTGAACAATAATCCGATGATTGTTCAGACCACAATCAATGTATGCGTTAAAAATCGCTTTGATAAAAATGCTACCTTCCGCGAAACGCCGAATTTTTATATGGAGGATCAGGCGTTCAACAACGAAATGGTATCCGAAAAAATGCGAATCGGCTATTGCGAAAACGGCGAGTATATTTATAATCAGCATGCGGGCAGCATTGTTTCAAGCCTTTCTTACCCATACTATTGCTTTGAGAATTTTATCGCGTATTTTGAGGAACTGTATGCAAAATACGACTGTGTACCGCCCTACTATCAGTGTATGTTCCTTCATAACCTGTACTACCGCCTGACGGGAAACAGGCTTTTCCCCTACCACTACAGCGACGAGGATTTCGCCGTGGCGCTTGGCCGAATTTCCAACCTGCTCAATAAGGTTGACGATAAAATACTTCTTACTTTTACGCCGCTTGACCAGTTCTACCGCGTATACTTCTTTAACCTTAAAACTGACCGCAAAGCGATTGTAAGATTTTTTGACGATCGTCAGACCATCGGCGAGGGCGACGAGGTTTATATCTCACGCGAAACCGCCACTATCGCCGCAAACCGCTTCTATTTTAAAGACAAGAAGATGCGCATTGTCGGTTATGTGCGTTCGCCCTTTTTTGTTTACCTTGATAAACCCGTTCTTTATGCGAAGGATATGTCAACGGGCGAGCGAATCGATATCGAACTCTATGAATCTTCGCACTGCTATTATTATTGTGAGCATAAATGCGCCAAGAACTGGTCCTTTGACTTTGAAATGCCGCTGAATAAAAGCTGCGACATTAAGTTCTTTGTTGAATCAGCCGGCAGCACCTGTGAGGTAGCGTTCGAGTTTCGCAACACGGTTTCCGCTTTCAGGTCGCTGAGAAACGCGGGATTTGCATATGTAAAAGATGGCATCCTTCTTAAATATCAATATAATTATTTCACAGTTAGACTGCTGTCAAAATCCAAAAGAATCATCCACGCACTGCGCCACAGCTTCAAGCTTTTCTGCGTTGATCCCAAATTCGTCGCGACCTACTGGGCGGCGAAACTGTTCAAGCGCAAGAAAATTTGGCTATATAATGATAATTTATATATGCTCAAGGATAACGGCTATTATCAGTTTTGTCATGATATTCAGAAGAATGACGGTGTTAAACGATACCTGATATATGACGGCAGCAAGAAAAAAGCCGCCGAGATCTTCACCCGTGAGCAGCAAAAGCACCTTATACGCTTCGCGTCAATGAAGCATAAGCTTTATTATATCGCCTGTAGTAAAATATTAAGTTCATTTTGCGAAGAATCATCGTTCACGCCATTGATAAACTCTCACCGCCGATTGTTCTTTGATATTATCGAGCACGAGGTAATTTATCTGCAGCACGGGATTCTTCACGCGACAACGCCCACAAAGTACTCAAAGGACAGGGTGTTCGTTGACAGGGTGGTTGTTTCGTCCAATTTTGAGCTGAAGAATTTTGTCGACAATTACGGCTATAACCAAAACGACCTAATTCCCTCGGGCATGGCAAGGTATGATTACACAGCCCTTAATCAAAAGCCTAAAAACCTTATTCTCTATGCTCCAAGCTGGCGCGATAAGCTGATAGGTAAATATATTAACCGCGCGCGTGAATATAACGACTCGGTCCTTACCAAATCAACCTATTTCAAGGGTATACTTGCCTACCTTAAAAGCCCCGAGCTGTATGAGGCGCTTAAGAAATATGATGTGTACCTTGACTTCAAGCCGCACCCGAATTTCAGAGGGTATATTCACAACCTTGACGGCGTTTTTAACGACAGGATTCGCCTTGCGGCGCCCAGCGTTAAGCTCGAGGATTACAGCCTCTTTATCACCGATTTTTCGAGCTATAACTTTGACTTTATCTATCAGGGCCGCCAGCTCATGTATTATGTTCCCGATTACGCTGAATTCAAGAGTGGCTGCGTAACATTTTACCGTGACCTTGACCTCAAGTTTGAGGACGGCTTCGGCGATTATGCTCAGACAGCCCAGGAAGCTGTCAATCTGACGCTCAAGCGCATTGAAAGCGGCTTTAAAAGCGAAGAAAAATATCAGAAGCGTATTGATGCTTTCTTTCTTGAAAAAGGCAACCATTGCGAGCGGCTTTATCAGGAGCTTATGAAGGATACCAAAACTAAATAACAAAAAAGCGCGCCCG
>CAYUXK010000033.1:14896-23111 GCA_964448835.1 uncultured Clostridium sp. | reverse complement strand
CCCTCCTCGTGGTGAGAGCTTTCGGGGCGTATACCCATCTGCTCAAGTGTCAGGCAGATCTCACGGCGGATGTTCTCGCCCTTGTCATCAGGGGCAATGTCCATATACCCGGCATCATCATAAGGATAATCAACTCGCTTGCCGTTCTCATCCAGGCCGAACAGGTAAAATTCCTGCTCCGAGCCGAAGGAGAAGCTGTAGCCCGCTTTTTTCGCGTGGTCCATAGCGCTCATAAGAAGGCTGCGCGTGTCACACTCGAAGGCAGAGCCGTCCGGATATGAAATGCTCGAGAACATACGAATGACCTTGCCGTGCTCAGGTCTCCACGGCAACAGAGTAAGGGTTTCGGCATCCGGGTGAAGCAGAAGATCGCAGCGAGTCTCGTCGCCGAAGCCCGCGATTGCCGAGGCATCAAAGGCTATTCCGTACTCAAAAGCCCGGGGAAGCTCCTGCGGCATGATGGATATGTTTTTTTGCTTGCCGAATACATCACAAAAGGCAAGACGGATAAATTTCACATCTTCCTCTTGCACATACTGAATTACCTCTTCTTTTGAATATTTCATAAAATCCTACCTTCTTTCGTTTAGTTTGCCACATACATCTGATTGTAAGGGCTTTTGCTGTCGGGAATCACCACAGTAAAAGGTGAGTTTAATATCTCGTCAATATCATTACCGAATAAATCGCAATATTCGAAAATATACGCCTTGAGTTCTTCAAGGTCTGCAGCGTCTGCGGCGCGTGAGGTAACTCGGCTCGGGAAGCTGACATCCCTGCAGTCGGAGCGCAAAAACATTTTGCCGCCGTGCATACCCGTGCAGGGGAATTGACCGACGATTTTTTTATCCCCGGCATCAAGACCGAGTACTACGATAACGCCGCCTGCCTGGTATTCGCCGAGGAAGCTGCCCGCGGTGCCACCGATAACCATCACAGGTACCTTTTCTTTATATGCTTTCATATGGATACCCGCGCGGTAACCCGCGTTTCCTTTGACAAAAATCCTGCCGCCGCGCATCGAATAACCCGCCGCGTCACCGACATTTCCATAGATAACAATTTTTCCTTCGTTCATAGTGTCGCCAACGGCATCCTGTGCATTGGCGTTTACCGTAATATAAGCTCCGTTTAGATACGCGCCCAAAGCGTTCCCGGGAATGCCTTCAATCGTTATTACTTTTTTTGACATACCGGCGGCAATAAATCGTTGACCGCAGCAACCCATGAGCACGCAATCTCTATCGGTTTCACGCAGACTGTCGTTTAAAGTTTTAAAGTCAAGGTCATTTGCATCAATAATCATATTATTATACCACACTTCCAAACTTTTTTCTACGCTGTTCTTGAGAAAAGGCGGCAGAAGTAGCAACTTTTTTCAAAATTTCGAAGTCGATTGTGTCAAGAGGCGTCTTTTCCCGAATGAGAGAGGTATAAATCCCGGCTCGCTCGGTGTCGCCGACAAGAATAAAACCGACAAGCCGCCCGTCGCGTAAAAAGAGCCGCTTGCGCTTCGAATCGTCATTTTCCTCATATATCTCGCCGTCATAGCTGCCCGCCGTCATAATGTGAAGCCCGAAGAACCCGATAGAATTCATCGGGATGGCTTTATTGAATACCTCGCTGCCGCCGCCCATGTTGACACCTGCGGTATGGCCCTGCATATAAGCGTTCGCGTGGAGCGCCAACACTCTTTTTTGACCGCAGGAGATATCATCGCCCTCGGCGCAGTCGCCGGCGGCATAGATACCGTCAATCGAGGTGCGCATATATTCGTCAACAATAATGCCACGGTTAACTGCCCCGCCGATTTCTTTAATCAATGAGGTGTTCGCGCGAACACCCACGGCAAGAACCAGAATATCAAAATCCACGGTTTCGCCGCTGTTCATGACAGCGGAGTTATTTTCAAACCGCTCAACGCTGTTTCCCAGTAAAAAGCGGATTCCTTTCGCTTCAAGATGCTCCTGCATTATAGCCGCGCATTCGGTGTCAAGAATGCTGGAAAGAACGCGGTCTGCAAGATCGCACACCGTAATGCTTGCCACCCGCTCATAAAGCCCCTCGGCGCATTTCAGACCGATAAGTCCCGCGCCCACAATCAAAACTCTGGATGCTTCGGTCGCGGTCTGCATGAGTGCCTGAGCGTCGTCAAGAGTCATAAACGAGAACTTGTTATCAACCGAGTCAAGCCCTTTAAAAGGGGGAACAAATGAGGAGGAACCCGCCGCTACACAGACAGATGTATAGTGGAGAGAGGTGTCGTCGTCAAGCACAACTTTTTTTGACGCGGTATCAATAGCCGCCGCTTTCCTGCCGTAATAAACGGCACAACCCATTTTATCATAAAAGTCGGCGTCCCGATAGCTCATACGCTCGGGATCAGTTTTATTCTCCAGATAGTACGATATAAGAGGACGGCAGTAAACCGCGCGCTCCTCCTCGGAGATAACAGCGATTTTGCTGTCCTTATCCACGCTTCGTATGCCCTCGATACAGCCCGCGGCGGCAACGCCGTTGCCGATAATGACATACTGCTTCATTCACACTCACCCCGCTCCTCATAAACGATTGCTCTGTTTGGGCAGCCCCTGACACAGGCAGGCTCCGAGCAGGAGTTCTCAAGGCAAAGCTCGCACTTCTGCATTACTCCGCCCTCGCCCGGGGTAAGAGCGCCGTATGGACATACCAAAACGCAGGTCAGGCAGACGACGCATTTATTCTTATCAACGCATACCACGCCATCCTTTTTGTAGATTGCGCCGGCGATGCAACTTTTGACACAAATCGGGTCAACGCAGTGGCGGCATGATACCGCGTAGGTTATCTTATCCTCGCCCTCAATGTGAACCCTCGGATAGATTCGCTTGCCCTTGAGCGCCGTCGCCATATCCGTTACGCCGGAATTCGCGAAGGCGCAGTTATATTCGCACAGGTGACAGCCAAGGCACCATTCTTCATTTACATATACTCGTTTCATATCATCACTCTCCCGCGTGAGAGATACCCAATATCTCAAGCTCTTTGTCTGTTAAACCGATACCGCGCAGCATCAGACGGTTGCCGCGAAGCGCCTCGATTGAGTTGATGCCCATGCCGCCCATAAGCTCTTTGATTTCGTGCCGCCAGGCGTTCATGAGGTTGATAAGCCGCTCGCTGCCGATGTCGGGGTTAAGGCGTTTTACAAGCTCGGGGCGCTGGGTGGCGATGCCCCAGTTGCATTTGCCGCTTTGGCAGGTTCGGCACAGATGACAGCCCAGAGCGAGCAGAGCCGCGGTCGCGATATAACAAGCATCTGCTCCGAGAGCAATCGCCTTGACCACATCCGCCGCGCTTCGAATACTGCCCCCTGCAACGAGAGACACATTGTTTCTGATGCCCTCGTCGCGAAGCCTTTGGTCAACGGCGGCGAGAGCAAGCTCAACGGGTATGCCCACATTGTCACGGATTCGGGTGGGCACCGCGCCTGTGCCCCCGCGAAAGCCGTCAATGGCGATAATATCGGCGCCGCTTCGGGCAATTCCGCTCGCGATAGCCGCGATGTTGTGGACAGCCGCGACCTTAACGATGACGGGCTTCTTATATTCAGTCGCTTCCTTAAGTGAGTAAACAAGCTGGCGAAGGTCCTCAATTGAATAAATATCGTGGTGGGGCGCGGGTGAAATCGCGTCAGAGCCCTCGGGAATCATGCGTGTGCGCGACACATCACCGACGATTTTCGCGCCGGGCAAGTGACCGCCGATGCCGGGCTTCGCGCCCTGCCCCATCTTTATTTCGATGGCAACGCCTGCTTTTAAATATACCTCATGCACACCGAAGCGGCCCGAGGCAACCTGAACGACGGTGTTTTTACCGTAGCAGTAGAAGTCCTCGTGCAGACCGCCCTCGCCGGTGTTGTAAATGATGCCGAGCTCTGTTGCGGCGCGCGCCAGGGATACATGGGCGTTATAGCTGATTGAGCCATAGCTCATCGCCGAAAACATCACGGGCATAGAAAGCTCGATTTGCTCAGGCAGTTCGCATTTAAGCCTTCCGTCTTCGTCGCGCTCGACCTTTTCGGGTTTCTTACCGAGGAATACACGGGTTTCCATCGGCTCGCGAAGCGGGTCAATAGGGGGGTTAGTTACCTGGGAGGCGTTGATAAGAATTTTATCCCAGTACACGGGCAGGGGCTTCGGGTTGCCCATTGAGGATAAAAGGACTCCGCCGCTGTTTGCCTGCTTAAATATCTCAATAATTGTATCATTGGGCCAGTTCGCGTTTTCACGCAGACGGCAGTCGCTCTTGACGATTTTTAACACTCTTGTCGGGCAGAGGGATACACAGCGCTGGCAGTCAACACACTTGGTTTCGTCACTCATCATAACGCCCTTTTCCGCGTTATATGAATGCACCTCATTGGCGCATTGCCTCTCGCAAACTCTGCATGCGATGCAGCGATTTTCGTTTCGGATAACTTCAAATTCGGGATATACAAATTCAACACTCATCAGTATGCACCGTCTTTAACCTGAATAATAACCGGCTCGCCGCCTTCGGGAGCCCAAATGTTTTCTGCGTTCGGTTCCATTGCTCGGATTGCCGCCTCTTCGCTCGAGATAAAAACCTTGTCGTCCTTTTCACCCACAACCATCGAGCGAAGCTTGAGACGGTCGTTGAGAGCCATCAGACCGCCGCTGTAGCCGAGCACGATAGAGAACGGCCCTGTTATCAGAAGGCTCGGGAAAACAGTCCGCAGGTAAATATGCTTGTTTTTATCCTCAATATCGGTTTTGTCCTCAATGGTGCTCCAAAACGGCGCGGCGATAACGCTCGCGGCCTCGCCCAGCGTAAGGCCCTGAACACGAACGAGGTAATCCATTATATATGTAATGACCTCGGTGTCGGTCTGCAGGGTACATTTGTAACCGAACATTTCAATGAAACGGCGGTTTGCGTCATAGGATGAAATCTCGCCGTTATGCACAATAGAGTAATCGAGCAGCGTGAACGGATGCGCACCGCCCCACCAGCCCGGCGTATTTGTAGGATACCTTCCGTGCGCCGTCCAGGAATAGCCCTCGTATTCCTCCAACTTATAAAACACGCCCACATCCTCGGGGTAGCCCACCGCCTTGAAGGTGCCCATATTCTTGCCGCTTGAGAACACATACGCGCCCTTCATTTCGGTGTTGATTTTCATAACGGTGCGCGCCATTAATTCTTTTTCATCAAGCTGCAGGTCGGCAAGAACGGATTTTAAGGGCGAAACAAAGAACCTCCATATAATAGGTTCATCGGTTATCGCGGGAATTTTGCGGGTCGGAATGATTTCCGATTTGACTATCTCAAAGCGTTCCTTCAGGAAAGCCTCGCAGTTTATGCGCGTGGCACGCTCATCAAAAAACATATGCATAGCGTAAAAATCCTTTTGCTCGGGGTAAATGCCGTAACCCGCGAAACCGCCGCCGAGCCCGTTTGAGCGCTCGTGCATCGGTTTCATGGCGTTGGCAATCAAATCGCCGGGCATTCTGTTACCGTCTTTGGAAATGACGGCGGCTATGGCGCAGCCGGAGGGAATTCGAACTTGACCTTCATATTTCATATCAATTCTTTTCCTTCATATGAATTAATAAAAAAAAGGCGCTCATTTTAATGCAGATGCTTGACTGCACTAAAATGAACGCCTTCGCTCATTCGCAAGCATTATAACCCTCTGACTGCGTTTTGTCAAGAATATTACGCAAATTGCTTGACGATTTGCAATTTTTTTTAAATAAGATTGCAAAAAAGTGTTGACAAAACAATTTTATCGGCATATAATATAGCACGTAAAGGCAATGGCGTCTTTAAGTGTAACAGCTTAAAGACGCCTTTTTATTTTACAAAATATTTTGATATTAATATGTGAGTTAAAGGCAATGGCGTCAATAACTGTGTAGTACCGCTACCATTAAAGAAGCATTTTCCTTTTCCACATAGAGGAGGAAGCAACTTGTCGTATGTTGATGAAGTAATCGAGCGTGTTGTTAAGGAAAACCCAAACGAGCCTGAATTCCATCAAGCAGTAAAAGAGGTTCTTGATTCCCTCAGACCTTTGGTTGAGGCAAACGAGAGTGCATATAGAAGAGATGCGCTACTTGAAAGACTCGTTAATCCCGAGCGTCAAATCAAATTCCGCGTGCCGTGGATTGATGACAAAGGCCAGGTTCAGGTGAACACCGGCTACAGAGTTCAGTTTAACAGTGCGATTGGTCCATACAAGGGCGGCTTGAGGTTGCATCCCTCGGTTAATCTCGGTATAATCAAATTCCTTGGCTTTGAGCAGATATTCAAAAACTCCCTTACCGGTCTTCCCATCGGCGGCGGCAAGGGCGGCTCGGACTTTGACCCCAAGGGCAAATCCGACCGTGAGATTATGGCTTTCTGCCAGAGCTTTATGAGCGAGCTTTGCAAATACATCGGCGCTGAAACCGATGTTCCCGCCGGCGATATCGGCACGGGCGCTCGTGAAATCGGATATATGTTTGGTCAATTCAAGAAGCTCAGAGGCCTGTTTGCGGGTGTTCTGACAGGCAAGGGACTTTCCTACGGCGGCTCACTCGCCAGAACTGAGGCCACCGGCTACGGTCTTCTTTATATCGTTGAGGAAATGCTCAAATGCCACGGTATGGATATTCAGGGCAAGACAGTTGCTGTATCGGGCGCAGGCAATGTTGCTATCTACGCAATCGAAAAAGCGCAGCAGCTCGGCGCGAAGGTCGTTACCTGCTCGGATTCCTCCGGCTGGGTTTACGATTCCGATGGTATTGATGTTGCCGCTCTTAAGGAAATCAAGGAAGTTAAGCGTCAGCGTCTTAGCGAATATAAGAATTACAGACCCAATTCAGAGTATCATGAGGGCAAGGGCGTTTGGAGCATTAAATGCGATATCGCGCTTCCGTGCGCTACCCAAAACGAGCTTGACACTGATTCCGCCAAGCAGCTCGTCGCTAACGGTGTAATCGCCGTTGCCGAGGGTGCCAATATGCCGACCACCGCAGAGGCTACCGAATACCTGCAGGCAAACGGCGTATACTTCCTTCCCGGCAAGGCTGCAAATGCCGGCGGCGTTGCCACCTCCGCTCTGGAAATATCTCAAAACAGCGAGAGAATGTATTGGTCCTTTGAGAAAGTCAACAAGACACTCAACGGCATCATGATTGATTTATATCACAATATTGACGACGCGGCCAAGAAATACGGCTTTGAAGGCAACTATGTTGTCGGCGCGAATATTGCCGGCTTCGAAAAGGTCGTTGACGCGATGAATGCGCAGGGCATTGTATAATTACATATAAATAATACTCTAAACGAAGGCAAGGACGTCTTTAATGTTTTCCGACATTAGAGGCGTCCTTGTGTTTATTTAAGTAAATGAAAAGGGGATATAATTGTGGAAACGGTATCTGAATATTTCGGAAGTCTGGTATTTGACGACAGAGTTATGAAAGCGAAGCTGTCCGCCAAGGTTTATCAATCATTAAAAAAGACTATAGACGAGGGCACCGAGCTTGATATAGGCGTCGCCAATGCCGTGGCAATAGCGATGAAGGATTGGGCGGTAGCCCGCGGCGCTACCCACTACACGCATTGGTTTCAGCCGCTTACCGGTATCACGGCGGAGAAGCACGACAGCTTTATCTCCCCGTCACCCGACGGTGGTGTGATTATGGAGTTTTCCGGCAAGGAGCTTATTAAAGGCGAGCCGGACGCGTCCTCTTTCCCGAGCGGCGGGCTTCGCGCAACATTTGAAGCGAGAGGCTATACCGCGTGGGACCCCACCTCATACGCGTTCATCAAGGGCAAGACTCTTTGCATCCCGACAGCGTTCTGCTCCTACGGCGGTCACGCTCTCGATAAGAAAACACCGCTGCTTCGTTCGATGGAAGCGCTCAACAAGCAGGCTATTAGAATCCTGCGCCTGTTTGGCAATGACACCGCCAAGTGCGTTCGCTCCTCAGTAGGCCCCGAGCAGGAATACTTCCTTGTGCCCAAGGAAATGCATGATAAGCGCCCGGACCTTCGCTTTACGGGCCGCACCCTTTTCGGCGCGAAGCCGCCCAAGGGGCAGGAGATGGATGACCATTATTTCGGCGTCATCAAGCCCGTTGTTACCGCCTTTATGGAGGAGCTGAACGAGGAGCTTTGGAATCTGGGCATTCTTGCAAAGACCGAGCATAACGAGGTCGCCCCC
>CAYUXK010000033.1:0-14886 GCA_964448835.1 uncultured Clostridium sp. | reverse complement strand
CCGCTCAGCATGAGCTGGCGCCCATCTATACAACGACCAACATCGCGACCGACCACAACCAGCTGACAATGGAGATTATGCAGAAGGTCGCCATGAAGCACGGCCTTGTGTGCCTGCTCCATGAGAAGCCCTTTGCCGGCGTCAACGGCAGCGGCAAGCATAACAACTGGTCAGTTTCTACCGATGAAGGTCATAAGCTGCTCTCGCACGGCGAGACTCCCGCTGAAAACGCTCAGTTCCTTCTTTTCCTGTGCGCCGTCATCAAAGCCGTTGACGATTATCAGGATTTACTTCGTATTTCTGTTGCCACCGCCGGCAATGACCACCGCCTGGGCGCTAACGAGGCGCCCCCCGCAGTAGTTTCGATTTTCCTCGGCGATGAGCTTAGCGCGGTGCTTGACTCGATTGAGAATGACACTGCTTATCAAGGCGCTGAAAAGACACAGATGAAGCTCGGCGTTGGTGTGCTGCCGAAGTTTAACCGCGACACCACCGACAGAAACAGAACCTCCCCCTTCGCATTTACGGGCAACAAGTTTGAGTTTCGTATGCTCGGCTCGTCAAACAGCATTGCCTGCGCAAACATTATGCTCAACAGCGCAGTCGCCGAAAGCCTTAAAATCTATGCAGACCGTCTTGAGCGCGCCGAGGATTTTGAAACCGCTCTGCATGAGCTGATTCAAAAGACCATTAAGGACCATAAGCGCATTATCTTCAACGGCAACGGCTATGACGACAACTGGATAAAGGAAGCCACCGAGAAGCGCGGGCTGATTAACCTGCGCACAACGGCGGACGCCATTCCTCATCTGCTTGACAAAAAGAATGTTGATATGCTGATTTCTCACGGCGTTTTCTCAGAGGCGGAGCTCAAATCCCGCTACGAGATTAACCTTGAAAACTACTGCAAGACCGTTGTCATTGAGGCAAAAACGATGGCGGACATGGCAAAGACTCAGATTGCTCCCGCTATTGAAGCCTATGCCGCGGATACCGCCAAATCGGCGGCGGCAAAGAAGGCTCTTGACTCAAGTCTTGCCTGCAGCTTTGAGACCGGCGTGGTCAAGAAGCTCTCGGCTTTGACCGACAGAATCGCGCTGAAGGTTGAGGAGCTTGAGGATGCGCTGATGTTCCTGCAAACGGCTGAAGACATCGGCGGTGAATCCGCCATGATCCGCGACACGATTCTTGTCAAAATGAGCGAGCTGCGAGTTGCCTGCGACGAGGCTGAAACCCTTACTGCCAAGAGCTACTGGCCTTTCCCGACCTATGCTGACCTGCTGTTTGGCGTGAAATAAGGCAACGGAGGTCGGATAATATAAACAACGAAAGGAGTTTTACTTATGAAAAATAAAGATAAGAGGTTCGTCAAACAGGTTGAATTTAAAGAGCAAACTCCGGAATTGCTTATCGGCAATGAAAATCCAGATTTCCTGAGTGACAAAGCAATCCTTTCCCGTGAGAATAAGTGCAAAACAGAATTTGCTCAGGACACAACGACCTGGGACTGACAATTGAATAATTAAAAGCGTTTGAGAAAAGAGAAGTAATGCAGGGCCTCAACTTTAGAGAGTACGGGACGGTGGAAGCCGTATGGCGAGCCTGCACGAATAACACTTTTCGAGCTGCAAGCTGAAAAGGACTTGTTCCGCAGTAGGTGCGCCGTCCCGCCGCACGTTAGTTGGCAGAGCCTCGTCAAAGGCTTGGAAATGAGAAAAAATATAGGTGGCATCGCGAGCACAGCACTTGCCCTATAGAATGCTGAAATTACTGATATTAACGGAGGTATATTTATGTGTTATATTATGGGCTATTGCGGCGGCGGTGCTGCCTTTGATGCTTTCAAAAAGGGTTTTGAGCAGAATGTTTCCCGCGGACCTGACGACAGCCGGATTATTGATACCGGCAAAGGACTGCTCGGCTTTCACCGGCTTTCCATTATGGGCTTAACGCCCTCGGGGATGCAGCCGTTTGAGCTTGACGGCAGCTACTCCGTCTGTAATGGCGAGCTTTACGGCTTTGCAAAGCAAAAGGAATTGCTCAAGCAAAAAGGTTATACTTTTAAGAGCGGTAGCGACTGCGAAATCCTGCTGCCGTTATACCGCGAGTACGGCACAGCTATGTTTTCAATGCTGGACGCGGAGTTTGCCCTTATTATCTACGACGGCGAAGCGGGTGAATACATTGCGGCGAGGGACCCCATCGGCATTCGCCCCCTTTACTATGGCTATGACAGCAGGGGCGTGATTCTGTTCGCGAGCGAGGCGAAGAACCTTGTCGGGCTTACCGGCAGGATTATGCCGTTCCCACCCGGGCATTATTACAAGGGGGGTCAATTTGTCAGTTATTGTGACATCGCCGAGGTGCAGTCGGTTTGCCGCGATGACCTTGAAACAGCCTGCCGCAATATTCACGATAAGCTGGTCGCGGGCGTGGAAAAACGCCTTGTCGCCGATGCGAAGGTAGGCTTCCTGCTCTCAGGGGGTCTTGACTCCTCGCTGGTTTGCGCCATTGCCGCGAAAAAAAGCAAAACGCCCATCAAAACCTTCGCCATAGGTATGAGCGAGGACGCTATAGACCTGAAATACGCTAAACAGGCCGCCGATTTCATCGGTAGCGACCACAAGGAAATCTATATGACAGCCGAGGAAGTGCTTGACTCGCTTGAAACAGTCATCCGGCTGCTCGGCACCTTCGACATTACCACTATCCGCGCGAGCATGGGGATGTACCTGATCTGTAAGGCGATTCACGAGCGCACCGATATCCGTGTTTTGCTGACAGGCGAAATCTCCGACGAGCTGTTTGGCTATAAATACACCGACTTTGCCCCGAGCGCGGGAGCTTTTCAAGAAGAGGCTCAAAAGCGTATCCGCGAGCTTCATATGTATGATGTGCTTCGCGCCGACCGCTGCATTTCGGTCAACTCCCTTGAGGCGCGCGTTCCGTTCGGCGATATTGACTTTGTCAAGTATGTCATGGCGCTGGACCCCGAAATGAAGCTCAATAAGTACGGCCAGGGCAAATATTTGCTTCGCCACGCCTTCGAGGGGCAGGGCTATTTGCCCGATGAAATCCTGTGGCGTGAAAAGGCGGCGTTCAGCGACGCGGTCGGTCATTCTATGGTCGATTACCTCAAGGAGTACGCCGAGCGGAAATATACAGATGATGAGTATGAATCAGGCTCTGAGAAATACACCCACGCCCGCCCGTTCACCAAGGAATCCCTGCTGTACCGCGACATCTTTGAAAGGTATTATCCCGGTCAGGCAGAAATGATTGTTGACTTCTGGATGCCGAACAAATCGTGGGAGGGCTGCGATGTGAATGACCCCTCCGCGAGAGTGCTCTCGAACTACGGCAACAGCGGCAAATAAATCAGAGTATTTTTTAAAACATTTGACTGATTAGTTGACAAAACATCGAAAAAAGAGTATTATATTTATATAAAAAGGCAAAGGCGTCTTTGAGTGTCTTTCTCGAGGTGTCTCTGTCTTCTCTTTTTGACAATATAAAATAATAAGCAGAGGCAATGGTGTCTTTAATGTTTAAGCATTAAAGCATCATTGCATTATTTTGTCTGAAAAGGGTATTAAATTTTGGAGGTAAACAGACATGACCAAAAGAGAGCAGCTTTATGAAGGAAAGGCCAAGAAGGTATTCGCTACTGATGATTCTGAGCTTTTGATCGTTTCCTACAAGGACGACGCGACGGCGTTCAACGGATTGAAAAAAGGAACTATCGTCGGCAAGGGTATCATTAACAACAAAATGAGCAACCTGCTTATGCAACGCCTCGAAAATGATGGTATTCCGACACATTTCGTTGAGGAGCTCAGCGAGCGTGAAACGCTGGTTAAAAGAGTTTCTATTGTGCCCCTTGAGGTCATCATTAGAAATATTTCCGCCGGTTCTTTCTCAAAGAGATACGGTGTCGATGAGGGGATTGTGTTTGACAGCCCCACGATTGAGTTCTCTTATAAAAACGACGAGCTCGGCGATCCTCTGATAAATGATTACCACGCCATTGCCTTGAAGCTCGCGACCGAGGAAGAAATTGAGACCATTAAGAAGTACGCCTTCGGTGTCAATGAGTTTTTAAGAGCCTTCTGGAAAGAATGCGGCGTAACCCTGGTTGACTTCAAGCTGGAGTTCGGCAAGCTTTCGGACGGCGCCATTGTGCTTGCCGATGAAATCAGCCCCGATACCTGCAGACTTTGGGACAGCAAAACAGGCGAGAAGCTCGATAAAGACAGATTCCGCCGTGATCTCGGCGGTGTGGAAGACGCCTATCAGGAGATAATGAAACGCCTTACGCAACATAATTAACGGAGGAGTTCACAATGAAAAACAGCGCAATCGTGGGCATCAACTGGGGCGATGAAGGAAAGGGCAGAATGGTCGATCTGCTGACCGAGGGCTATGATATAGTCGTTCGCTTTCAGGACGGCGGCAATGCCGGCCATACCGTAATCAACGAATTCGGCAAATTCGCTCTTCATCTGCTTCCCTCCGGCATATTCAGACCCGGCGTTGTCAACATCCTCGGCAACGGTGTCGCGCTCGACCCCGAAAACCTTTGGACAGAAATGCAGGATGTAATGGCCAAGGGGGTTGCGATTACTCCCGACAACCTCAAAATCAGCGACCGCGCTTCGCTTTTGCTCCCGTGGCACCGCGATATGGATGAATTGGAGGAGCAGCGGCTCAAGGATAAGAAGTTCGGCTCAACAAAGCAGGGCATAGCGCCGTTTTATTCCGACAAATATCAAAAGAAAACCATTCTCGCCGGCGAACTGTTTTACCCCGAAGAATTAAAAGAGCACCTTGCCGACATCATGGAATGGAAAAATCTGACTCTTACCAAGGTGTACGGTGCAAAGGGCTACACCATGCAAATGCTTGACGAGTGGATGAATTCCTATTGCGAAAAGATTAAGCCCTATATCTGCGATACCGGAGCGTTCCTCAAGGACGCGCAGGCGGCGGATAAGAACATTCTCTTTGAAGCTCAGCTCGGCTCTTTGCGTGATTTGGATTACGGCATATACCCCTACACTACTTCTTCAAACACCACGGCTGCCTACGCTCCCATCGGCTCGGGACTTCCCTCGGCAAAGATAAACGATGTTGTCGGTGTGGTAAAAGCCTATTCCACCTGCGTCGGTGAAGGTCCGTTTATTTGCGAGATGTTTGGCCCTGAAGCGGAGGAGCTTCGCAAGTTCGGCTTTGAATACGGCGCAAAAACCGGCAGACCCCGCAGAGTCGGCCCTGTTGATATTGTGGCAACACGCTATGGCGTAGAGGTTCAGGCGGCAACGCAGATTGCGCTGACAAAGCTTGATGTGCTCAGCTACATGGATAAGATTCCGGTATGCACACATTATCTTTTGAACGGTGAAAAAACAGACCGTTTTCCTTTCCCCGCGGCGCTCAAAGACGCAAAGCCCGTAATCGAGTATTTTGACGGCTGGAAATGCGATATCTCGGGCGTTCGCCGATGGGAAGAGCTTCCCAAAGAGGCGAGGGAATATGTAGATTTTATAGAAAAAGCAATCGGCTGCCCGATAACCTATGTTTCCGTCGGTCCTGAGCGCGACAGCATTATAATTAGGAAATAAGGAGAACTCAGAAATGACGAATCAATACGAATCCCCCTTATCATCACGCTATGCTTCCGATTATATGCTTGGACTTTTCTCGAGCGATACTCGGTACCAAACCTGGCGTAAGCTTTGGGTGGCTTTGGCAAAGGCTGAAATGAGTCTTGGCCTTCCTGTCACCAAGGATCAGGTGTCGGAGCTTCAGGCTCATATTGCCGATATTGACTACGACTGTGTGAGCAAGAGAGAGAAGGAAGTCCGCCACGATGTCATGGCTCATGTGTATGCCTATGGGCAGGCGGCGCCAAGCGCGGCGGGTATTATCCACCTCGGGGCGACAAGCTGCTATGTAACCGACAACGCCGACCTTATCATTTACAGGGACGCTCTGAGATATTTGCGTTCAGAGCTTTTGGGCGTTTTAGCGAATCTTTCGGATTTCGCCTTGAAATACAAGGATTTGCCAACCCTCGGATATACCCATTATCAGCCCGCTCAGCTCGTAACCGTCGGCAAGCGCGCGACACTTTGGATGCAGGATTTCCTGACTGATTTAAAAGAAATTGATTTTGCCATTGAGAATATAAAATTCCTCGGCTGCCGCGGCACAACGGGCACCGAGGCAAGCTTCGTGGAGCTCTTTGAGGGCGACACCGATAAAATAGATGAAATGAACCGCCTTATCGCCGCCGAATTCGGTTTTGACGAGTGCTTCGATGTGTGCGGTCAAACCTATCCCCGCAAGGCGGACAGCAGGGTTCTGAATTGCCTTTCTTCTGTGGCGCAGAGCTGCTACCGTATGGCAAACGATATTCGTCTGATGCAGCACGACCGCCAGGTTGAGGAACCCTTCGAAAGCAATCAAATCGGCTCTTCGGCCATGGCTTATAAGCGCAACCCCATGCGCAGCGAGCGGATTTGCTCATTAGCCCGGTACCTGATGGCGGATGCCATGAACGCGCCCATGACCGCTTCAACCCAGTGGCTTGAGCGAACTCTTGACGATTCGGCGAACCGCCGCATCTCAATGCCCGAGGGCTTCCTTTGCGCCGATGCGATTCTGAGACTTGCTCAGAATGTGACAGACGGGCTTCGCGTGAATGAGAAAATCATTGAAAAGGCTGTACGCGAGTATCTGCCGTTTATTGCGACCGAGAATCTTATGATGGAAGCGGTTAAGCGCGGCGGCGACCGTCAGCAGCTTCACGAGATTATACGCAAATGCTCTATGGAGGCCACCGCCAAGATGAAAAACGGCGAGGAATGCGACCTGCTTGCAAGACTTGCGGCAGAGAAGGAATTCGGTCTTACAGAGGATGAAATGAAAAAGCTCCTTGAAGCGAGCTTATATATCGGCAGATGCCCCGAGCAGGTGCAAAGGCTGATTGATAAAGTTAAGCCCCTGCTTTCGGGCGCTTCAAGAGAAAAAGCAGAAATTAATCTTTAAACCCGCAGTTGCGGATGAAAGTTCCGATATGGAGGAGTATAGATATGCCAAAATATATTTTTGTAACGGGGGGCGTCGTGTCAGGTCTCGGCAAGGGCATCACCGCCGCGTCTCTGCGCAGACTTCTGAAAGCGAGAGGGCTTAAAGTGGCCGCTCAGAAGCTGGACCCTTACATAAATGTTGACCCCGGTACAATGAGCCCCTATCAGCACGGCGAGGTCTATGTAACCGAGGACGGCACCGAAACCGACCTTGACCTCGGTCATTACGAGCGCTTCATCGATGAAGACCTCAATAAATACTCCAACCTTACCACAGGCAAGGTATATTGGAATGTACTTAACAAAGAGCGCCGCGGCGAGTATTTAGGCTCCACGGTGCAGGTAATACCGCACATTACAAACGAAATCAAAGAGTTTGTGTACAGCGTGGGTAAGAAAACAAACGCCGATGTAGTTATCACCGAAATCGGCGGCACAATCGGCGATATCGAGTCGCAGCCCTTTATCGAGGCTGTCCGCCAGATATCGCTTGAGGCCGGCAAAGAAAACAGCCTGTTTATCCATGTGACGCTTGTGCCGTTTCTTAGCGGCTCCGACGAGCATAAATCCAAGCCCACTCAGCATTCGGTCAAGGAGCTGTTGGGTATGGGCATCAACCCGAATATCGTGGTGCTTCGCTGCGATGAGCCGCTTGAGGAATCAATATTTAAGAAGATTTCTCTGTTTTGCAATGTAAAGCCCGACTGCGTAATCGAAAACATTACACTGCCGAATCTTTACGAAGCGCCGTTAATGCTTGAGAAATCAAACTTTTCCTCTGTTGTTTGCCGAGAGCTCGGCATTGACGCGCCGCCTGCGGAGCTGACCGAATGGACTGAAATAGTCGAGCGTATCAAAACAATAAATCACTCTGTTGATATAGGTCTTGTGGGCAAGTATGTAGGGCTTCACGACGCTTATCTCTCGGTCGCCGAGGCGCTGCGCCACGCGGGATTCTATCACAACACACATGTCATTATTCACTGGATTGATTCTGAAGAAATTAGCGCCGCAAATGTCGATGATATGCTTTCGGGGCTTGACGGCATCCTCGTGCCGGGCGGCTTCGGCAGCCGAGGCATCGAGGGTATGATTCTCGCCGCGAGGTATGCCAGAGAAAAAGAAATCCCCTATTTCGGAATTTGTCTTGGTATGCAGGTCGCCGTTATCGAGTATGCCAGAAATGTTGCCGGCATTGCGGACGCAAACTCCGGCGAGTTTGACGAGCAGTGCAAACACAAGGTCATCGACTTCATGCCCGGTCAAAGCGACGATATTGACAAGGGCGGAACCCTGCGACTTGGCGCTTACCCCTGCAAGATCAAAGCGGGTACCGTCATGGAGCGCTGCTACGCTTCAACCTCTATCAGCGAGCGGCACAGACACCGCTATGAATTTAATAACGATTACCTTGAATTGCTTCAAAGTCACGGCCTGACAGCCGGCGGCACCTCTCCCGACGGAAGACTAATCGAAACGGTAGAGCTGACCGAGAGACCTTTCCATGTCGGCGTTCAGTATCATCCCGAGTTCAAGAGCAGACTAAATAAGCCGCATCCGCTTTTCAAGGGCTTCATCGGCGCGGCGTTTTCACATTCAGTCGGAGGTAAAGTATGAGTATTCATGAAGAGTGCGGAGTTTTTGGCGTAATAGCGTCAGAGCCCACCGATGTTGCCGGCATTTGCTATTACGGACTGTACGCGCTGCAGCACAGAGGGCAGGAAAGCTGCGGTATCGTAGTAAACGACGACGGCATATTTGTGTCGCATAAAGACATTGGTCTTGTCAGCGAAGTGTTTTCGGGTGATATACTGTCCCGCTTGCCCAAGGGAACAATGGCTGTCGCTCATGCACGCTACGGCACCACGGGGGGCACAAACCGCAATAACTGCCAGCCGATTGAGGTCAATCATCAAAAGGGCAAAATGGCGGTGGCTCATAACGGCAATCTGTCAAACACGGCGGAGCTCAGAGATGAGCTCGAGCTTTCGGGCGCGATATTTCACACCACAAGCGACACCGAAACAATCGCATATATCTTAACAAGGGAACGACTTAAAGCGCCCTCAATTGAGGAGGCCTTGAGCCAAGCGATGAACACCCTGGACGGGGCGTATTCCTTGGTGCTTATGTCACCGCAAAAGCTGATTTGCGCAAGAGACCCCTACGGCTTTCGCCCTCTTTGCTACGGTAAGACACCTGACGGTATGTATGTGGTTGCCTCCGAAAGCTGCGCTATCAAAGCGGTAGGCGGCGAGGTCATACGCGATGTTGAGCCGGGCGAGATTTTGGTTTTCAGCAATAGCGGCGTTGTATCACGAAAAGAGCATTGCAACAAGAAGGGTAAGAAGCTCTGCATCTTTGAGTACATATATTTCGCCCGCCCGGATTCGGTAATTGACGGTGTCTCTGTTCACGCCGCCCGTGTCAACGCGGGCAGAGTT
This sequence comes from uncultured Clostridium sp., assembly GCA_964448835.1. Lineage (GTDB taxonomy): Bacteria > Bacillota > Clostridia > Oscillospirales > Acutalibacteraceae > CAG-177. The sequence goes on along the minus strand of CAYUXK010000033.1, from coordinate 5,351 downwards.
CTCGCCAAGGCGCATCCTGCCCCGGCGGATATTGTTATCGGCGTGCCTGATTCCGGTCTTGATGCCGCTCTCGGCTTCAGCAAGGAGTCGGGAATTCCCTACGGCATCGGGCTTATTAAGAATAAGTATATCGGCAGAACCTTTATTGCGCCCGGGGATCGGCTTGACAAGGTCAAGATCAAGCTCTCGGCGATTGAGGAAGCCGTCAAGGGCAAACGGGTGGTATTGATTGACGACTCAATAGTCCGCGGCACCACGAGCGGCTGTATTGTGAACCTGCTGCGTGAGGCGGGAGCGGAGGAAATACATATGCGCATATCTTCGCCGCCCTTCCTGCACCCCTGCTACTACGGCACGGATATCGATTCGCAAGAGCATCTGGTCGCCTGCAAGCATACTGTTAAAGAGATCGCCGATATTATCGATGTCGACACCCTGGGCTACCTGCCGGTAGAGCAGTTATGCTGCCTTACGGGCAACAGCGATTATTGCAGCGCCTGCTTTAACGGTGATTATCCCACAAGGGTTCCTACAGAAACAAGAAAGAACAGATTTGAGCAACGCTTATCCGATGTAAAAAAATGAGGTGTCGACTTTGGAGTTTAACAGAAAGATAATTTTAGAGGACGGGCAGGAATATTACGGCTATTCCTTCGGCGACACCGATGACAAGGTGTGCGAAATCGTCTTTAACACCTCAATGGTAGGTTATCAGGAAATTGTTTCAGACCCGTCCTATACCTTTCAGGCTGTGGTGATGACCTATCCTCTCATTGGCAACTACGGCATGGCTGACGATGATTACGAGACGAGAACCCCTACCATCGGGGGCTTGGTTGTGCGTGAATACAATGACGAGCCATCCAATTTCAGAAGCTCCAAAACGCTCGATGAGGTAATGAAGGTTTATAAAATCCCGGGCGTTTACGGCATTGACACGCGCAAGCTGACACGCTCTATTCGCAATTACGGCAGCCGTAAGGCTTTGATAACCGACGCCTCAACCCCGTTAGAAAAAGGGCTTAAAATATTAAATTCGAGCGATATTGCCACAAACGCGGTTTCGTGCGTTAGCTGCCGCGAGATGTGGGTTTCACCCGTAGCGACACAGAAGTATCATGTCGTCGCTATTGACTGCGGCATGAAAATGAATATTGTGCGATCCCTGAATAAGCGTGACTGCAAGGTCACAATCGTGCCGTGGAACACGGCGGCAGGGGAGATAGAGCGCCTGAAGCCCGACGGAATCTTTATCTCAAACGGCCCGGGCGACCCCACCGATGTGCCCGAGACCATAGCCACGATTAAGTCGCTGATCGGTAAATACCCGATATTCGGTATTTGCCTGGGGCATCAAATCATCTCTTTGGCTTACGGAGCCAAAACATATAAGCTGAAATTCGGGCATCGCGGCGGAAATCATCCGGTGCGCAATGTCGAAACAAATAAAATTGAAATCACCTCGCAAAACCACTCCTACGCCGTGGACACCGACAGCTTAAAGGGCACGGCGCTGACGGTTACGCTCATCAATCTGCTTGATGAGACCGTGGAGGGCATGAAATGCGATAATGATAAAGTATTCAGTGTGCAGTATCATCCCGAGAGCGCGCCTGGTCCGCAGGACAGCGCTTATCTCTTTGACCGATTCATAAAACTGATGGGGGAGAAACCGAACAATGCCTAAGAGAACAGATATCAAAAAAGTCCTCGTTATCGGTTCCGGCCCTATCGTAATCGGTCAGGCGGCGGAATTTGACTACGCGGGAACACAGGCATGCCTTGCCCTCAAGGAAGAGGGCTATGAGGTCGTTCTCTGTAACTCAAACCCCGCGACAATTATGACCGACACCTCAATCGCCGACAAGGTGTATATGGAGCCGCTGACTCTGGAATACATAGCTAAAATCATCCGCTACGAGCGTCCCGATGCGATTTTGCCGGGCATAGGCGGTCAGACAGGGCTTAACCTCGCCATGCAACTCGAGAAAAAAGGCATTCTCGCCGAGTGCCGCGTGGAGCTGCTGGGCACCAAAAGCAGCAGTATCGAGAAAGCGGAGGACCGCGAGCTTTTTAAAGAGCTTTGCCAGAATTTAGGCGAGCCTGTTTTAGCGTCCGATATTGCCGGCTCCATTGACGAGGGCTTAAAGGTTGCCGAAATAATCGGGTATCCCGTTGTTTTGCGCCCCGCCTATACATTGGGCGGCACGGGCGGCGGCTTTGCCGATAACAAAGAGGAATTTGTTCCTCTGATGAAAAATGCTCTTTCACTTTCCCCGATTAATCAGGTGCTTATCGAAAAAAGTATCAAAGGCTTTAAGGAAATCGAGTACGAGGTTATGCGTGACAGCAATGACACGGCTATCACGATTTGTAATATGGAGAATCTCGACCCCGTCGGTATCCATACCGGCGACTCAATCGTTGTCTGCCCGTCTCAAACGCTTACAAACAAGGAATATCATATGCTGCGCGACAGCGCGCTGAAGATTATCCGCGCGCTTGAAATTGAGGGCGGCTGCAATGTGCAGTTCGCGCTCGACCCGAACTCATTTCAGTATTATCTCATCGAGGTTAACCCCAGGGTGTCACGCTCCTCGGCGCTCGCGTCAAAGGCGAGCGGCTACCCCATCGCCCGCGTATCAGCTAAAATCGGCATCGGCATGACGCTCGATGAAATCCAAATCGCCAACACCCCCGCGTCCTTTGAGCCGACGCTGGACTATGTGGTCAGCAAAATGCCGCGTTTCCCGTTTGACAAGTTCGCCGACGCCAACAATTCGCTATCCACTCAGATGAAGGCGACAGGCGAGGTAATGAGTATCGGCAGAACGGTGGAGGAAAGTCTGCTCAAGGCCATTCGTTCACTTGAAATCGGGCTTTGCCATTTGTATTGCCGCAAGTTTGACTCAATGAGCGACAGCGAGCTGCTCAGCTATATCAAAATCGGCACAGATGACCGAATCTACGCGATTGCCGAGCTTCTGCGCCGCGGCTGTGAAAAAGAGAGCATCGTTGAAGCGACCGCGATTGACAAGTTCTTTATCCGCAAGCTGAAAAATATAGTGGATGAGGAGCAGATTATAAGAAATAATATAGGCGACATCAAGGTTTTGTATGAGGCGAAAAAAATGGGCTTCGCCGACAAAGAAATCGCGATTCTCTGGAATATGACGGAGCTTGAAATATATAATTTAAGACGAGAACGCGGTATCATTCCCGTGTATAAGATGATTGACACCTGCGCGAGCGAGTTTGACAGCTATATTCCCTACTTTTATTCCACATACGAGAACGAAAACGAGTCAGTCGTATCAGACAAGAAAAAGGTCATCGTTCTCGGCTCGGGTCCCATCCGTATCGGTCAGGGTGTTGAGTTTGATTATTCCACCGTTCACGCCGTCAAGACCATCAAGGAGTCAGGCTACGAGGCCATCATTATCAATAACAACCCCGAGACGGTTTCGACAGACTATACCTGCTCCGACAAGCTTTACTTCGAGCCGCTTTGCGTTGAGGATGTCATGAATGTAATCGAGCTTGAGAAGCCGCAGGGAGTTATCGCTACCCTGGGCGGGCAGACGGCGATTAACCTCGCGCAGCCCTTGAGCGAGCGCGGTGTTAAAATTATCGGCACCGACTGCGATGCCATTGAGCGCGCCGAAAACAGAGATTCCTTTGAGAAGCTTCTGAGTTCTCTCGCTATTCCTCAGCCGAAGGGACGCGCGGTGACAAGCATCGAGGAGGGCATCAAGGCCGCCGATGAAATCGGCTACCCCGTGCTTGTGCGCCCCAGCTTCGTTTTGGGCGGCAGAGCAATGCAGATTGTGGCGAAGGAAGCGGCGCTCAGGAATTACCTCAAGACCGCCGTTGAGATTGACGCCGACAAGCCTGTGCTGGTCGACAAATATATCCGAGGCAAGGAAGTCGAGGTTGACGCTATCTGCGACGGCAAGAAGGTGTTTGTGCCCGGGATTATGGAGCTTGTCGAGAGAACAGGCGTTCATTCCGGCGACTCAATCAGCATTTACCCCACCTGCAACATCTCGCAGAAGGTTAAAAATATAATTCTGGACTACACCGAAAAGATTGGACTCGGCATCAACATTATCGGTCTTTTCAACATTCAGTTCATTGTGGATGAGCACGACGATGTTTATATTATCGAGGTTAACCCCCGCTCCTCGCGGACAGTACCGTTTCTTTCAAAGGCGACAGGCTACAGCCTCGCGGATATAGCGACTCGCGTTATTCTCGGCAAGAGCCTCGCTGAGCAGGGCATCACCGAGATTTATCCCAAAGAAAAAAGCAGGTATTATGTCAAGGCGCCGGCATTCTCATTCTCAAAGCTGCACGGTATGGACGCCTATCTCTCACCCGAGATGAAGTCCACGGGCGAGGCAATCGGCTATGATAAGAAGCTGCACCGCGCGATGTATAAGGCGATGATAGCCTCGGGCATCAAGGTGCAGAATTACGGGACAGTTGTTGTCACGCTTGCCGATGAGGATAAAGAGGAAGCGTTGCCGCTTGTGCGCCGTTTCTATGATATGGGCTTTAATATCGAGGCGACCATAGGCACGGCAATGTTCTTAAAAGACAATGCAATCCGCACCCGCATACGCCGCAAGCTCTCCGAGGGCAGTGAGGAAATATTGGATTCCATCCGCGAGGGGTATGTCAGCTATGTCATTTGCACCCGCGCGATACTCTCGGGCGTTCATTATGAGGATGGCGAGGCGATTCGCCGGTGCGCTTCTCAGAATAACATCACAATGCTGACCTCTCTTGACACTGTCAAGGTGCTCCTTGATGTGCTGGAGGAGGTAACCATAGGAATATCCAGAATAGACGAAGAATAACCGGGGAGGTTACGCTATGCACTTCACAAAAATGCACGGGGCGGGCAACGATTATATTTATGTTTACGGCGAAGTCCCCGATAACATCGCGGCGCTGTCCGTTAAGCTGTCGGAGCGGCACTTCGGTATCTGCTCTGACGGAATGATATATATTTGCCCCTCTGATATAGCCAATTTCAAAATGCGCATCTTTAACGCTGACGGCAGCGAGGCAAAGATGTGTGGTAACGGCATACGCTGTGTCGGCAAGTATGTATATGATAAAGGATATACAGATAAAACACATTTAAAGATAGAGACTCTGTCAGGCATCAAATATCTTGATTTACATTTGGTCTGCGGCAAAGTGAAGACCGTAACGGTCAACATGGGCACCGCAGTAACTAAGGAGGATATGACCTTGGTTGCCGATGGCGCCGAGGTTACCTGCACACCCGTTTCGGTAGGCAACCCTCACGCGGTCATCTTCGTTGATGATATTGAGACGAT
>CAYUXK010000032.1:0-23471 GCA_964448835.1 uncultured Clostridium sp. | reverse complement strand
ACATGGGCATCGCCCCCTACTTAGATGAAAAAAAGACGCCGTAGGCGTCTTTTTTGCTGGCGTCCCCGGCGGGATTCGAACCCACGGCCTTTCGCTTAGGAGGCGAACGCTCTATCCTGCTGAGCTACGGGGACATACTGTATCAACGATATTTCGCTGAAAAACAGTTTACCAAAAAGCCGTAGTAAAGTCAAGATGAAATTATCTCGCAGGTATTACTTTATTTGGTCGAAACGTTTAATAATAATGCTTGAAATATTTGGCATTTTATTATAGAATATATAACTGTAGTCTTTCACATTCCCCAACAACTGAAAGGATGAAAATTAAATGAGTTTACTCAACAAAAAAACCGTAGATGACATCAACGCCATGGGCAAAAGGGTTCTTGTTCGCTGTGACTTCAATGTTCCGCTCAAGGACGGGGTCATCACAGATGAAAACCGTATCGTTGCTGCCCTGCCCACCATCAACAAGCTCATTGATGACGGCGCGAAGGTAATCCTTTGCTCTCATCTCGGCAAGCCCAAAAACGGTCCTGAGAAGCAGTTCTCTCTCGCCCCCGTTGCAAAAAGACTCAGCGAAAAGCTGGGCAAAGAGGTTGTTTTTGCTTGTGACGACTGTGTTGTGGGCGATAATGCAAGGGCAGCTGTTGCCGCTATGAAGGACGGCGACGTTGTTTTACTTGAGAATACCCGCTTCCGCGCGGAAGAAACCAAAAACGGCGAGGCTTTCTCAAAAGACCTTGCAAGCATCTGCGACATATATGTTAACGATGCTTTCGGCGCGGCGCACAGGGCGCATTGCTCAACCGTGGGCGTTGCCTCGCTTGTATCAGAAGCGGCTGTCGGCTATCTTATGGGCAAAGAGCTCAAGTTCCTGGGCAACGCGGTTGAGAACCCTGAAAGGCCTTTTGTTACCATCCTTGGCGGTGCGAAGGTTGCCGACAAGCTTAATGTTATTGATAATTTGCTCTCTAAAGCCGACACCCTCATCATCGGAGGCGGCATGGCATACACCTTCCTGCGCGCGCAGGGCTACACTACCGGTCTTTCGATAGTTGACGAAACTAAAATTGATTATTGCGCCGAAATGCTCAAAAAGGCTGAGGAAAAGGGCGTTAAGATTCTTCTTCCCCTTGACACGGTTGCTGTTGACCATTTCCCGAACCCGATTGATGAGCCGGTTGACACCGTTCTTATTGATTCAGATAATATTCCCGATGACCTTGAAGGTCTTGACATCGGACCGAAAACCTGCGAGCTGTTTGCACAGGCGGTTAAAGCCGCAAAAACCGTTGTATGGAACGGCCCTATGGGCGTTTTTGAGAATCCCAAGCTTGCCGCCGGCACAATAGCCGTTGCCAAGGCGCTTGCCGAGACAGACGCTGTTACCATCATCGGCGGCGGCGATTCTGCAGCCGCGGTCAACACCCTCGGCTTTGGCGATAAAATGACTCATATCTCCACAGGCGGCGGAGCCTCGCTCGAGTTCCTTGAGGGTAAGGCCCTCCCCGGCATCGAAGCCGTCAATGACAGATAATAGTCACGCACACTGCGCGTTTTTCGCCGTCTCTAATCGTATGGGACGATGCCTACATCGTCACCCACACAATCAACACCACAAAAGGAAGTCATACAAATGAATAAAAATTTACGCACGCCCGTTATCGCGGGCAACTGGAAAATGAACAATACCCCTGTCGAAACAGCGTCCCTGATTGAGCAGCTTAAGCCTCTCGTTAAGGGCGCCGACTGCGAGGTCGTTTGCTGTGTGCCCTATATTGACCTTTATGTTGCCATGGAGAGCGCAAAGGGCTCAAACATTGTTATTGGCGCGGAGAACTGCCACTGGGCCGAAAAAGGCGCTTTCACAGGCGAGGTTTCGGCAAAGATGCTTGCCGCCGTTGGCGTGCCCTATGTTATCATCGGCCACAGCGAGCGCAGGCAGTATTTCGGCGAAACCGACGTAACCGTTCGCGCGCGTGTTCGCGCGGCGCTTAACGCGGGGCTGAAGGTTATTCTCTGCGTGGGCGAGATCCTTTCCGAGCGCAAGAGCGGCATAACCGAGCAGATAGTCTGCGCACAGACTCAAATCGCCCTCGCGGGCGTATCTGCCGCGGAGCTTAAAAATATTATTATCGCCTACGAGCCCGTCTGGGCAATCGGCACGGGCGAAACCGCGACCCCCGAGCAGGCGAATGAGGTTTGCGCGATTCTGCGCGCGCTTGTTGCCCGCCTTTACAGTAAAGAAGCGGCGGACACCTTCGTTATTCAGTACGGCGGTTCAATGAATGAACAAAACGCCGAGGAGCTGCTCGCTCAGCCCGATGTTGACGGCGGTCTTATCGGCGGAGCGTCACTTGTGGCGGAAAAATTCGCGGCGATAGTTAATGCCGCATCTAAATAAGAGGAAGCATTATTATGAGTAAAAAACCCGTACTCCTGTGCATTATGGACGGCTACGGAAAGAATTCCGACTCCTTCGGCAACGCCATAACCGCCGCCAAAACCCCGAACCTTGACCGCATCATGTCTCAAAACCCGATGACATATATAGGCGCCTCAGGCATGGATGTCGGCCTGCCCGAAGGTCAAATGGGCAACAGCGAGGTCGGCCACACCAATATCGGCGCGGGCAGGGTTGTGTATCAGGAGCTTACACGTATTTCAAAATCTATAGCAGACGGCGACTTTTTTGAGAACGAGGCGCTTCTCGGCGCGATGGAGAACTGCAAAAAGAAAGATTCCGCCCTGCACCTTATGGGTCTGCTTTCTGACGGCGGCGTGCATAGCCACAACACCCACCTTTACGGGCTGCTCGAGATGGCAAAAAGAAACGGCGTTAAGAAGGTCTTTATTCATTGCCTTATGGACGGCAGGGATGTTCCGCCTACATCCGGCAGGGATTTTCTTGCTGAGCTTTACAAAAAGTGCGATGAAATCGGCGTAGGCGAAATCGCCAGCGTTGAAGGTCGCTATTACGCTATGGACAGGGAAAGAAAATTTGACCGTGTCGAAAAAACCTACCGCGCCGTTACCGCTCTTGACGCTCCCAAATTCACCTCGGCGGTTGAAATGGCCGATAAATCCTATGCCGACGGCGTTACGGATGAATTCATCATCCCGTGCGTGAGCGAGAAGGCGCGGCCGATTACCGACGGCGACAGCGTTATTTTCTTTAACTTCCGCCCCGACAGGGCAAGAGAAATTACAAGAGCCTTTGTGGATGAGGATTTTGACGGCTTCAAGCGTGAAAAGAAGCTCGACCTTTATTATGTCTGTATGACTCAATACGACGCGGATATGCCGAATGTTCAGGTCGCCTATAAGCCCGCCCGTATTGATATGCCCCTGGGCGAGGTCATCAGCCGCGCGGGCATGAATCAGCTGAGAATCGCCGAGTATACAAAGTACGCTCATGTCACATTTTTCCTTAACGGCGGCGAAGAGACCGTTTATGACGGTGAAGACAGAATACTTATTGACTCGCCAAATGTCGCGACCTATGATTTGCAGCCCGAGATGAGCGCTTACATTGTCGCGAATACTCTTGTTGAAAAAATCAACGCCGATATTTATGACTTCATCGCTCTCAATTTCGCGAATTGCGATATGGTTGGTCACACCGGTATTTTTGATGCGGCCGTTAAAGCGGTCGAGGCGGTCGATGAATGTGTAGGCATGGTTACCGACGCGATTGCCGCGAAGGGCGGCGTTTCGATAATCACCGCCGACCACGGGAACGCGGATAAAATGTATGAGCCTGACGGCTCACCCTTCACCGCGCACACGACGAATATCGTGCCGTTTATCGTTATGGGCTACCCCTGCTCCCTGCGCGAGGGCGGCAAGCTCTGCGACATAGCCCCCTCGATTCTAAAAATTATGGGGCTCCCGCAGCCTGGTCAGATGACAGGCGTGAGCATAATTAAATAACCCATACAATATTACAGCCGTATCGGAGGTTTCCGATACGGCTGGTTTTTCGTGTATTATTTTATGGCGTTACATATTCGTAGTTTTTGCCCACGAAGCTGTTAACAAGGTAGCGGCTGAGGTTGAGCGGGTTCTCGCTTGCGAAACGCTCCTGACCTGTTTTGTATTCATCAGGCACGCGAATGGCGCTGATGGTACTGTTCCACAGCACGCTAAGCTCATCGCCGTAGCCGCAGGCCGTCATTGATTGAGCTGTGCCGTGAAGCCCGTGGTCGCTTTGAATAACAATAACCGCATCGGGGTTATGCTCAAGAATCATATCAATCATATTGATAAGGATTTTCGCGCTCGCCCTGTGCTGATCGGCGTAATCATCGGGATTGGTGCTTGAATAACCGGTTGAGTTGCCGTTTTCGTCCATATAAAACGGATAATGCGAAATCATCGAGTGAATAACCGTGAACGACGGCGAAGCGGCCTTAAAGGAATCGTTAAGGCTCTCGATAATATAGCCATGATTTTGAGTAACGCCGTCGGTCAGGAGAATTTCATTAACCTTATCCTTCGGCAAATCGCTTTGAACCACAGCCCTGCCCTCGACCGTGTAATCGTTGCCCATAACTAAATCCATAACGGCGCTGTAGGCTATTACCACCACATTGACGAAGTGCTTTAACTGGAAGTAATCGGCGGTTTTAACCGCCGCGTCATAGTCGACCTTGTCGTTTTCGACAAGGAAGGTATCAATGCCGTCTGTATAATAATAACGGTTGCAGGCGGGGTAGTAATACGGGTGATTTTTTACCCCGATAATGCTCGTTGTGTAGCCGCGCTTTGTCATTGCGCACAGCAACTCGTTATATTTGAGCTGCTCGCTCGCGTGAACATAAATCCTGTCAAAAGCGACGGTGCGCTGGTAACCGTCAAGCATTTCAAAATCTTTATCGGCAAGACTGCTGTCATAAAAATCGGGGTTCATCAGCATCGTGAGCGCTATCATGGTGCAGTGACCTGAATAAAGTCTTGCGGTTTTATCAAGATCAAAGCCGCGCTCAGTGAGCTCGGCGGTAAACTCCGCCTGAGGGTCCTTATAAAGCTGCTCAAAAGCATCAAAGCCAATCATACCGTCCGTATGAATCCAGTATATATCGGGCGTTTGAGTGGCGGAGTCAACGAAGTAATCTGCCTTGGGAGGGGAGGAGAGAGAATCGCCATTCGAATAAACCGCGTAAAGCTTGGTTGCCGCGATGCCGGAGTTATAAACGAACAGTATGGAAATCATAACAGTCGCGAAAAAGAGCATAACGCTCTCAAGCTTTTGGGGACATTTGCGGAAAATTAAGGTTACAATTATGCTGAAAGCGAAGCCCGCGCCGAGGTAAACCATTCCGCAAAAGCCGGTTGAGCGCCCGGTAAGCAGAGCCAAGCTCTCCGAGGCGGTCGAGGCAGTGTAGTTCGCCGCCGTGAGCAGCAGACAGCCGAGAAACGCGCTCGCGGGCGAGCGGAAAATGAGGTACAGAGCGAACCACAGCAGAAGCGTGAGCGCGGTGAGACCCGCAAGGGCGGCAAGTGGCAGCAGACCGAGGCTAACATCGCTTTTGTAGTAGGCGGAGGCGATAATAATTGCCGGCATCAGGGCTGAGGAAACGAGCGATGCAACAATAAGCTTTAAGGGTTTTTTCAACGGATATCTCCTCACTTTATGTCTTTTGTAGCCGCGGATTATTCAGCGGCTACCTTTGATTTAAACAGGAACAGAGTTCTTTCGCTCTTCCCGACCTTTTCGCTGCTTACAAGCTCAAAATACTGTGAAAAATCACGCGTAAAACAGTCCTCGGTATAATCGGGAAAAATATCCGCCCGCGTTTTAAGCAGTGTTTGCACCTGAGAATCGGTTTTCGGAACGAATTCGATAATCAGCTCGCGGCACAGGGAACTGAGCCACTCGGCAATGCGCGGCAGCGGCAGATTATTTGAAATCGCCATATGGTGGATTATCGCAAGGGCAAGAATGCAATCTGGTCTTTGGCGCGCGGCAACTGTTTCCCGCTCCGCGTTTGCAAAGCCGATGGCAGGGCTTGGGTTGGTCAGATCAAAAACAAGCGGCAGCAGACTGCACTTCTCTTTTTTTACGTATTGATAGCCGTTTTCAACGGCATTGAAGTCGATATCAAAGGCAACAACATTCGCACCCGTGTCAAGAGCAAGGCGTGAATAGCGTCCGTCATTCGCACCGAGGTCCCATACGCTTTCAGGCGCGCATTCCTTAAGAAAATCAGACACTATCTTACTCTTTGCGGCTGTATCGGATGAGGAATAGTTGGTGTTATCGTAGTAATTGCCCCATTCGGTAACCTGCGTTTTCGGCTTGAGTGAGTCGACTATGCGAATAAGGCTATCCGTTATAGCGATAAGTCCGCTCTTTTTAATGACGAGAGCCTTTGAGTCGGATTTAGCCGAGGAGCCGTCGGAGGAATGCTTGGCAATTGATTTCGCGTGCCAGTGAATATGCTGCTTCGCGGCAAAGCCGCCCTTGCCCTTGAGTAGAGTAGAGGCTATATCGAGCGGAATACCGTCTATGTACAGCTCCAATAAGCGGTTCATGCGCATATCAACATAGCACATGAGCATAAGCGGCGCCAAGAAATGACGGCAAAACTGCCCGTAGGCGCACCAGGGCTCGCCCTCTTTGTAAAAATCAAATGAGAGAGTATCAATAAGCACGGGACGGCCGTTTAAAAACTGAATGTTATAGGCGCTCGCGTCCTTTAATATCATATCCTTTTCGAGCGCGGCGCGGTGAAGGCGCAGCGTTGCCAAGGCGGCGTCCTTGAGCTGCCCGAAGCACCATTCGTAGGGATATGAAATAAACGGAATGCGCTTGGGCTTAATAACCTTGTACCCGCCTTGCGGCAGAGGCTCGCCCGGGGCGTCACGGTGCTCAATAATTAGACCTTGCTTTGTGAGCGACTCGTAAAGCCCGCTTGACATAAGGCGGTCAAATTGCTCGGCGTAGCAGGAGTTTATGAGGCGATAGATTTCCCCGTTATTACGGTAAACGACTCCCGATGGGTCTCTGAACGAGCTTTTTTCGGCGTTCATTACTGCACCTCACCGTCGTTTTCATCGTCCTCTATAGCGTCGGACTGCTCTGTCGGCATTTCCTCGTCTATCGGCAGCTCATCGTCTATCGGCATTTCCTCGTCTGTCGGCAAATCATCGACCGGCGATGCCTCTTCGTCAGCCTGCGCAATAATCGGCGAAGCACCGTTTTTAGCCGCTTTTCTGCGCCTGAAGTAGGCGGCAATCCTTTGCCTGAAGGCAACGAGAGTCGCGCCGCCGGCGGCAATTGCCGCAATAACGAATTGGATTATCATGCTTCCTACGCCGGGATCAATATACATTATCAAGACTCCTTTACTTAATTGTAAATGGGAATTATAATCTCTTTTTCGGTTTTTTCCACACCCTGCATACCGAGGTCACGAAGGTAAGGACCAAAGAATATGCCCGGGGCGCGGCCGCCGGGGAAAAGGTCATTGAGCGGCGCCATAACAAAAGCTCGCTCAAGCAGACGCGGATGCGGTACGGTCAGCTCGAAGCTCTCACTTTTGAAGCCTTCATATAGAATGATGTCGAGGTCAAGGATTCTCGGTCCGTTTTTTGCCTCGCGGGTTCTGCCCATTGACGCCTCAATGCCAAGGCACGCGCCCAGAAGCGTAAACGGTGATGCGGTTGTTTCAACAAGCAGCGCGGCGTTATAGAAATCGGGCTGCTCGGTGATGCCAACGGGCTTTGTTTCGTAAACCGAGGAGGCTTTAAGTATTTTTACACCCGGCAAACGCGCCAAAGCGCGAACTGCGAAGTTTATGTTTTCGATTCTGTTGCCGAGATTTGTGCCGATTGCAATTACTGCCTGGCTCATATATTATCTCCTCTGCTGCGCTCAATTTCAACGCCGACATATTTGAAATCCGCCATTATAGGCGCTTCGGGCTTTTTGAGCAGGATTTTTACGCTTTGAATTTTATCGTATTCATCTAAAATGGCCTTGGCGACTCGCTGAGCGGCTCGCTCAAGCAGGTCATTCTTTTCGGAGGTAAAAACAGCGCTAACGGTTTTAATTATTTTAGCATAGCTGACCGTATCGTCAAGGCTGTCGCTTTCGCCCGCGGCGGCGATATCGGCCAAAGCCGTGATATCAAGAATGAACAGCTGACCGTTTTCTTTTTCTTCGGGGTTTACACCGTGGTAGGCGAAAAGCTCAAGACCTTTGATAATAATTTTGTCCATATCAGTTCTCTCCTCTGAACACGGCGTCTGCGATTTTGGTGCTCTCAACACCTAAGGCAACATTGTGGGTGCGGATTATGTCCGCTCCGCCCGCGATTGCCGCGACATGTGCGGCAACGGTGGCGTTATCACGAAAAGCGGGGTTATCAACGCCGCTGACCTTACCCAGGAAGCGCTTGCGCGACGCGCCGTAAAGCAGCGGTATACCTGTGAATTTAAGCCATGCAGCTTCACGCAGTAGGGTGAGGTTATCCTCGGCGGATTTGCTGAAGCCCAAACCCGGGTCAAGGCATAAACAGCCATCGGAAAAGCCGAATTCGATGCATTCGATGAAGTACGCGCGAACAGCCGCTACAACGCCGTTCTCATATATTGCTTCTTTGCCCGCGCCGCAGGGGTTATGTACGGCAACGTAGCCGGCCTTCGCCCTTGAGGCGGCCTCGGCGGCTCCGCCGCTGAAAGCGCCGCTTACATCGTTAATAATATCAGCGCCGTATTTGAGCGCCAGTAAAGCGCAGTCGGGGTAAAAGGTATCAACCGAGAGCGGAACATTCAGCTTTCCGCGCAGTGAAGCAAGGTAAGGCTCAAGGCGTTCACACTCCTGCTCGCTTGTCAGAAGGTTCGCGCCCGGGCGAGTAGAGTTTGCGCCGAGGTCAATTATATCCGCTCCCTTAGCCTGCATTTCGAGAGCGTAGCTCACCGCCTTCTCGGGGGTGTTGTATTCGCCGCCGTCGGAAAAGGAATCGGGCGTTACATTCAGAATCCCCATAACATAGGTCTTTTTGCCAAGCGGCAGGGCGTACTTGCCCGCGTTAAAAGCAGCCATCAGTTCTTATCCCCCGTGAGCAGCGACATGGCCTCCGCGCGAGTTCTCGCGTCGCTGCGCATACAGCCGCGCAGAGCGGAGGTTCGCGTTTGAGAGCCCGAGGCGCGCGCGCCCCGCATGGTCATACAAAGATGCTCCGCCTCAATAACAACCGCGACGCCCTGCGGACAAAGCTCTTTGTAAAGAAAATCGGCAATCTGAGAGGTCAGGCGCTCCTGCAGCTGCGGCCGCTTCGCGAAGGTATCAACAATCCTTGCAAGCTTTGAAAGTCCGATAACCTTGCCCTCGCAGGGGATATAGGCGATATGCGCCTTGCCCATGAAGGGAATAAGGTGATGCTCGCACATTGAGTAAAGCGGAATATCGCGAACGATAACCATTTCCTCGTTATTATCCTCGTTGAATATTTTCAAATGCCTTTTTGGGTCATCCGCAAGCCCCGAGAATATTTCCTCATACATTTTTGCAACACGCCCCGGCGTTTCGACTAAGCCCTCTCTGTCAGGGTCTTCACCAATTGCACAAAGAATTTCACGAATAGCGTTTTCTATCCTTATTTTGTCCATTTATAAGACCGTCCTTAAACCAAATCTATGACCAAGGTCAAAACATACTGCTTATCGTCGGGTATATATCTGAAATAGTCCGAAAACTCTTTGCTCGTCTTTGATGCGACCGAGGTCAGCACATAATCAATTCGCCTGCCCTCCGATTCAAAAAGGTCCTGCATAGCGGCGTTATAGATTTCCTCGTTCTCAAACCGCAGCTCAATGCGTCCGTCGCCGTCATCAAGTGAATCGGCTATTATATCGGCAATCTTTTTTTCATAGGAGCGATTGTATTCTTTGAAATAGGTGCCCGTTTTAACATGATAATTCTCTTCAATGCTCGTGCAGTCAAAGCTGTATGAAAAATCGCCGTGCGAGGTACTTATCATATCGGTGGTTACATTAAAATAGGAGTAATTAGGGATATTATCGTTTTTTTCGGTCACGGGGTCATCCCAGGTGCAGTCAAGATAGTACCATTTGCCGTTAAGGCAGACGGCGTTCCACATATGCTTAACGGTTTTGCCGTCGCTGTTGGTGGCGTCGCCGCTCACAAGGGCGTTTTTGATGCCCGCCATATCAAGCAGCAGCTTTGCCCCTTTGGAGTAGCCCTCGCAGGCGGCATACCCGTTCACAAGCGAGCCAAAGGCGGAGGAAACATAAAAATCCGAGCCGTCTGAGTTAAGCTTATACTTGCAGTGTGTAATAATATAGTCGTGAATTTCAAGCTCAGTTTGCCACTGGTCGCCTTTATCGGTAAGCGATTCAATTATTTTATTCGCTTTATTACGAAGGCGCAGGATATCATCCTTATATTCGTCGGCGGTCATTAAATATGAAGGCACAAAGTAATCGTATTTAAAGGTGAATTGCTTGAGCGTGCAGGTTCTGTTCACAAAAAACAGCTCGGGGTTGTCGCTGAGCAGGGCAGAAAAAACATTCTCAAGCTCGAAGCCGCTCAGGTTAGGGATTTTTATCCTTTCGGGCATATTTGTAAGCTCCGTAAGAATCGCGTTATAGGCGTGCTTTTCAATATTGGTCAGAGTGTAAAAGTAAGTTTTGTAAGGGCTTCCGATATCGGTAAGCTCCACGGCGGGGGTTTCGTCCCAATACCTTGTCGGGTTCTCAAAAAACTGGCTGGCGTTGGTTAGCCCGAATGCCAAGGTTAAAACAACGATAAAACCCAAAATTAATGAAAGCAGTTTTTTCAAAACAAAAAGCTCCTTTTATAATCGCTGATTTACGGTGTTAATCTTTGGTCGCGTTATGCAGTTCATCGGGGGTTGAAACGCAAATATACTGTGTTTTGCCGGAATTCGCGAGCATTTCGAGCGAACTGCCAGCGGCGGAAAAGTCCACAATCGATATATCGGTTGTCAAAATATTGGAAAGGTGCGAAAAAAAATCATCCTTGCGCTCGGCGTAATCACCGCTGAGCGTGGAGGCAAGAATATCGCGCAAAACAAGCGCCTGGGCGGGCACGCCCGCGTCATTCTCAAGAAGGCTCAAATAGCTCAGATATTTAAGGATACTGTCGCCCTTAAGGGATTGCTTGCCCTTGACGAGGATAAGATTAAACTCGCCGCGGTATTTAACATTCTCGCTCACGGTAACCGTGAAGCCTCCGAGATAATTTATCGCCCGCTTAAAGCTTGTGTCGGTGGAAAAAACGTAATGCGAAATCTTTGTCTGGCAAATCATTCCTGCGCCGCTTACCAGCGCGGAGGTGCCGCCCTCGGAATAAAGCTCCTGCAGGGTATGCCATTCACCCTCGGGGTTGGCGGGGGTGTTGGGCGGCAGGGGGCAGATGATGACCTTGCATTCGGGCATCTGCACGCGCACAACATAGACGAAATTCAGCCTCGTTTTATCTGAGGATGAGCTGCAAAACAGATAATCAACGCATTTTTCCTGTGTAATCGCAGGCGTGGAGCTTTCGGGCTCTGTTGTGGACGGCTCAATTTTGCCCAGGGCGTTGTTGAGGTTGAAATTATATGATTTAAAAAAATACAAAACAGACAGCGAACCAAAAACGACAACAAAGCAGAGCAGCGCGAGGGAGAATTTCTTAAGCTGCCCTATGCTGCGTTCGTTTTTTGTCTTGAATATCAGTTTGCTGTTTTTTTTGCGTGCCATTACATAACCTCGTTACTCTTTATCAGTATTGCCGCGGTGAGCGCGGGCAGGGTAATAACATTGCCGATTAAATTGGCGTTTGCCGTCAGGCACTGCCATTCGCCCGCGGGCAGGTAATAATCAATTTGAACATCGTTGCGGTTCGCGACCAGCAGGGCGCTCTCGGCTTCGCCTCTTCGCTCAAAAGCAACGCAGCCGCTCTCGCACGAAACAGGCGCAAATTCGCCCGAGGCAAAAACGCTGTGACTCGAGCGAATGCTCCCGAGAGCACGGTAATGCTCAATAAGCGATAAATCTTCCTTCCCCCACGGGTAGCACGCCCGGTTAAACGGGTCGTCGCCGCCGCAAAGCCCTGCCTCGTCGCCATAATAGACGCAGGGCACGCCGGGCAGAGCATACTGCGCGGTGGAGATAAGGCGCATAAGCTTTTTGCCCCTCTCGAGCTCGTCGCCGTCAACCGCGCCGCGGTAGCGGTTAAGATGCTCAAAGGGCGCGTCACCGCCGGAAAGCACCGTAAGCGCGCGGCGGGTATCGTGAGTGCCGATATGGTTCATCAGGGTATCAACACAGGGCTTTGGATAATTCTCGGCAATCTCATATATTTTTTCGTTAAAGCCCTCCGCCTCGCCCGAAATAGCAAAGTGCAAAAGAGCGTTGGCAAACGGATAATTCATAACGGAATCGAGCTGACTGCCCAAAAGGTAGCGCCGCTGTGAGCCATAGCTGATTTTATTTGACGCGTCCTCCCACACCTCACCGAGGATGTAGGAATCCTTTGCCTCGCTTTTAACCGCGTCGCGCAGAGCGTCAAGAAAGACATCGGGCAATTCATCCGCCACATCAAGCCTCCAGCCGCCGGCGCCAATCCTTTGCCAGTAGCGCAAAACGCCGTTTTCGCCGGTAATGAATTCAAGGTAATCGGGGTTTTCCTCCGTAATTTCGGGCAGAATATCCACGCCCCACCAGCAGGTGTATTTATTGGGGTAGTGTTTGAATTTATACCAGCTGTAATAAGGTGAGGCTTTGCTGTTATAAGCGCCGAGCGTGTCATATCGCTTCTCGCGGTTGAAATAAATGCTGTCCGCGCCCGTGTGGCTGAAAACGCCGTCAAGGATTATCCTGATGCCTCGTTTCTTTGCCTCGTCGCAAAGCCGCTTAAAGTCCTCCCTCGTGCCGAGCAAAGCGTCGGGGGCAAGGTAATCCGCCGTGTCATAGCGATGGTTTGAGTGAGCGGAAAATATCGGGTTGAGATAAATACAGCCGATTCCGAGGCTTTGAAGATAGCCGAGCTTTTGCTCAATGCCCTTGAAATCGCCTTGGAAAAAATCATACTGCTTGATTTTGCCGTTTTTATCGGGCTGCCAAAGCGGCTCGCCGCCCCAGTCGTTTCTGAGGAGTCTGTCGTCGGGAACATTCTGCTTTTCTTCGCCCGAGAAGCAAAAACGGTCGGGGAAAATCTGGTATATTACAGAGCCCTTAATCCAATCGGGTGTTTTAAGGTCGGGCGAATACACGGTAAGCTGCCATTCTCCGCCGTCAGCGCCGATTTTGCCCAGGGAGCTTTCATATTTCAGTATCGTTTGAGCGCCGTAATCGGTGTTAAGAGAGAAGTGATAGCGGTAAATGCCCTCACTCGCGGGAGTAAAAGTGACTTTCCACCATTCCTCATTTTCACCCTGCATAGCTTCCCATTCCATAGGGAGGCTTTTGGCGTCAACAACAAGGAACGCCGCGCGGCAGCCCATGCTTCGCGGCAAAACGATGCGAAATACCACTTTAGTATCGGTTTTAACCGCGCCAAAGGGCGATTTATGATATGATTGACGGGAGTTAAAAGGAATATAGTACATTTTTATCCTGCTTCACAAAATTATGAGATAACATCCGTGGGGGTGACAGGCAATTCGGTTATGCAAATAAGAGTATCGGTTATAAAATACCCGACAGCGATAAGCGCAATTATGCCCAGAGTTATCAGCACCGCGCTGATGATTCTGCGCCGGCGAACTCTGTCCTCATAGCTCGGACCCGAGCCGAAGGTGGTGGAGAATTCAGTAACGCTCTGCCGCTGTGAGGGTTTAAGCGCTTTTTCAATTTTCCCTTTTTTCTTCATTCAAAGCGCCTCCGAATTATGTGAATATTGAGCTGCCCGTAAAGCCCGCGAAGGCGAGCGACAAAAGACCGACATAAAGGAACATCGCGGGTGTGCCCTTAAAAAGCTCGGGGATATCTTCGTTTTCGGATATATAATATGCGCCCTTACTTATCAGCGCGGCGGCAAGCACAAAGGCTATGCCCGCGCCGAGGCCAGAGCCTATGCAGCCGGCAAAGGAATAGGCGGCGCGGTGGTTGATGAAGGGAATGGCAAGCACCATGGTGTTGAGCGCCGCGATGCCGAGCGTGTTAAGAAACTGGCGCGACACCTTGATGACAAAGTACGCAATGAGCGCAACGATAAGATAAACCGCAAAAAGCACAATGCCGTAGATCGCGGCATAGAGGGAATCAGGCAAATCGCTGAATGACTCGACCCTTTCGATAAGCGCGCATATGGTGCTTGTTACAACCGAAAAGCCCGATATTATGGCCGCAAACGCGCCGAAGCTCGACGGCTTTGAGGAAACGCGGATTGCTTCGCTCAAGCCGTAGCCGCCGCTGAAAACAAGGTTCTGAATAAAAACCGTGTAAAGCGCCGTGATAAAAATGTCAAACAAAAGGCTCATTTTTTATCCTCCCCGTCTTGTATACTTTTTTTCGGGGCGGAGATATTGTCAATGTCGGTTTCAAGCGAGGCAATCAGCTCCTCAAGGCTCTTGTCCGTATCACTGACAAATTCGCTGTGCCTTCGGTTAAGGTCTTCAATCTCTTCAAACGCTTCAATCTGCTCGGTTGGCACAGGGGGATTTTCATTTGGCGCTTCCTGAACGGTCAAGGACAGCCCGACTTCCTCAGGCAAATCATCAGTAAAAACCGCGGGGGGCGCGCTCATGACAGGCTCGGGGATGACAGCCTCGGGCTCGCGCTTAATCTTGAATGAGGTGTTTTGGATTTTCATAATGGTTTCTTCAAGGTACTGCGGCTGGAATTTTGAGATGTACCACTTGAGCGTCATGGCAAGATAGCCCAGGATTATCAGCGAGCCGAATGGCATAAGCATACCTGGGAGCTTATAGGGCTGAGGCAAGGCATAGCCCGCAATGGTGCCGTTGCCAAGATACTCGCGCAGCGTACCGGTGATGATATAAACAGCGCTGTAGCCGATGCTGACCGCAAGAGCATCCGCGAAGGAATCGCGCACGGTGTTTTTGACCGAGAACTGCTCGCAGTGAACGGCGGCAACGGAGTTAATCGCCATAAGAGGCAGGTAGATTTTGGTGCTCATGGAAAGAGTAAAATCTGAGAATTCCTCAAGCATATACATTACCGGGCAGGTAATTGCAAGCCCGAAAAGCAGGTAAAGAGCGACTCTGATAAAACGCGGGAATTCTCGCATAGCGGCGCTCGCGACAACGCAGGTCAAAATCATATCCAGCGCGAAAACTGCAGAGAGCAAAACCGAGGAAAACAGACTCGTTGAGGCGGCCACAATCGGGCAGATGCCGACAATTTGAACAAGCACGGGGTTAAAAATCAGCGAACCCTTAAAGAGCATATTGCCGATGGATGAGTTTTGAGACTCTTTCATTGCTTAACCGCCCCCTTTGCTTTGCTGCGTTTGGAGGCGACTAAAAATGTCTTAATATCGGTGAGCAGACCGTGCATAATCGGCCAGGTCGCGTTGGCAAGCAGTATCGCGAAGCAAACGCCCTCCTCATAGATGCCGAAGTGCCTCACGGCCATGCAAAGCACGCCCATATAAACGCCGTAGAGGAG
This sequence comes from uncultured Clostridium sp., assembly GCA_964448835.1. GTDB lineage: Bacteria > Bacillota > Clostridia > Oscillospirales > Acutalibacteraceae > CAG-177. The sequence goes on along the minus strand of CAYUXK010000032.1, from coordinate 7,857 downwards.
CCTGAAAAGGTTGTTGCTCGGCATTGTGGCAGGGTCGGTCGCAAGAAAAACCGCGGCAAAAAGCAGAGAACCGGAGCAAATCTCAAGATACAGCGAGGTAATGGGCAAAACGCTCGCGCGCGGCGCAATCAGCGCAATAATCGACGCGCCCAGCAGGAAGCCCGTGGTCACATAAAGCGCCTTGGGGCGGCGGAAAAACAAAAGGACCGAGCACCCGAGCATAACCACCGCGCAGGTGGTGCCCATGGGCCCCGCGATGTTGCCCGTTGCTATATCAAAACCACTTACGAGGTTAAGCTTTAAGGATTCGCCCGTGTTAAGCACAGAACCGAGCGAAATACCGCCTAAGAATTTGTCAGCGCCCGTAACGGAGCGTGAAACATAGGTGAACACTTCCTCGCGAAAGCAGATGCTCGCGAACGCGAAGCCGGCCGCCGCGGGAACAAAAGGCGAGTTCAGAGCGCTGCCGAAGGGCAGCTTGACCGCAAAAACGGCAAACATACCCGCAAGCACAGGCACATAATACGGCACAGCCGCGGGCAGCATAAGCGCAATCGCGAGACCTGTAAAAATAGCGTCGGGACTTTTTATATCGGATTTATCGGTGAAAATGATACCGCCGAAAATATCGCTGAGCAGTGTTGCCGCAACGCAGGCAAGCATAACTCTTACAGCCCTGTCGCCGTTATAGTACCACGCCATAATGCAGGGCGTAATAAGCATAATAAGATAGTCGCCAAACAGCCGCGAGGAAGCGGGCGCGGCAGACTTACCTTGTTGAGCCAAAAAAATCACCTCTGAAAATTTCCAAAAATTTAGCCATTGCACACTGCCTGTACGCGTAATATTATATTAATAGCAACTTAAAAACAGGCAGGAGGGTATGGGAATGAAAATCGAATCCCCGACCGAGGATAGAATAATTGTTGAATTGAGTGCTCAGGACATGCGGGAACTGGACATTACATATGAGGATATGGATTATTCTACGAGCGAAACACGCAGGGTTATGTGGACCTTGCTTGACCGAGCAGGCAAGCAGCTCGGGCGCGATATTGACCCTGCGAAGCGTATGATGATTGAGGCGATGCCGAGCGCTTGCGGCGGCTGCACGGTCAGCTTTACGATTCTTGATAAATGCAGCGCGCAGCGCAGCATAGTAAAGCCCTCGGAATATCTCACCTTTGAATTTGATGATGCGGACTGCCTGCTGGCGGCAGCGAAGGCGCTTGTTTATTGCGGCGGCGCGCAGAGCTCGCTTTATACCTTATCGGGGCGCTACCGCCTTTGTGTTCAGGGCGTGGGCGGTTACTTACTGAGAAGAATGTTATCGGAATACTCGCAAATAACAGAGGGCAGAGCGTGCTGCGAAGCCACAGGCGAGCATTGGCAAACTGTTACTGAAAGCGGCGCGCTCGAGAAGCTTACGGCTCAAACGGATTATCCTGAGCAGCGCGGCGAAGTGAGTTGATGACCTTAGCACAGTCTTGAGCCTTGAAGATTGCGCTGCCCGCGACAAAAACATTCGCGCCCGCTCTTGAGGCAAGGGAAATGGTTTTTTCACTGATTCCGCCGTCAACCTCAATATCAAGGTCTATACCCTGTCGGATTGCCTCAAGGCGAAGAAGGCGAATTTTATCAATGGTTTCGGCTATGAGCGCCTGCCCGCCGAAGCCCGGCTCAACGGTCATAACAAGCACCATTGAAAGGCGGTTAAGAAACGGAAAAACCTTACTTATATCGGTTTGGGGCTTAACGCTGATAGAAGCCTTGCAGCCGCCCGCAATTATTTTATCAATTGTTTCGTCTGCAAGCGAATCGCACTCATAATGGAAGGTTATGATATCCGCCCCGGCGTCGATAAAATCGTCAATATATTTAAGCGGATGCGATATCATCAGGTGAACATCAAACGGCAGCGAGGTGCAGGGGCGAAGACACTTGATGACAGGCGCGCCAAAGGAGATATTCGGCACGAAATGCCCGTCCATAACATCAAGGTGAAGTAAATCTGCGCCGCCGTTTTGAACCCGCAGGGCCTCCTCGCCGAGGCATGAAAAGTCACACGCAAGAACTGAGGGTGATATAAGCATCATAGCGTTCGTACCTCCCGTAAGGCAATATAATAAATTATTATAACAGTTTTGATTCGCGAGGTCAATGTTTATTAAATATTATATACAAATAAAGCGGTTGCCCACAGAGGAAGGAAAAAATATGCAACCTCACACGGCAACAAATTGATAACCAATCAAAGCCATAGTTTTCAGATAATTTCACGCGATGAGATAGCCCTTTTGTGTGGGATAAAATTGCCCTATATTAACAAACAGTTTACAATCTGTTAATATCTTGTTCACACAATTAATCTATGATAAATATATCAATTTAGCGTGACAAATTATGGATTTTAACAACTTAAGATAACAACATCTTTTTCATTTTTATTTTCTCTTTCCCCAACACACTGCCGAATGCTGCACACATTCGGCAGTGCTCCTTTTTGCCCTAAAATTCATTCTTGCCGCGCTCATAATGCTTGACACTTAACGCTATAAATCATATAATAGTAAAGTATGAAAAAAGTTTGCGGAGGCTTTTAATGAAAAAATATTTCAGAAGAACCTGGCTTGAAATCAGCCTTGACGCCGTAAGAAGCAACTACACCGCCATTAGCGGCGTAACCTCGCCGGGCGCTCAGATTATGGCGATTGTTAAAGCGGATGCCTACGGCCACGGCGTTGAATACATAGTCAAGGAGCTTACCGACTGCGGCTGTGAGTGGTTCGGCGTTTCAAACCTTGAGGAAGCGATGCAGGTGCGCTCGGTCAATTCCGACTGCGCCGTGCTTATCCTGGGATATACTCCGCCCGAGTACGCCGAGATGCTTGCCCTTAACAACATAACCCAAACCGTTTTTGATGAGGAATACGCAAACAGCCTCTCTGAGCAAGCGGTAAAAAGCGGCGTTCAGATAACCGTTCATATCAAGGTTGATACCGGTATGAGCCGTCTGGGCTTCGTTTATCATGATTCGGTTGAGAATTCGGCAGCGGTCGAAACAATCGCCGCGGTTTGCGCCCTGCCCGGACTTTACCCCGAGGGGGTCTTCACCCATTTCACCTCTGCGGGCGATGAAGGCGGCGAGGCTTTCACGAGGGTTCAGTATGACCTTTTTCTTACGCTGCTCGGCGAGCTCAAAAAATCGGGCGTTGAGTTTAAGATTCGCCACTGCTGCAACTCCGCCGCCACACTCCTTTACCCCGAAATGCATCTTGATTTGGTGCGCCCCGGTTTAATTCTATACGGTCTTCACCCCTCGTGGCTTACGAGGGATACCGTGGAGCTGACCGCGGTGCTGCAAATGAAAACAATTGTTTCAATGGTTAAGCGGATTTCCTCCGATACTCCCGTCAGCTATTCGGGTAAGTATGTCTCTGACGGTGAGATTAAGGTTGCCACCGTTCCCGTCGGCTATGCCGACGGTTACCCGCGCTCGCTGTCGGGAAACACAAAAATGCTCATTCACGGCAAGACCGTACCTGTTTTAGGAAGCATTTGCATGGATCAATGCGTGATAGATGTTACCGATGTAGCCAATGTCAAGGCGGGCGATACGGTTACTGTTTTCGGCTTTGACGGTGACGAGGGTATAACGGTTGACAGCATTGCCGCAAGGCATAACACAATTAATTATGAAATCATTTGCGGTATCAATAAAAGAGTACCTCGGGTTTATAAAAAGGGCGGCGAAATTTCGGCAATTGCAGATTATATGAAATAGATGGGTACAATTAACAAAAAATACCTAATATGTTAAAATTCAATTCATAAGGAATTAACAAATGCAAGATATAATTCAATTAAGCTCGACAGGGAAGGGAGCCGCACCCCTACCGACTGAGCAAGATTTACCCCTCCTCAATTCAATCCCATGTTTGGAGAAAAGGCATCCGTAAGGGTGTTTTTTCTCTTTTTTATTGCCTAAGTCCGAAAAACTTGAATTTTTCAAAATTTTTACTTTTGCCCTTTTCAAATGCCGATATTTAATATATAATTAAATATCTATAGAATTTGGGGGACGGCTTATGATTAATTTCACAAACACCGAAACGATGCTTTCCGTTAAATTTAACGAACGCAGTTTTTTTGCCTTCAGCAAAGAGAAACCGTTTATGTGGATAGGCTGCGGTACCGCGGAGTATCCCATGAGCCGGGGCAGCTTCAAATTTAAAGAAAAAACGCAGATGAAAACTCCGCTTTTTATTGATACAGCGAGCGGGGAGCTGCTGCTTAAGACAAAAGACGGAAAAGCCGTTTTGCGTCTTGAGCTTGAAGCGCTTGACAACAGGCTTCACGCCCATTTCGAGGTGCTTGACGGCGCGCCTTATAACAGAATGTGGCTGCGCCTTTCCGCGCTCAATGAGGAGTGCGTTTACGGCTGCGGCGAAACCTTCACCGCCTTTAATCTACGCGGCGAAAGCGTTAAGATTTGGGTTGCGGAGCATCAGAACGCCAAGCGCTTTGTTAAAAAGGTTATCAGCGATAAATTAGCGGGAGTCAACGCAAAAAGAGCTTTGGACTTCTCGCAATATGCGACCTACTATGCCCAGCCTACCTTTATGTCGTCGCGCAAATATTTCGTGCATATAGACACCACGGATTATGCCGAGTTTGATTTTACCGCCCGCTTTTGCCACACGCTTTTTGTTAAAGATTTAGCTGATGTCTATATCGGCTTCGCGGACAGCTTCGAGGAGCTTTCAACAAACCTCTCCGATTTACTCGGCAGGCAGCCGCGCTTACCCGAATGGGCTTATGACGGCGCGATTCTCGGCATTCAGGGCGGCACGGAAATTGTCGATAAAAAGCTTAAAAAGGCGAAAGAATACAAAATGAAGGTTGCGGGCGTTTGGTGCCAGGACTGGGAGGGCGCGCGAATAACCCAATTCGGCAAGCAGCTGGTTTGGAACTGGGAATGGGATAAAAAGCTGTACCCGAATCTTGACACCAAAATCCTCGGCTATAAAAAAGACGGCATTCGTTTTCTCGGCTATTGCAATCCCTTCCTTGCCATAGAAAAAGGGCTGTATAAATACGCGAGCGAAAAGGGCTACTGCGTTAAAAATAAAGACGGCGAGGATTACCTTGTTAAGATAACAACCTTCCCTGCCGCCATGGTGGATTTGACAAACCCCGACGCCTACAATTGGATTAAATCGGTTATCAAGGACAATATGATTGCCTTCGGGCTTGGCGGATGGATGGCGGATTTCGGCGAATATCTGCCCACCGACTGCGTTCTTTACAGCGGCGATAGCGCCGAAAAAATTCATAACACATGGCCCGCTATTTGGGCAAAAATTAACCGTGAGGCGCTCGAAGAAACGGGCAAAATCGGTGATATTTTCTTTTTCACCCGCGCGGGAAATACTGAAACAATTAAATATTCCACTCTGATGTGGAATGGCGACCAGCATGTTGACTGGTCATATGATGACGGTCTGCCCTCGGTTATCCCCGCCACGCTTTCGCTCGCGGTGAGCGGCTTTGGGCTTACACACAGCGATGTTGGCGGCTACACCACCTTTATGTATGTCAAGAGAACGCCTGAGCTTCTTATGCGCTGGGCTGAAATGAATGCGTTTTCTCCGCTTTTCCGCTCGCATGAGGGCAACAGGCCAGACGATAATGTTCATTTTGACTCGAGCGAGGAGATACTCAAGCATTACGCCAAGATGAGCCGTATACACGCGGGGCTCAAGGATTATCTCATGGCCGCCGATAAGCTTAACAGCACCGAAGGCATACCCGTGATAAGGCCGCTCTTTTATTATTATCACAGCGAGAAGGATTTCCGCGAGCAATATGAGTATCTGCTGGGCAGAGATATACTTGTTGCGCCCGTAATCGAGCAGGGGCAGCCGCTCAAAAAGGTGTATTTGCCCGAGGATGAATGGGTTCACCTGTGGACGGGCGAGGTCTATAACGGCGGTGAGCACAGCATTTCCGCCGGAATCGGCTATCCGCCCGTATTTTGCCGCAAAGGCAGCAAGTTCCTCAAGAAATTCTTAAAGCTCAAGGATGCGTAAAGTGAAGGTGAGAAATTAATGAAAAAAGCGAATATCGGCGTTGTTTGCCTTGCAAGAACCACCTTTGACCACCTTGCAGCGCTTGAAATCTACAATCAAAAGATTGAAACTCTCAAGAAGGACACAAGCGTCAACTGGTTCTTTGTCGAGGGACTTGTCATTGAGCCGAGTGAAGCTGAAAAAGCCGCCAAAGACCTCAAATGCAGAGAGCTTGACGGTGTTGTGATAATCAGCGGCACCTTTCATCTTGGCCACCTCGCGCTCATCATTGATAAATATCTGAGCTTGCCCACCCTGCTGTGGGCGTTCCCCGAGCTTCCTTATAACGGCGGCAAAATCAGGCTCAACTCGGTCTGCGGCGTTAACCTGAACGCTTCAAACCTTTATAAATCGGGCAAGGATGACTATTGCTGCTGCGTTGAGGACTCTATTGATGCCGCGTGGCTCGGCGCGGTCAAGATGATGTCAGCTGTCAAAAACGCCCATCTTGGCATCGCGGGCTACCGCGCGGACGGGTTTTTTAACCTCAGCGTTTCGGATACGGATTTCTTTAAGAAAACAGGCGTGCTTATTGACCACTACGAGCTGAGCGAGCTTATGAGCGGCGGCGTGGGTGGCGTTTCGGTCAAGGATGTAAAGGCGATTTATGATTGCTCCGCGCTGAGCGATATGCAGGTTGACAAGGTTTCGTCGCTCTCCCGCTCAATCGAGGGCTTTATGGATAAAAACTCGCTTGACGCGCTCGCGGTTCGCTGCTGGCCCGAATTCGCCCGCGATTTCGGCACCTCGCCGTGCGCGGCGATGAGCCTTCTTGCCGGCAAGGGCAGGATTATCGGCTGCGAGGGTGATGTTGAGGGCACGCTCTCAATGCTCGCCTTAAGCGCCGTTATTAATGAGCCACCCTTCCTGGCTGACCTTTCTCAGGTCAACCTTGAGGAGGATTACGCGCTGATGTGGCACTGCGGCGTTGCGGCCTACCCGCTTTGGGACGGTAAATCCGCGCGCACGCTTGACACTTATTTCGCGGGCGGCAAGGGTGTCACAGCGGGCTTTGTCATGAAAAGCGGCGCGGTTACTGTCATGCGCATTGATACCGCGCGCGGCAAAACTCGCGTGTTTATGGAGAAGGGCGAGGCTGTGCCAATGGAAAAGCAGCTCACGGGCACCTACTGCAAGGTCACATTCGACAAAAGTATCAGAGATATTCTTGACACAGTAACAAAAGAGGGCATAGCGCACCATGTTGCTATGGTCTACGGCGATTATACGCAGGAAATTAAGAAATTCGCGCACTTGTTCGGCTTTGAGCTGATAAGCTAAAATTGAGGAGTGATGATATGTCCGGCAACACCTTATCCCCAACAAGCGGCATAAAGTTTAAAGAAAAGGTCGGCTACGCTCTGGGCGACACGGCAGGTGTCTTTACCTTCGCACTTATGGGCTCGTATTTGCAGCTGTTTTACACCAATGTTTTGCAAATCAGCGCGGCGAGAATCGTCGTTCTGATGCTTATAGCCCGAATTTGGGACGGGATTAACGACCCGATTTGGGGCACTATTATCGACAGGCGAAGCCCCGGGCCAAACGGCAAATTCCGCCCCTATCTTAAATGGGTTTCGCTGCCGCTTGCGATAGTGGGATTTTTGGTTTTTGTTAAAATCCCCGGTCTCTCTGAAACTCAGTATCTCATCTATGCTTATGTAACCTATATCATGTATGACATGATGTACACGGGCATAAATATCCCATACGGCTCGCTTGCCTC
>CAYUXK010000031.1:0-25063 GCA_964448835.1 uncultured Clostridium sp. | reverse complement strand
GTGGGCATCGCCCCCTACGATATAAAAAATAATCATTAATTTTCATGTAAGCGCAAAAAACAACTCCCCGCCGTAACGGCGGGGAGTTGTTCTTCTGGACCTGAGGGAATCCTACCCATTCTCATACGCTAAGCTTTGCCGCGAGGGCTTCGAGCTCGGCTAAATCGGTTCGGCAGAAGTCGCCGTCAACGGTGTGCTGAAGCGCGCAGGCGGCGGCGGCAAAATTGACCGCTCTTTGGGTGGCGAAACCGTTGCCCAACGCGTAAATGAGACCTGCCGCGAAGCTGTCGCCTGCGCCGACCTTGTCGGCAATCAAAAGCGAAAGCTTCTTTGTCGCGCAAACCTCGCCGAGGCTGAAAAGCACGGCGTTCCACTCGTTGACGCTTGAGGAAACGGTTCTTCTGACCGTCACCGCGGTTGTTTTAAGCGAAAACCTTTCCGAAACCCTTCGGGCAAGCAGGGCGGTGTCGCCGCCGCAGTCGATATCAAAAATCATTCGCGCGTGCTCTTCATTGCAGATGCAGATATCAACATAATCCATGAGCGGAAGAATGATTTTTTTTGCCTCATCAACGCCGAGCAGATTCTTTCTGTAATTCAAATCGAATGACACCTTCGTACCCGCCGCCCTTGCTGCCTTGAGCGCGGCAAGAGTTATTTCGCTCAGAGCCGGACTAAGGCAAGGGGTTATCCCCGAAAAATGAAAGAAATCCGCTTCCCGCATAATTTCATTCCAGTCAAAATCTGCCGGCGAGGCCTCGGCTATTGCAGAGCCCTTTCTGTCGTAAACAACGCTGCTGTCCCTGACGGAGAAGCCTCTTTCGAGAAAGTATATTCCCATTCTTTCACCGCCGCGGGCGATGAAAGTAGTGTCAACACCAAAGCTTCTGAGAGTTCTGACAGCGCCGTCGGCAACCTTATTGTCGGGGAGCTTTGTTACATAAACGGACTTTTCGCCCAATTGAGCAAGCAGAATCGCGACATTTGCCTCGCTGCCGCCGTAGGTGGCCTGAAGCCTGCTTTCCTGCATGAGCCTCAAATTATTCTCGGGAGCGAGGCGCAGCATTATTTCACCGAAGGAAATGACTTTCATCAATCATTACCTCCGTACGCAAAACCGCACACTTTCCTGTTTTCCTCGGGAGTGCTGTTTATCATCCAGCTTCCGCCGACTGCTTCAACAAAAGGAGAAGAAAGATAATCGCCAACATTTTCGGGATTGACTCCGCCCGTGGGGATGAATTTAACACCCGCGAACGCCGCGCTAAGAGCATTTATCGCCGAAATACCGCCGAAAACCGACGCGGGGAAGAATTTGATGATATTGAAGCCCTCGGCGATTACCGTTGTTATCTCGGAGGGGGTGACGGCACCGGGAATGTAGGGCACATTTCTGCCCTTGCATATGTCAGCGACATCCTTTGAGAAGCCGGGCGAAACGATGAACCGAGCGCCCGCCGCGATTGCTTTTATACACTGCTCGCCGCTGAGAACCGTGCCTGCCCCGATTATCATCCCCGGGAAAGCGGCAACCGCCATCTTTATGGCGTTCTCGGCGCAGGCGGTGCGGAAGGTTATTTCGGCAACCTTGATTCCGCCCTCAAGCAGGTTTGCGAGCAAAGGTATAATATCGTCCTCGTTCCGGCAGACCACAACCGGGATTATTCTGTTGGTTTTAAGAAATGAATAGTCCATATTTAACCTCACATCTCATTTATTCTCGACTTTAAAAGCGTTTCAAAATTAACCTCGGGCTTTTGAACAGGGGATACGGGGATGAAACTGACCTCTGAGCCCTCGGTAACTGCTCTGAATTTGCGGAATTCCTCATTTTCGGGCATAACTTCATTCTCAATGCGATAGAGCGCTCCGCCTCTGCTCCCTGCCTTGCCCATTGTTTCAAGAATCGAAACAAGCAGAGTTTCAGCGCAGATGAGAGCATCTCTGTCATAAAGGTACTCGGAAAGACTCTGAGCCGATATTCCGCGCTCCTTCTGCCCGCGAACCTCGTCAAGCAGCTCGAGCATAGCCTCTTTATCCCTTGTGAAAGCGGCGCAGCGGCTCATTTTTTCGGCTATTGCCTTAACCTCGCCTTTCCCCTTTTTGAAGGAATACGAGGGAACGGTGATTGCGCTATCGGGCGCGTTAGTATTCCGAGCAATGTCCCGTGAAATTTTCTCTGCCGCGCGAAGTGAGCCTACTTGGGTGTCATTGAGTGCGGTGCCGCCCTGCCTTGTCAGGCCGAAAGCGCCTGCCGCCTCGCCGATAACAAAAAGACCGCTGATTTTAGTCTCAAAGTCTGTGTTTACAAGGCAGCCGCCGTTGCAATGCTGAGCGCAAACGGCAATTTTAAGAGGCTCGGCCGAGAGGTTTTTGCCCTTTTGAGCAAAGAGTCTTTCGGCAAGCGGGTTCAGCTTAAGAAGGCGCTCGTAGGGGGTATCGGCAACCGCCCGGGCGGCGGTAAGATAGTCCTTTGCCTCCCGTGAGAGCTTATCGAAGCAATATCCCCTTGGATTTTTAGTATAATCAACATAAACGCCTCTGCCCTTGTCGGTCTCGTTTTTTACGAGAAGGTCAATAAGCGAGGTTGAATCAATCCTCGCGGCGCTGAACGGCCATTCGTAGCCCTTCCTGAAGGTCATATTGCAGACCTCTATATCAGAGCCGAAGCCGTCAGCGAGGAATTCGCGCTCGGTTCCCTGTGAATCAACGGAATAAACTCGGGGCATGACCTGCATATAGCTGCCCGACATATTCCACCTCGGGTCAACGCAGGCAATACCATATTGCCATTCGGCGAAGTTCACCACGCTGACACCTGAATTTATCAAAGCCCCCGTCATACCGCGCTGAGAAGCGGGGTAAACGCTGTCGGCATAAACACCCGCCGGCGCTCCTGTGGCGGCGATAACATAGCTTGAGCTTATTGCTTCAACCTCGCCGCTTCCCGTGTTGAGAGCTATAATTCCCTTTACATGACCGTCTTTAACGGCGATTTCGGCGACCTGATAATTGTCAAGCACCGCTGTTCTTCCATTATTCAGAACCGCTTTTTCAAGCTTTTCCACCATAACCTGAGAGGTTTTCGGGCCGATGGAGGTCGCCCTTGAGGTGTTGTCATGGTCGGTTCTGTAGCCCACAAATCCACCGTAGGAATCCGTCGGAAAATCTATTCCCGCCTCGACGAGCCTGAAAAAGCACCTTGCGCTGTTTTGAGCCTCAACCAAGGCAAGCTCACCGTCGCAGCAGCCGCCCCCCGCGATGTCACGAGCCATGTCATATACGCTGTCCCCATCGGAATTCAGCGAGATTTTATAATAGGTCTGCTTATCGCTCCCTGTATTTCTCGATGTGCCGAGGAGCCGCCCGTTTGTGACAAGGGCAACTCTTTTAACGCCGAATCGGTCAAGCCAGTCTGCCGCGGAATAGCCCGCCGCGCCGCTCCCTATAACGATTACATCAAAATCCATTACAGTACCCTCACGCTGAAGCCGCCGTCGGCGTTGAGCTGAGTACCCGTGCCGAAATCAAGCCGCCCCTCCGCGATTGCAATTACGCAGTTTGCCACATCCTCGGGCTTTCCCATGCGCTTAATGGGTGTGAGGCCGCCGTTAATTCTCTCAATATACATATCCTTAACCTTTGCGGTCATATCGGTTTCGATAATACCGGGCAAGATTTCAAAAACACCGATGCCGTTCTCCGCAAGTCTCGCGGCGAAAAGCTTGGTAATCATCGAGATTCCCGCCTTGGCAACGCAATATTCCGCGCGGTTGAGCGACACGGCATAGGATGAGACAGAGCTGATGTTGATAATTCTGCCCGAATTCTTCCCAATCATGGCGTTTGCCACAGCCTGGGACATAAAATATGTGCCCTTGAGGTTGACCGAGGTCACATAGTCGAAATCCTCCTCGGTTATCTGGAGCATATCCTTTCGCTCCTTCGGGGCGACACCGGCGTTATTGACAAGAAGGTCAATTGTGCCGAACTCATCAAGAACGGCCTTGACAACCTTGTTTCTGTCATCTTGTGAAGAAATATCCGCCTTGATGAACCTGAAATTGCCGTTTTCACGAAGCAGAGCGGCGGTATTCTCGTTTTCGCTTCTTGCCGTGCCGACAACAATATCGCCTCTCGACAGAAGCGCTTTAGCAATGGCGAGACCTATTCCGCGGCTCGCGCCGGTAACAATCGCAATCATTTTTCCTTCACCTTTCTGTAATACGGCATATAGACCTCGGAGTCCCTCACGGGGCAACCCGAGACACTGCCGCCGCGCATAAGCTCGGTGCATTTACCGCAGGCGATGCAGCATTTATTCTTCTCAATAGAGCCGTTTTCAAGGTAATCATTATAAAATTCAGGATAGGAAAAGCCCATTCTGCCGAAGCCCGCAAGCCTTGCAACGCCTTCCTGAAGGCATTTCTCGGCGTAGTCGACGCAGTTCTCCGCGGGGTAGCTTAATCCTGACATTACAATATTGATATTTTCAAATCTCGTCTGAAGCTCCTTTGTTACATCATAAATCCGCTTCATACCGACCTCGGGGTTTTCGTACCCGTTTCTCCAGGGGCGGTTGACATCGGGAATCAGATAGGGGTTACCCAGGGTTATGTTAAGAAGGCTTATTCCCTCTTTTTCGAGCAGCGAAATAAGCATTTTAGTTTCGGTCAAGTCGATTCCCTCGGGAGAAACGCCGAAGCCATAGGGGTAGGGGAAGGTGTCTGTGGCGTTAAGGCGGCTTGTTACAAACGCTCCGCCCGAAAGCGCAGCTTTTGCCGCCTTAACACAACCCAGATAAAACGCCGTCCTGTTTTCAAAGCTTCCGCCGTACCTGCCCTCACGGCTGTAAGCGCTGAGGAATTCATTGAGCAGGTACCCGTGGCAGCACTTAACATCAACCGCATCAGCGCCCGCTTCGCAGGCAAGGCGCACCGCCGCAGAATATTTCTCGATTATCCCGTCGCAGTAGTCATCGGTAGCTATCACATACGGCTGGTTCTCTTTTCCCTTTTCCCAAAGCTCGTTGCGGTAGGCAACGATGGGCTCGGGCGTACCGTTTGGCTTAGAGAATCTGCCGCTGTTTGTCAGCTGAAACACCACAAGAGGCTCAAAGCCGTAGAGAGAAAACGCTGTTCTTTTGATATTCTCAACAAGGCGCGCGTAGGAATCCTTGTTTTCGCCCGTGATACGAAGCTGGCGCGGGTTTGCCCTGCACTCGGCTGAAACGGCGATTGCCTCTACCCAAATGACGCCTGCCCTGCTTCGTGAGAAACGGTCATATCTTCTCTCGGTAAGCTCTGAAGGGCGGCCGTCAAAGTCGGCGTCGCACCCCTCCATGGGCTGTAAGACTAATCTGTTATTGAGCGTTTTTCCGTGAATATCGATTGAGCTATTGATAATCATGCTCTTTCACCTCGGGAATACCATATTTCAACAATTATATACTATACTATTTCAGAAAAAAATCAATGATTTTTTGAATTCTGTTTTGAATCAGCCATTTAACCGTTTGCTTTCTGTTGCAATTTACATTAACGGATGATATACTTTTAACTGTATAAAACACTCAACAAAACGGGGGGATAATATGGAAATCGGGTTTACAAGCACCACCTTCAGGCAGATTAAAAGCCTTGAAAGAGTTGTCGAAATCGCCGTGGAAGCGAAGGCTGACTGCGTCGAATGGGGCGGGGATATTCATGTCAAGACCACTGGAGACGCGGCGAAAGCGAGAGAGCTTTGTCAAAAGGCGGGAATCGCCGTTTCATCCTATGGCAGCTACTATATTGTTGGCATGAATAAGCCTGATGAACGCCGCAGTGTTTGTGAAATCGCAGGCGAAGCGGGGGCGGACACGGTAAGGGTCTGGCTTGGGAAGAAAAACAGCGAAATAACCTCCGATGAGGAGTATAAAAATCTTCTCGACGACCTTGTGAGCCTTTGCGGTGATGCCGAGAAGCTCGGGCTGAGAATATCCCCCGAGTGCCACAACGGCACATTCAATAACAACACCGATGCTTTTCTGAAAATATCCGCCGACGCAAAAGCGGCGGGAGTAAACAACTTCTGTACCTATTTCCAGTCAAAATACAAAAATCTCGGCTATGACCTTGACCGAATCGAAAGAACCGTAAGCGAAACGGGTATAGTTCACATTTCCTTCTCAGAGCAGACCCGCGAGCAGTTTTTCGCGAAAAGAGACGCGAAATATTCGGAAAAACTTATCAAGAAGTTTCTTGAACTCGGCTTTGACAAGAGGATTTTGCTTGAATACACATATTTTGCCGCGCCGAAATACTTCAAGAGAGATCTTGAAAAGTTGAGAATGTTAGCGGAAGGGAAGGCGGTTTAATAATGAAAATCGCGTTATTCGGCTCAAATGATATTCAGTTTTCGAGAGTGTTTTCAAAAGAGGTTCTCGCGGAGCTTTCAAAGAAATACGAAATATCCGAAAGAATAAGCCATGGCGACCTTGAAAAATACGCTCCCTTCCTCGCAGACTGCGAAATCGGATTTGGCACATGGGGAATGCCCAAGCTTACCGTGGAGGAAATCAAAAAATATATGCCAAAGCTCAAGGCGATTTTTTACGCGGCGGGAACGGTTCAGTATTTCGCGAAGCCCTTCCTTGAGAGCTCGGTCAGAGTATTCAGCAGCGCCTCAGTCAATGCCGTTCCCGTGGTTGAATACACTTTTTCGCAAATTGTGCTTGCCAATAAGGGCTATTTCCGCGCGGCAAAGAATTACAAAATCGCGCCGCTCTATGCTTTCCTTTTCGCGGACCGCTCGCGCGGCAACTTCAAAAGCAAGGTGGGTCTTGTAGGCCTTGGAGCGATCGGAAGCAAGGTTGCCGAAAGACTGAAAACCATTGATGTTGAGGTGTTTGCCTATGACCCGTTTGTTTCCGAGGAAAAGGCGAGGGAACTGAATGTTACCCTCACCGACCTTGACACTCTTTTTTCGCAGTGTGACATTATCAGCAATCATCTTGCGAATAAAAAAGAGCTTGAAAATATATACACTAAAAAGCTTTTCTCCAAAATGAAAAAGCATTCAACCTTTATCAATACGGGCAGAGGGGCTCAGGTTAAGGAGCTTGACCTTGCTGTTTCACTTTTGCTTCATCCCTCGCACACAGCTCTTATCGATGTGCTTAAGAAAGACGCGGTTCCATATATCAGCCCTCTGTTTTGGCGCCGTAACGCGATTATGACGCCTCATATCGCCGGCAGCATGGGCAACGAGCCTCAAAGAATGGCGTATTTTATGATTGAAACCCTTGAAAAGTACCTCAGGAATGAACCCGTTGCCTGTGAGGTAACGCAAGAAATCCTTGAAAGAATGGCTTAATAAGGCTTTTTGACGTCATTTTTTGGTTTGTTAAATCAAGTAAAAATAAGAGAATGGCTTCCCGGAAAGAATACAAACTCCGGGAAGCCATTATTTAATTAGTTGCAAAAGAATAAGCAGCCTGCCTGAGTGCGCCGGAAATAGCTGCCGGAGCAAAAGCCAACAATTTCCTCGAATGACATTTGGCTGATTATATCCTGATGTTTTGTATATTATTTGCCCCCTGTGAATCTGAGTTTCTCCTATTATTTATGATTGTGATAATGACCGATAACACCGTTGCGCATGCGCAAGCCGGCAAAAATGACCACCATACTCCGTCAACACCCCAGAGCTTTGAGAAAATCAAAGCACACGGGAGCATAAAGCCGAGAATTGATATGTTCAGTATAAATGCCGGCAGCTTTTTCCCTATTGACTGAAAATATGCGCCGAAAAGCAGAGAAGCCGGTACAAAAGGCAGCGCTGAGGATATTATCCTTATCCCGTGAGCACCTGACGAAATCAACTGCGGGTTATCGGTAAGAATGTGAATCAGCTGACCGGAAATGAACTGCGCAAGCGCCATTGCCGCAGCTGCATAGATTATACATACCGTTGCCGAAAAGGTGACGGTTTTTTTAACTCTGTTGTGATTTCCTGCGCCGTGGTTGAAGCCGATTATCGGAGATGTTGCCTGAGTGACGGCATTAAACGGAACAATTCCGAATGTGATAATCTTACTGATATATGCAAAAGTATTTACGCACAGTGTTCCGCCTGCAGTGCTGAGAATGTTGTTAAGCAGCATTGTAATGACAGATAAGCTGCCCATCTGAACAAGCGTCGGCATACCGATTCCGACAATCTCTTTTATCGTTTTCAAATGTAGCTTCGCGCCCTTAAATTTCTGGCAGGAAAGCTTTGTGAAAAACGCCATACTCATCAGAAAGCTGACGAACTGGCACAGCACCGTTGACGCCGCCGCGCCGCGCACACCCATATCAAGTCCAAAAACAAACACCGCATCAAAAATGATGTTTATCGCCGTAGGAATAAGCCAGATAAGCAGCGCGTATGTCATGCGCCCCTCGGCGCGAATAATCGATGAAAAGCCGGTTGAAAAAACATTGCCTGAAAGAATAATGATAAAATACTGTTTTGCATACGGCAGTATATCATCCGTCGCGCCGAGAAATGACAAAATGGGGTTCATAAAGATAAACCCGAGCATCGTAACAAGCACAGCGGATATGTAAAACACCGCCATTGCGTTAAGTGTAACCTCGCCCGCTTTTTCATTCTCTTTTTTCCCCAAAAGTCTTGATACGATTGAAGCCGCACCGCCGCCCACGGTTTGCGCTATTGCCGACTGGATTATCATAAACGGAAAAACAATCGAAACGCCGCCCATTGCGTTATCGCCAACTCCGCGGCTGACGAAAAGCGCGTCAGCCAGGTTATACAGCGCGCTGAAAAAGAGTGCCGCAAAGGTGGTCAGCGAGAAGCGGAGCACAAGCGATGAGATTCTTTCATTCGCCATCGCTTCGGTTTTTGACGAGCTTTTATCTGCCATTCTTGAACACCTCAAATGCCTGCTTAAAAACAAACGCCGAAACGCCGACATTTCTCCACCAGCCGATGTGATGCGGAGTATAACGGTAATACTTCTCGGTCTCCATTATCAGCCCCATAAGCGCCTGCGCGGCGGCATAGCGGATTATTTCATCGCTGTTTGCTGCAATCGGCAGTTCTGCAACAGCGTTATAGCCTTCAAGAGATGCTTTTTTATCTTTAAGCTGCGAGAACATTTCAAGGCAGATAAAATCAACTATCCTGTCGCCCCAGAAGCAGCGCTCCGGGTCAATCCAAGCGTATTTTATCTCACCGTTTTCGCGCGTGCACATGATGTTCGGGTCCCATATGTCGAAGTTAACCATACAGCATTCCGCTTTTTCAAAAACATCTTTATATTTATCAACATAATTAAGGAGTTTCTCTCCGCGCTTTGTCTTCTTGCCCTTCTTTTTGCAGTCGGCAATCAGGTTCTCAACTATTGAGCGCAGAGCAAGATACCAGTTATCATAGAGTTCGTTCTGTATGTAGCCGAATTTATCGTTATGAACGCGGTGCATTTTTGATACCATTTCGGCTGTCGCGCGCTCCTTTAACTTTTTCTCCTCGTCGCTCATCTGGAACTCGTTGCGCTGTTTACCTGCCATTTTTTCCATTATGAACCAACCGGTCGGGATGAGCTCACGGCTGAAATCGGAGTAATACACCTCCGGCACGTGGATATCGGTTTTTTCACGCATAACGGAATACCAGTAAACCTCGGATTTAATCATATCACGCTCGTATGTCAGCACCGGGGCATCGTCACCGGGCGCAACCTTGAGCACATAGGGCTTATCCGCAATCACCTCATAGACGGCGTTATATTCGCCTGCACCGAGCGGAGCAATGCTTTTCACGCCGTTGATGCCGGCTTTTTGAAACAGCTTTTTTATTGCATCATCGCTGAGCAGGAATTTCGTTTTACTTACCAATGAAAACACCTCCTGATTATTTGATTATATTTTACCATTTTGATTGAAAATGTTTATCAAAATACAGTTGTAAGTATCAATAAACAGTGATAATATAATAATTGAGGTGGTTACATTGGCAAAAATTGAAGCGAAAAATATTGAGATGCTCTCAAAAAAGTCTGTTGATGCCGTTTATGAGCAGATTGAAAGCGGAATTCTCCACACACCCTATGAGGCGGAAACTGCGTTTTATAACTGTATTGAAAACGGCGACACAAACGGACTTGAAAAAATAATGGGAAATTATATGACGCAGAATATCGTTGTGGGCAGAATGAGCAACAATGATCTGAAGCAAATGCAGTATTTCGCAGTGTGCTGCATTGCGCTGGCAACGCGCTACGCCATCCGCGGCGGTTTAAGTGAAATTACCGCCTATAACCTGTCGGATGAGTATATCCAGACGGTGGATTCACTCACAATTGCTGAGGACATCCCCGGGTTTCTCTGCGTAAAAGCGTATGAACTGACAGATCTTGTTCGCAAAAGCAGTGCAAGAAGAACTTATCCGGAGGCTGTAAGAAAAGCTGTTTACTATATCGAATCGCATCTTTATCAGAAGATTTCGCCCTCGGAGGTCTCCGTGTTTTGCGGACTGTCAAAGGATTATCTGAATGTCCTGTTAAAGCAGAGCACCGGCAAAACCACCGGTGCTTACATATCTTATGCAAAGCTCAACGAGAGCAAGCGACTGCTCAATCGCGGACTGACACTCTCGCAGATTGCATATCAGCTGGCGTTCTGCTCCGAAAGTTATTTTGTTGCCTGCTATAAAAAAGAGTTCGGTGTGACACCCAGGAACACAACGCAGTACCCGTAACAAACTCGGCTTTTTGAACTTGGCTTATCAAATCAAGCTAAAACAAAGAGAATGGCTTCCCGGAGATAACGCAAACTCCGGGAAGCCATTATTTTAATGAGCTTTATTGTATATTAATTATTGATAAATAAACCGGTATCCAAAAAACAACTCTCTGAAGAAAGCCAGCAGCCTTTCGAAAAAGCCGGCGTTAACATATACGGTTTCTGAATCTGCTATTTCTTGGTTGCTTGTGTCAACCAGGACATCTCCGTTTGCATCAAGAATCTTAACAGAAACCACGCCATCTGTTATACAATTTACAACGCATTGTTCTTCTGTAATTGAGGATTTTTGCCCGTTATAATACCACATAATTTGAGCGCCATCCGGGAGGTAATTGGCTTGCGCGGTCAATACCAATAGGGTTTTATAGGTTTGAGTAGTTTTGCCCGTGTTATTGGCAATTTTGATTGTAGGCGGTCCCGTTATCAGATCGGCATTTGTGCTCCAGACAGCATATAGAGTGACACCGGCATTTGCCGTATATGTTCCGCTCGCCGAATATACTACAGTGGTTGCCGTGCTGCTTGTTGACCAACCAAGGAAAACATACCCGTCTCTCGTCGGCTTGGTTTTACTGAGCACCAAAAAAACATCCTCTGCCTTTGTTTGGGTAGAAGGAGCGCCGGTACCGCCGTTTGCATCATAAGAAACTGTATATGTTGTTATACCTGAGCTATTCGGGGTAGTTGAGTAAAGATTTGTAAATCCAAAGCTACCAAGTGTGATATTTGCCTGTGCACTCATCAGATAATTCCATTCACTCAAAGAAGCGCTGAAAGCACTGTTAAACAGGTCATCATAGTTGTTGTCATCGACCGCTGCGTCGTTATTATCAACAATATCAAAAGTTAATATATCTGTATATGATGCCGGATAGACCGTACTGCTTCCACTGTATGAATTGTCAGCAAAAACTGTCTTGACCTGATATCCCGTTGAGGGGTCAGGCGTAAGGGTCATGAATACATTTAATAAGCCGTTAACATATGTTGAGCTGCACAATAACTTACTGCCATCAACCAAATATGTTATGGAAGAATAGAAATCAATTCCTTGCAAATTGTAACACATCTCGATTCGGTAGCTGTGATGCACAGAGTTGTATCTTCCGTTATCAATCAGATAATTTTTTAAATTATTATAGCTGCCGGCATCCTGTACTGCTTTGTCAGAGCCTAACAAATCAGAAAAGGGTTTTAATGTAATATGGGATTGATTATCAAATAAATCAGTTGATGATTTACTGTATAGATTCATTTGATCCTCAGTGTAAAAGTCGCTGTCCTCTGAAACAGCATTAGCGTTAATGCTCCCGAACATTAATGATGAAAAAGCGATTGTAATTGCAAGAACCGATGTCAAAATGCGCTTGAATTGTGTCTTCACTTAATCCCCTCCATTATTTTGTTGCCTGCCCTCAAAGCCGATACCGAGAGCAGAGAATTGTATTTATGTAATCAGCAAGTGCCGTTATAACGGATTCAGGCGCATCAATTTCATTAACCTCGGCTTTCCGCAGTAAACCGGGGCGCTGCCGGTTGAATTTTACACCCCGATAAAAGTATATCGCAGGCGTTGTACGAAATTGATTTGCATCATATAAGCTAATTATATATGTATAATTATTAAAAAGACTACATAAATTAATTTGCCTTATTTAAATTTCTACTTTTTCACTAAAACGATCAGCAGTATTTTGTGTATTAATAATATGTTTTTGCAGTTATCTTTGGTCTGCCGAAGAATATGGTCAGGCACAGCTCCGCCCCCCGACTCAAAAAGGCAAGAAAATCAATAGCCCGTATTCGTTTGAACGCGGGCATATTTTATTGCGCAGGCGAAAGAGTTACCTCGATTTTTCCCGTTTCCACGCCGTTCGCGTAGACGGCAAGCTTCTTGATTTGGGAGGTGTCTCCCTTCAGTCTGTTGTCAACGCCGTCAATGAGGGACTCGGCGGGCATTATTCTGAATTCACCCACGCTGCCCTCCGACAAGGTCGCCAGCATTGTTTTGTCGCCGATTCTCATCACCGCATGTCGGGAATCTGTTATTTCAATTTCGGCGCGCGTGTGCATAAACCAGTAAACCTCAGAGGGCCGATAGCAGCTGAATTCATCCCTGATGGTCAAAGCCTTGCGGGAATCGGAAAGCTCAAATTCCCTTGTGACGCGCCTGACACCCGCGAAGCGGTAAGCCTCGGACATATCAAGTAAAGCCTTGCCGCCGTTTTGCACATCCTCGCTGAACTCGGTGAAGCCCGCTCTCGCGTAGGGGTATTGGTCCTCGAAGGCCTTGTTGGGATTGAAAACGAGGGTGTTTTGCCCCTCGGCGCGCTTGGCGTAAACCTTCCACCTGCCGCCGCCGACAATTCCTACAAAATAGCCGCTGCTACCGTAATCCGCGGGACCTAATTCCTCTGCCCAGCGCTCACCCATACAGTCAAAAACGAAGGTGCCGATATCCAAGTCCCCGTGATTTGTATAGTTATAGCCGCCTTTTATCGCGGCGTAAACGGCGTTTTTGTCGAACGCGCCGCTCCTGAAAACAACTATTTCCTGAGAGACGTCGGACTTAAGATAAACCGCAAGAGGCTCAGAGGCCTCGTCAAAGCCGTCAAGAAGCGACGAGTCATACCAGAGAGCGCCCACCGCGCATTCCTTGCAAAGCTCAAGCTTTCCCTTGCCGTTCGCGAGCTCGCTGTCAACAGTTGCCCTCGCCTGATAATAAGCCATGGCGGGGTCCCCCGTCTGACGGCTGAACCAATAGAGCGACGGCGCGCCAACGCTCACGCGCTTATTGTCGCCGTAGTGAAAAACCGAGACAGAGCCGGTTATATAAAGCGGAAATGAGCCCAACTGCATAAACCCATCGGTTTCGGAAAGCCCGAAATCAGTTCCGATTCTGTTAGACGAGGTTGACAAAAAATAGGTCAGATATGTCGTGCAGTATTCCCAATATCCGCTGCCCTCGGCAAAAACGCCGTCGGGGGTAAAGGTTTCAAAAATATAATGCATATCTCTGTATGCCTCGGCAAGAAACTCCTTAGCAAAGTCCTCATAATAGTCATAGAAGACCATCGCCCCAACGCCGACTCCGCCGTAGCAAACGCTGTTCCAATTGGATTTTGACCATTTCCACCAATTCTGAGAAAGAAGCTTTCCCTTTGAGGTGTCAAAGGCCTTTTCCTTAACGGCGCGGGCAAAAAGCTCGGTTTCCTCAGGCTCAAGATAGTCATAAAGCCAGTTTGTACCCAGGGAAACGGCAAAGGTCATTTCGGCGGTATCAAGATAGTGACTTTCGCACCAATCGGGGAATTCACAGGCGTTTTTGAGCTCAGAGACGCACCTTTCGGCGTATGCCTCGTTGCCCGTCACCCTCCACATAAACGCGAGGGTGACCGTTCTCTCGAGAATCTCACGCGCGGTTTCAAGCAGGGTGTTTTCCTCTTCCTCGAGGATATAGCCCAAAGGCTCGGTGAGGAGCAATTCATCCGCGCACTTTTTGACATAATCGAAATATTCATTGAGTTTCTCATCATCCCGCGCTGTGTAATTTGCCCTTAGGCGGCTGAAATCCTCATCTGTCGCGAGCACAAAGACATTTGAATCCGCTTTCTGAGACATCATAGACGCTATTTCTGCCTCTGACGGCGCGTCGGGATTTGGCGAAAGCTCGATGTAATCAAGCCCCATTTTAACCGTGTCCGCGAGCATAATTCCCAAACCGGGGATCAGATTTGTCATAAGCAACTGAAAAATGAGAATGAACGGCACCGCGCTTCGCAAAACCACGGCTTTTGAACGCTTTTTCACTTTTTTCACGCGTTTTTCCATAACTCGGCCAGCCTTTCAACATCTTTAATCAGGTTTTCCGCCTTTGAGCCCTTGGTGAATTCTATCATCAAGCCGCCGTCAAAGCCGAGCTCCTTGAGCCAGGAAAGAATTTTTATGATATAATCCTTGTCTTTCTTATGGAAGCGCTGAAATTTTTCAAGCTCCGAAAACGAAAGATGAACATCCTGCACGAGAGGGAAGGTTTTAATTAGCTTCTCTTTATCGGAAGGCTCGTCCAAGTACCACGACTGATAGTATGTTTTAATGTTATCCTGCCCCGCGTCCTTCATAAGGCGAAGCGAGCTTTCGGTGGTGTCATTATAGGTGTTAGGGTGGCACTCGTTACACACGGTGAGCCCGTGCTCAGCGGCGACAAAAGCGGTTTTGCGCGCGTCCTCAATGAGGGCGGCATATTCGCTTTCGCTCGTTTTCGCGCTTGCTTTTGTTCCGAGCCAGGTGCGGATATATTTCGCGCCCATACACGCCGTAATTTCGCAAATATTCTTCCATTCATCGGATTCACCGCTGCCCACGCGGTAATATGTGCCGTAGGAATTGATAATAATCCCCCTGTCGTCGCAAAGCTCTTTCGCTTTTTCGGCGTCGGAAAGGCTTTTTACATGGCAATCCGAGCCCCACTCGATGATTTGAGCGCACGACGAGGCCGCGATATCCGCGACCTGCTCGAGGGCGTAGGGGCGCAGAGATGTGCTTGTAAACCCGACCACGCTATTCCGCCCCCTCAAAGAAAGTCAGAGCCTGCGAGAGTGAAACCTCGTGCTTTCCGTCAAAGACCACGGGAACAAATCTGTCATCCGCGCCCATAATGTGATATATCTCACGAATTTTCTCAATGGCAAGCTCACTGCCGCCGATGGGGAAAAGCTTATCATTTCTGCCGCACTGCATCATGAGCCTGCGCGGCGCGAGAGCCGAGGCGAAGTCATACATTTCGCCCGCGGTCAATAAGCCGGGAATGTAGTTATCCGGGCAGTGCCAACGGCTCAGAACGCTGGTTTTGAAGGTGTTTATATAGCCGCACACGCAGGTTCCTTGAATTCTTTCATCCATAAGGGAAGTGTAAAGGGCCACAAGCCCCCCGCCCGAGATACCCATACATCCGATATCGGCGCAGGAATATCTGCTTTGAAGAATATCAACGCACCTGATTGTTTGAAATACTCTTATGGAAGCGGTTGAAACGCCGTAGAGAAGCAGATGATGCGAAACAGTGTCGCAGGAACTTGCGTAAAAAGGCTTGACCGCGTCTTTTTTGAGCCTTGCCTCGCCGAAGCCGATAAATTCGGGAGCGATAACGATATTTCCCCTTATGGCAAGCTCATGGGCAAAATTCTTCTGATAGTTATCGAGAAAATTGATTTTTCTGTATTTTCCGCTCTTGCTCTGTCTGATTATCTGACGCGCCCCGTAGCCGTGACCGCAAAGCGCCGCGATGCCTCTTCTGGTGGGCTTGTCGGGAATCAGCGCATAGCAGAGCATCACAAGACCGTCGCATATTTCGACTGACAGGGTTTCAAGTGTGTAGTTTTCACGCTTTTCGCTTTTTATAAGGTTAATCGCGATTTCATCCTTTTGACCGCAGATTTTATCAAGCGCGAGGATTTCGCCGAGGCGTTTTTTTATCTCCGACGATATTTCGGCGCAGCTCTCAAAGTCCCGCGCCTCTTTAAAGGGCGAGACACGCGCGGAGTAAAGCAGCTCAAAATATTCATCGGGCGCGTTTTTGAGATTTTTATTCTTACCCATTGAGCGCCTCTGCCTTAATTTTGAAATCTATCTTGTTGTCAGTGCAGTTTTTATGGCTTGTTCCGATAAACGCAGAGTAGGAAATGTCCTCTGCCGTGAAGCCGTTTTTCTCATCATAATATGAAAGTGCGTCGGCGCTGACCTCAAGAGTTACGGTTTTTTTCTCGCCCGCCTTGAGCTCAATGCGTTTAAAGTCAATGAGCGACTTAACCGGCCTGTCAACGGCGCTGCCGCTGCACGAAACATACAGCTGAATAACCTCTGCGCCGTCTCTTTCGCCGATATTCTGAACACTTGCCTCAAATATTGCCTTGCCGCCGCTTACACCCGCAAGCCTGCAATCCGAGAGGGCAAAATCCGTGTAGGAAAGTCCGAAGCCATAGGGGAAATCGGGTTCTTTACCGTCCTTTTCAAGCTTTTTATAGCCGTTATAATAGCCGTAATGCTGATGAAGTGAAATCCATTTAACCGCGGGGTAATCCCCATCGCGTTTGGCAATGGCGAAGGGCAGCTTACCTGAGGGGTTAACCTTGCCGAAAATGATGTCGGCGATGGCGCTCCCACCCTCCATGCCGGGGTAATACGCCATAAGAATGCTGCTGATGCCGTCTTTCCACTCGTTCATGCGGATAACATTCCCGCCCATAACCACGGCAACGGTGTTTTTGTTGAGTGAAGCCGCCTTTTTGAGCATCTCGACCTCGCGCTTTTTAAGACCTAAATCCTTGCGGTCACCGCCGATAACAAAAATATACTCTCCCTCATCGCCGTGACGCATTCCGCAGACAAGGATAACCGCGTCCGCCTGCCTGATTACCGCCTCGTTTTTAGTAACCGCCGAGGTGGGAATGAATGTGGCGTTAATATCCGGATAATTTTCCCCCAGCGCCTGCATAACTGTTTTGACATAAGGCGGATGAACCTGGCTTGAGCCGTAGTCGCCGATGTTTTCCTCCTTGGCGAGGTTGCCCACCACGGCAATGTTTTTGCATTTATTTCTGTCAAGCGGCAAGAGCTTATTGTCATTTTTAATCAGAGTTATCGACTTCTCGGCAACCTCCCCGGCGAGGGCAATATGCTCGGGGCAGGCGATGAGGGCTTTGTCATATTTCTTGTCATCCTCAGCCGAGGTAAACGCGAGAAGAGTTCTGACGATTCTCAGGCACGCCTCGTCAAGCTGCGGGGTTGTGGCTTTCCCGCTTTTGATTGCTCTATTAACCTTTGAAACGGTGTATTTACGGCGTATGTTCATCTCAACATCAAGACCGCCGCGAAGCCCCGCAGAGGTATTGTGGAGGCCGAAAAAGAAGTCGGAGACAACGAAGCCGTCAAAATCCCATTCTTTTTTGAGCACATCACGCAAAAGATAGCTGTTTGCGCCGTTGAAGGTGCCGTTATATCTGTTATATGAGCTCATTACCGCCGCCGCGCCCGCGTCAATGCACCTCTTGAAATGAGGCAGGTAAACCTCCCGCTCGGTGCGCTTATCCGCGGTAACATTAACCCAGAACCGTGAGTTCTCCATGCTGTTGAAGGCGTAATGCTTCACGCAGGCGATAACATTCTCGCTCTGCACGCCCTTAACGAGAGCCTCGCCCATTTTGCCGATATGCGCCGAGTCCTCGCCGTAGGTTTCCTGGCTTCTGCCGCCGCCGGGGTTATACGGGAGATTAATGCACACTCCGCCGAAGAAATTGCCGCCGTGTGCTCTGATTTCTTTGCCTATGGCATGACCCACTCTCTCCTCAAGGTCAGGGTCAAAGGACGCCCCGCGCGCCATGGTAACGGGGAAACAGGTTGATTTGCCGCAGACACAGCCTCTCGGGCCGTCGCAGAAAAGCATTTCGGGGAATCCGAGGCGCTCACAGCCGCCCGCGCCGTAGGGTTTACTGTTGTAGCTTCCTATACCCATGCTTTCAAGGTAGCTGCAGTTGCCGGCAATGAGCTGAACCTTCTCCTCGAATGTCAAAAGCGAAACGATTTCCTTTGCCTTCTCGGTGTAACCCAAACGGTATTCCTTGGTGCAAATCATGGCATTCATCCCTTTCCTTATCATAAATAAAATATAGCAGATATTTTCAGCATGTGCAACAAAAAACATCAAATGTTCCGATATGTATATTCCGACCGTTTATTTTCGATTATTACCATCGTACGGGACGATGCCCTCATCGTCCATATATACCCCCCAATCATAACCAATGGTATTCAAATCGTTTCCACATGAGACGCATAGATTATGCGCTTTGCTTGAATTTGTATTGCTTTTTCTGCATTTTTATGGTACGCTGAATGCAGAGTTTTTTATCCAGTGCAGCAGCTGTCTAACACCGCAGCGGATTTCACAGAAAAAATAAAAAGGTGATTTTTATGGATGAAAACAGACTTCGGGAAATAACTAAAAATATAGAAAAGTATGATTTGACCGAGAACGAAAAGAAAAAGCTGCCCGGCTCGTTTATTAAACTGCCGTGCGGTGAAACTCACTATGAGCTGAAAGGGAACGGTGAGCCTGTTGTTCTCGTTCACGGCTATTCGACGCCGTATTACATATACGACAAGGTTTTTGACTGCCTTACCGAAAAAGGTTACATGGTTTTGCGCTACGACCTGCTCGGCAGAGGATTTTCCGAAAGAGTTAAAGGAAAATACAATCCGGATTTGTTCGCGCGCCAGCTAAAGGAGTTAACCGACGCGCTCATTCCCGACAAAAGCTTTTTCCTGATGGGCACATCCATGGGCGGAGCAATAACCGCCGCATTCACGGCGCAAAACCCCGAGCGGGTTAAGAAGCTGTTTCTGCTCGCTCCCGCAGGAATGAAATTCAACCCGCCGTTTTATATGAAGCTGTCTGAAAAACCGCTGATCGGAGAGCTGCTGTTCAAGGTCATAGGCGCAAAGATTCTTTTCAAAAAATGCAGCTGCGAGCTAATTTACAGCAAAGACGAAAACGATTATTATTTGGAGAAGTTCGGCGAGAGTATACGCTACAAGGGCTTTTCAAAAGCGACACTTTCGAGCCTTCGTCACACAATCCTCAATTGGGACGAATCCATCCCGAATTATAAAATGGTTGCAAGGCACGGCACTCCCGTATGTACCATTTGGGGAACGGCGGACAAGACCATGCCCTATTATCAGACGGAGCAAATGAAAAGGATACTGCCCGATATGCACCTTTACAGCTTTGAAAATTCGGGGCATATCTTCGTTTTTGACGAAGGGCAAAGAACCTGTGACATCCTGCTGGGCGAAATGACCGCATATTGACCTCAAATCAGAATAAAAGCGCTGCAAACAACTGCTTTTTTCGAAGCGTTTGATGCGGCGCTTGTTTTATGTTTATGACCGTGTGACTTTTACGGTGCAGCTTTCAATATCACTCTGCCACAATTTGATTTTTTGAAGGTCAAAGAACTCAGGAGCATCTTTATACTTTTTTGCCGCCTTGCCGCCCTTGATAAGTCCATTGAGAATCGCAAAAAAGAACGGAGGATTTTTCATTCCTCTGACAAACTTTCCGAGCAGCGCACCGAGATTTGTGTTTTTGCCGGCTCCTGCAAGGTCGGAGGACTCAATGACGGCGTTGTCAAAGAGAAAGTCCACACCCTCAGGCGGAAGACGAAGCAGAGAATTTTTCAGCCCCTCGTTCTTTGCGGTATCGCCGCCGTAAATCCTGTGAAATTCTCTGTTATATTTCCAGAGAGCCTTGGCGGACGCGTCCCCTCCGGCTTCAATAACTGTTTTTGCAAGCAGCTTTCCCGCATGAAGCGAAAGATCTATGCCCATTCCGTTCATGGGTGTTGTCATAAACGCGCTGTCGCCTACGGCGGCATATCCGTCGGCTACCATGAGAGCAAGCGGACGCCGCACGGGAATTACGCCGTAATTCCCGCCGTGAAGAATCTCTGTGCCTATCCACGGATTGGCCTTGCGGAAGTTTTCTGTATGACCTGCAATTTGGTGCTCTGTCAGCGGGTCAATTCTGCCGATAAGTATATCTACGCTGTCATCGTGCGTGCAGCACCATGATAAGCCCTGCTCGCCTGCGTGGCAGAGATAGACCTCAAACGGCTCATCCGGCATTTCGTGGTTGCCGAGGTTGTTATAATATGCGCGATATGCGTAAAAAACATCTCCTCTTTGAGGCTGCTTTTCGATACCGAAACTCTCGGGAAGGTGTCTTCTGACAGGCGAAAAAACGCCGGCAGCATCAATGAGGAGGTCACAGTCGAAATCACCGCGCGAGGTTTTGATTCCCGACACTCTGTTTTCGCTGATGACAGGGGAAATAATTTCCGTTGAGTAAGCAAAGCTTACACCGCAGTCTTCGGCATTTTTAATAAGCATGGAGATTATCGGCTTTCGCCACATGATTTTCTGGCGGTTGTCGTCCGTATATCTTATAACCACCCTTGTCCTGTAAGACGGACTGACAAAGGCGCAGTCACCTCTGCACCGCCAGATTCCATCGGGCAGCCCGGCAGCTCCGACAGCTTCAAGGAGCAGGTCAAAGGTAAACCTGTCCTCCCAGTCGTGCCCGAGCTCTTCTCTTTTTCTTTTTTCAACAACAGTAACGTCAAAGCCCGCTTTTGAAAGCTCAGCGGCGGCAACCAGACCGCCATGCCCCGCGCCTGCAACAATGATTTTCATTTTATTCTCACTCCAAACTGCAACATAAACGGTTTTGGATATTATAACAGTACATACGAACAAAATCAACACGGCAATAAAAAAGGATGGGGGTGTTGATTTCATATGAATAATAAAAGGCATCGCCCCCTACAACCGCAATTGTGGAGGCGCCGTCAAGATGTCCGCCTCATATCAATCACCGATATGTCTGTCAAACAGATTGATGCCGTAATATTCGAGCATAAACATTTTCACCTTTGACTCGGACGGGTCTATATAATGATGCTCGGTTTTAACATCGCCCGCCGAGCTGACTGTCAGAGCAGTTCCGCCGTTGGTTTCGCGCTCCCAATAGCAGCCGTAGCCGGTTTTCATCGCGTAGGTCAGGGTTATGCCCTCATACTCAATAGAAAAGCAGTTTTTGTGGTCGTGGCCGCACATGATATTTTTGGTGCTGCCGAGACTTTTACACACATCAAAAAAGCCGTTGTTGAAAAGCGGCGCGCCGTTTTTTTCGTGCATCTTGCAAAAGCCCTTGCCCTTTATGCTGTCGGACGCTTTGTCCCACGCATCCTGATATTCCGGCACGGGAATATGAAAGACAACCGTACTCGGAACTATACTTCCCGCCTCGGCCGCGATTCCTTTTACCGCCCATTCATACCAGCTGATCTGGCTGTCATACAGGTGGTCATAGCTGCCCGGCTGCATTTCCTCCTCATGATGCGTGTCCATCATAAAAAGCGTATGGATAATTTTTCCGTTTTCGGTGATGTTGATTATGTAATTCCCGTCGCCCATGCCTTCCGGGCCGTAATCAAATAGGCAATTCTTTGCGTGCGCCAGCCTGTAATCCGCCCAGAATTCACTGACAAGACCTGTGTGGTCGGCGTTGCCCATAACCGGCGCCCAAGGGATATTGTAAGACTCAATGAAATCAATCACTCTTAAATACGCGAGGCTGTCGAAGGCGTTGTCGCCCGTGAGAGTAATCAAATCCGGCTTTGTTTTTTTAATTAACTTGTCCATTGTTTCTTCCGAGAACTCACCGACATGGCTTAACATCTCCGCGTCATGGAACTGAATGTCCGCGAAATTCAGGATAACAAAGTCTTTTGCGGGATTTTTCTCGATTTCCTTTGCGTATACCGCGGACGAATACGGCAATTCCTCGCTCCAGGCGTAAAAGCACTTTTCCCTGTCGCTCACCTCATGCGGCGAGGCAGGGTGAAGAACGGTCAGCTCAAGGTATTTATTTACCGCTTTCATATCTGCTGTCATAATCATTACTCCTCCGGGAAGTTATTGTTTTTATTTTACCGCTATCGGATAATAATGTCAATTCAACGTTAACGCGAATAATACTTTATCTTGCATTTTGTATCCTGTTTTGTTAAAATCGGATATAGAGGAGATGACCGTATGTCAGACTTTGTTATTCGCCCGATGCGGTCCGATGACCGTCAAGGCGTGCTTGAGTTTTTCGCATCAATGGGCGAGGAGAGCACATCCTTTTTTAATGTAAACAGGGGAAACGAGGAGCGTACGCTCCGCTTTCTCGACGGCGGCAATACCGACCACCTTTTCTGGGTTGCCGAGTGTGACGGGGCGCTTGCCGGGCTGGTTTTTATCTGGTGTAAAGAAACGCTGATTCCGTGGCTTGGCATCGGGGTTAGCGATGCATTTCAAGGCAGGCATATCGGCAAGGCTCTGCTCACATATGTAATTGACTATGCGAAAAGCACCTGCTGCGGAGGGCTTGCGCTCACAACGGCACAGACGAATTACAAGGCGCAGGGGCTGTATGAAAAATGCGGCTTCGAGCGGCTCGGCATTCACCATTCGGGCGAGTATCTTTATCTTCTGACCTTCAGGAGGAATGGATGATATGGGCAGCGTAACCTGTGATTTCAGTAACATAACCGCAAAAATCAAGCCGCTGCACGGCTTTAACAACTGCGCGCGCAAAACCGGGTATGGCGAAGTGCTGCCGGATTTTCTCGCTCTCAAGCCCCCTGCCGTGAGGCTGCACGACACCGGCTTTCCACATGTCAGCAGCCATTATGTTGACATTAACCATGTTTTCCCCGACATGAACGCGGATGAAAACGATGAGCGCTCTTATGATTTTATGCTCACGGATTTATATATTGAGCCGCTTATCAAAGCGGGCGTCGGCGTGATGTACAGGCTCGGCACAACGATTGAGCACGACCCGAAAAAATATAACATTGCCCCGCCTGCCGATCCGAATAAATGGGCGTCGGTGTGCGAACACATTGTCAGGCACTATAATGATGGCTGGGCAAACGGTCACTACTGGAATATTGAATACTGGGAAGTATGGAACGAGCCGGATGGACTAGACAAAAATGTTGAGCCGTTCGGGCCGCCGAATTGGCTTGGTACAGCGGGGGAGTACTACCGGCTTTACAGCGTAACGGCTAATCTGATAAAAAGAATGCACCACTCTGTCAAGGTCGGCGGATATTCAAGCTGCTACATTCTCGGGGCTAATGTCGCAGGGAAATGGACAGTCGGTGAAACCTCGTTTCTTACCGGCTTCCTCGAGTATATTTCTTCCCCTTCAACAGCGGCTCCGCTTGACTTTTTCAGCTGGCACGGATATCTGAGCCGTCAAAACCTGAAAAAAATCGAAACCGAAAGTGAATTCGTTGACCGTATGCTCACCGAATACGGCTTTGAAAGCGCCGAAAGAATTGACACGGAGTGGAGTGCCTGCATCTGCGACAGGGATTGCGCCGACACACGCACGCAATACTATATCAATATGCGCTCGGCAAAGGGAGCGTCTCATATGGCCGGCGCGCTTTATGAGATGCAGCGCTGCAAGGTCGACAAGGCAATGTTTTATGACGCTCAGATCTGGTGCGAATATGGCGCGCTGTTTGAGGTGCCGTCGCTCGCCCCATCAAAGGCATATTATGCGTTCAGGCAGTTCGGCGAGGCATATGAGGCCGGCAATCAGGTTGAGTGCGCCGCCGAGGGTGACGGAATTTACGCTCTCGCGGCAAAGAGCATCGACTCAAACAAGAACCTTGTCTGCATTTGCAACACCGCTCAAAGCGATGCCGAAATTGAAATAAAACTTAACGGGATATTGGCAAAGCAAATTGAAATAATCCGCTGCGACAGCGAGCACAGCTATGAGCAGACGGATTTGCTTGATTTCACAAGAGATTTCAGCATTTCGCTTCCGGCATACTCGTTTGTAACATTGAGAATAAACCATTGAAAATCCGCGCGGAAAGCAATGTAGGTGTAATTATGGAAAAGCTACTCAGCAAAATCAAGGAATATAATCTGAATGTGTTTTCGGTCACCGAAATAATAGACGGGCAAAGCACCACCGCGCGTCTGAAGCCCGATTGCAACTGCCGCAACACTTATTCGGTTGCGAAGGCGTTCACCATGGCGGCAATCGGCTTTTTGTATGACGAAAAAAAGCTTACGCCGCAAAGTACGATAAAAGACATTTTCGGTGCACTGCCCGAAGGCTCGGACGAAAAATGGCACGATGTAACGGTTCACAACCTGCTTCAGCACAAAACAGGGCTGGTTGAGGGCCATGATATGGATTATGAAAACCTGCGCGAGCTCACTGACGGCGACTGGCTCGACTTTGTTTTTTCGCTCAAAATCGAGGAGCCGGCGGACACCGTGCGCCGTTATAACGATTTGCATTACTATGTGCTGTCATGCATCGTGACAAAGCTCACCGGGGTTTCCGAGTATGACTATATGCGCGAGAAGCTGTTTAATCCGCTCAAATTCCGCGAAAGCGCGTGGAGCGCCTGCCCGGCGGGCAGGTCCGTGGGCGGCACGGGGCTTTATATTTCAACCGAGGATATGGCGAAGCTCGGTCAGCTTTATCTTCAGGACGGCGTGTGGGAGGGCAAACGCCTGCTCTCGCACGAGTGGATAGTGCTCTCGCTTGAAAACAGCTACGCTTTCGGACGGGTAAACGGTGAAAGGCAGTATTATGAAAAGGGCGGCCTTTTTATGCAGAAACTCAC
>CAYUXK010000030.1:13125-25798 GCA_964448835.1 uncultured Clostridium sp. | reverse complement strand
TCTTTGGTAAGGACATAGACCTGACCTTTGAACTTGGTGTGGGGATGAATTGAATTGGGCTTGGCAAGAACCTGGCCGCGCTCAATTTCGCTTCTCTGAACACCGCGCAGCAGAGCGCCGATGTTGTCGCCTGCCTCAGCGTAATCGAGAATCTTGCGGAACATCTCGATACCTGTGCAAACAGTCTTTCTCTTCTCTTCGGAAAGACCAACGATTTCAACCTCTTCACCTGTCTTAAGCTGTCCACGCTCAACTCTGCCGGTAGCAACTGTGCCGCGGCCTGTGATTGTGAAAACGTCCTCAACAGGCATAAGGAAAGGAAGGTCAGCTTTGCGCTCGGGAGTGGGGATGTAGCTGTCAACAGCGTCCATGAGATCCCAGATGCACTTAATCTCAGGAGCATTAACGTCGCCGCCTTCATACTCAAGCGCCTTAAGAGCGGAGCCCTGAATAATAGGGGAATCCTCGTCATAACCGTACTCAGCAAGGGTTTCACGGATTTCCATCTCAACAAGCTCAAGGAGCTCGGGATCGTCAACCTGGTCAACCTTATTCATGAAAACAATGATCTTGGGAACGCCAACCTGACGGCCGAGCAGAAGGTGCTCTTTGGTCTGAGCCATGGGGCCGTCTGTTGCGGCGATAACAAGGATAGCGCCATCCATCTGAGCAGCGCCTGTAATCATGTTTTTAATATAGTCGGCATGGCCCGGGCAGTCAACGTGAGCATAGTGACGCGCCTCGGTCTGATACTCAACATGGGATGTGTTGATGGTAATGCCGCGCTCTCTTTCTTCGGGAGCCTTATCAATATGAGCGTAATCTACATAAGCTGCGCCGCCCTTCATTGCGAGGGTCTTGGTGATAGCCGCTGTCAAGGTGGTCTTGCCATGATCAACGTGGCCGATAGTACCAATGTTTACGTGAGGCTTGGTGCGTTCAAATTTTGCTTTTGCCATTGTAGTATTTCCTCCCTTTTGTTTAACAAATTAATCTCTATGCTGTCGCATAGTGCTATTTTAACAAGGTACGCCTTAAATTTCAAGTCTTTTTAAAAATTTAAGCGTCTGTGCGTTACCTTTCGGTAACAATCTTTTCGGCGATTGATTTCGGAACCTCTGTATAATGGCTCGGTTCCATAACATACTGCCCTCTGCCCTGGGTCTTTGAGCGCAGGGTTGTGGCATAACCGAACATATTGGAAAGCGGGATAAGCGCGTTAATCTGGACAGCGCCGGAACGCATCTCAGTGCCCTGAACCGAACCGCGGCGAGAGTTGACATCGCCGATAACATCGCCCATATAGTCATCGGGAATAATGAT
Organism: uncultured Clostridium sp.; assembly: GCA_964448835.1. GTDB lineage: Bacteria > Bacillota > Clostridia > Oscillospirales > Acutalibacteraceae > CAG-177. The sequence continues at coordinate 24,475 of CAYUXK010000030.1, read as the reverse complement.
TGCGGTTTTCATAATGGGCTCCATAAGCACGGGCGACGCCTTGCGCATAGCATCCTTGAAAGCCATTGAAGCGGCTATCTTGAACGCCATCTCGGAGGAGTCAACCTCATGATATGAACCGTCATATAGAGTTACCTTAACGTCAACAACATTGAACCCGGCAAGCACACCCGAAAGCATGGCACCCTTGATGCCCTGCTCAATGGCGTTGAAATAATCCTTGGGGATTGCGCCGCCGATAATATTATTGACAAACTCAAAGCCTTTTTCGGGGTTAGGTTCAATTTTAATTTTAACGTGACCGTACTGACCTTTACCGCCGGACTGGCGGGCGTATTTGGTATCGGAATCCGCTTCGCACGTGATTGTTTCACGGTAAGCGACCTGCGGCTTGCCGACATTAGCCTCAACCTTAAACTCACGCAGCATTCTGTCAACGATAATCTCAAGGTGAAGCTCGCCCATACCGGCGATTATTGTCTGACCGGTCTCTTCATCTGTGTAGCATTTAAAGGTTGGGTCTTCCTCCGCCAGCTTTTGAATGGCGATACCCATTTTTTCTTGACCGGCCTTGGTTTTCGGCTCAATTGCAACCCTGATAACAGGCTCGGGGAACTCCATAGACTCCAAAATAACAGGGTGACTCTTGTCGCAGAGCGTATCACCCGTAGTGGTGTTCTTAACGCCCACCGTGGCGGCAATGTCGCCTGCGTAGCAGCAATCAATATCCTGCCTTTGGTTGGAGTGCATTTGAAGGATTCTGCCCAAACGCTCGTTTTGGTCCTTTGTGGAGTTATAAACCGAGCTGCCTGTTTCGACCTTGCCCGAATAGACACGGAAGAAGCAGAGCTTACCCACAAAGGGGTCGGTTGCAATTTTGAATGCGAGGGCTGAGAACGGTTCATCATCGCTTGAATGGCGAACCTCCTCATTATCTGTTTTCGGATTCACGCCCGTGATGGACGGAACATCCGTGGGTGAAGGCATATAATCAACAACCGCGTCAAGCAGCTTTTGCACGCCCTTATTGTGGTAAGAGGTTCCGCAAACAACGGGAACCATCAGGTTAGCAAGGGTTGCTTTACGAATGCAGTACTTGATTTCGGCCGTAGTAAGCTCTTCGCCGTTGAGATATTTTTCAAGCAGAACATCATCCTGCTCCGCAACGTGCTCAAGAAGCTCAGCGCGGTACTTTTGCGCGAGCTCGAGCATATCCTCGGGGATAGGCTCAATGCGCATATCAAAGCCCATATCATCGTAATAAACATCCGCCTGCATTTCAACAAGGTCGATAATGCCTCTGAAATCAGCCTCGGCACCGAGTGGCAGCTGAATAGGAACGGCGTTACATTTAAGCCTTTCCTTAAGCATATCAACAACGCGGTAAAAATCAGCGCCCACAATGTCCATTTTATTAATATAGACCAAACGAGGAACATGATATTTATCCGCCTGCCTCCAAACGGTTTCGGACTGCGGCTCTACTCCGCCCTTGGCGCAAAGCACTGTGACGGAGCCATCAAGCACTCGGAGCGAACGCTCAACCTCAACAGTGAAGTCAACGTGACCGGGAGTGTCAATGATGTTGATTCGGTGCTCCTTCCAAAAGCAGGTCGTCGCGGCAGAGGTTATGGTTATTCCCCTCTCCTGTTCTTGCTCCATCCAGTCCATTATGGCCGCACCATCGTGCACCTCCCCAAGCTTATGACTCTTTCCTGTGTAGAAAAGAATACGCTCGGTGGTGGTGGTTTTTCCTGCGTCAATGTGCGCCATTATTCCAATGTTTCTGGTTTTTTCAAGCGATACCTGTCTTGGCATAAGAACCTCCGAATTCTGTAAAAAGCGAAAATAATTGTTTTGCGCGAATTACCATCTGAAATGTGCAAAAGCCTTGTTGGCCTCTGCCATCTTGTGCGTATCCTCGCGCTTTTTGAATGCTGAACCGGTCTCGTTTACAGCATCCATAATCTCGTTGGCAAGTCTTTCCTTCATCGTTCTTTCTGAACGCTGACGGCTATAAAGAGTTATCCAACGTAAACCGAGAGTCTGCCGTCTTTCGGGGCGGACATCCATAGGAACCTGATAAGTTGCGCCGCCTACACGGCGAGCCTTAACTTCCAGAATAGGCATAACATTTTCCATTGCCTGCTCAAAAACCTCAAGAGGTTCTTTGCCGGTTTTGCCTTTGATGATTTCAAAAGCATCATAGACGATTTTCTGCGCTACGCCTTTTTTACCGTCATACATAACGTTATTGATAAGGCGCGTAACAAGAGTTGAGTTGTAAAGCGGATCGGGCAAAACATCACGTTTTGCGATCTTGCCTCTTCTTGGCACTTCGCTTCCCTCCTTCATAATAATGATATCATAGGTACTCGAGTGACAAATAAATTCCCGTGGCGCCAACGAGGAGGCATACTATTATATAATATACCCTCATTGGGTGAGAGCGCTGCTCTCAGCCTGCAAGAAGATTTGTCTTTTTAATAAATGCGGGATTACTTTTTGGCTGCCTTGGGACGCTTCGCACCATACTTCGAGCGAGCCTGCATTCTGCCGCTGACGCCTTGCGTATCAAGAGTTCCCCTGATGATGTGGTAACGAACACCGGGAAGATCTTTAACACGGCCGCCGCGGATAAGAACAACGGAGTGCTCCTGAAGGTTGTGACCAACGCCTGGGATATAAGCGGAAACCTCGATGCCGTTTGTTAAGCGAACCCTTGCGATTTTTCTGAGCGCTGAATTGGGCTTCTTGGGGGTTGCGGTTTTAACAGCGGTGCATACGCCGCGCTTCTGCGGAGAATCTGCGTCCGTAAGAATACTCTTTTTGGAGTTAAGACCTTTTAACAGAGCGGGGGCCTTAGGCTTTTTCTCGAGCGTTTCTCTGCCATTGCGAACGAGCTGATTAAAGGTGGGCAAAAACCATCTCTCCTTTCTTAAATTTTATATGTGTAAATGGGGTTTCGGCAAATTTGCCTGGCCCAATGACACCACAATGAAATAGTTTATCACAAATCAACTTGATTTGTCAACACTTTCTACAATTTAGATGCGAAATTTTCGGCGAAATCGCTAAAAAAGTTTTGTGTTGGGTTAACTTCAACCTTGCTGTAGCACTTCATACCTGTGCCTGAAGGCAGAAGCTTACCGATAATAACATTTTCTTTAAGACCAAGCAGCGGATCGGTTTTGCCCTTGATGGCGGCATCTGTAAGGACCCTTGTTGTTTCCTGGAAGGATGCGGCGGAAAGGAAGGAATCCGTTGCAAGCGAAGCCTTCGTGATACCCATAAGCGTGGGAACGCACTCAATAAGATGGGGCTCCGTGCCGTTTTTCTGCGCTTCAAGCGTAAACTGCTCGTTGAGCTCTTGGAATTTAACCTTCTCAATCATATCGCCGAGCAAGAATTCTGAATCGCCGGGCTCGGTAACCTTAACCTTCTTCATCATCTGGCGAACAATAACCTCGATATGCTTGTCGTTGATATCAACGCCCTGCATACGGTAGGTTCGCTGAACCTCCCTGATGAGGTAATCGTGAACGGCGTTTACGCCGAGAATTGCAAGAATCGCGTGCGGGTCAAGCGCGCCCTCGGTAAGGGTTTCACCCTTGGCAATCCTTTCGCCTTCCTCAACCCTGACGCGGAAGCCGTAGGGAATCAAATATGCTCTTTCTTCGCCGTCTTCGCCTGTAACGATAACGTGATTGCTCTTTTTGATTTCGCGGAATGAACACACGCCTTCGATTTCGCTCATGATGGCAAGCATCTTGGGCTTGCGGGCCTCAAACAGCTCCTCAACCCTGGGAAGACCCTGGGTAATATCGGACTGGTCCTTGGTACCGCCGGTGTGGAAGGTTCTCATGGTCAGCTGAGTACCGGGTTCACCGATTGACTGAGCGGCTATGATACCGACAGCCTCACCGACCGTTACGGGGTCGCCTGTTGCAAGGTTCGCGCCGTAGCATTTAATGCAAACGCCCCTGTCAGAGCAGCACGAAAGCAGCGAGCGAATTTCAACCTGCGCCTTGCTGCCTATGGGAGCTTTGCCTGATTTGACGAGCGCATCATATTCTCTGTAAGCGCATTCGGCAACCTTCGCAGCAACATCATCGGTCATCATAACATTCTTATCGGCGATGACCTCGCCGGTACGAGGATCAATATAATCATTAATAAGGTATCTGCCTGTAAGTCTTTCTTCAAGCTTAACTATTTTGCGGTCGCCGTCAAATAAGTCATATACAAATATACCCTGCTTGCAGTGGCAGTCTTCCTCGCGGATGATTACATCCTGCGAAACATCAACAAGGCGGCGGGTAAGGTAACCCGAGTCAGCGGTACGCAGAGCAGTATCGGCAAGACCTTTACGAGCGCCGCGCGAGGAAATAAAGTATTCAAGGACATTAAGTCCCTCGCGATAGTTTGCCCTGATGGGAACCTCGATGGTTTTACCGGCGGTGTTGGCGATAAGTCCGCGCATACCTGCAAGCTGGCGAAGCTGTGAATCATTACCACGGGCGCCCGAATCAAGCATCATATTAATAGGATTGTATCTGTCAAAGTTCGATTTGAGCTCAGCATAAACCTTCTTTGTGCAATCCTCCCAAGTGGCAAGCACGCTATCGGTACGCTCCTCGTCGGTAATAAGACCGCGATCATAATTTCGAGTAATTCTGGAAATCTTAGCTTCCGCTTCTTCAAGAAGCTCAGCCTTTTTGGGTGGGATGGTCGCATCACAAACGGCAACTGTAATTCCGCTGCGGGTTGAATACATATATCCCTGCGCCTTAATTTTATCAAGCAATTCAGCCGCAACAGCAGTACCATGGGTTTTGATGGTGCGGTCAATAATCTCGCCGAGATTCTTTTTGATAACAAGGAAATCAACCTCAAGCTCAAAAGCGTTGTCAGGGTTTGAGCGGTCAACAAAGCCTAAATCCTGCGGGATGGGATTGTTGAAAATAACTCTGCCGAGCGTGGTTTCAAGAAGCTTTGTTACCTTTTTGCCGTTGATTTCTTTGGTCATTCTAATTTTTACTCTTGCGTGAAGTCCGAGATCGCCTTCATCATATGCCATGATTGCCTCGTCAACATCGCGGTAAACATTACCGAATCCGGGCTCATCGGGCTTCTCAAGTGTCAGATAATACGAGCCCAGAACCATATCCTGCGTGGGTACGGCAACGGGGCGGCCGTCGGAAGGCTTGAGAAGGTTATTGGCGGCAAGCATAAGGAATCGAGCCTCGGCCTGCGCCTCCGCGGAAAGCGGAACGTGAACAGCCATCTGGTCGCCGTCAAAGTCGGCGTTGAAAGCGGTACAAACCAGCGGATGAAGCTTAATTGCCCTGCCCTCAACAAGCACAGGCTCAAATGCCTGAATGCCGAGTCTGTGAAGCGTCGGCGCGCGGTTAAGCATAACCGGGTGGTCCTTAATAACTATTTCGAGAGCATCCCATACGACGGGGTTTGAGCGCTCAACCATTTTTCTCGCGCTCTTGACATTGCCCGCGACCTCGGTTTCAACAAGGCGTTTCATAATGAAGGGCTTAAACAGCTCAAGAGCCATCTCTTTGGGCAAGCCGCACTGGTAAAGCTTCAGCTCGGGGCCGACAACGATAACCGAGCGCCCTGAATAGTCAACACGTTTGCCGAGAAGGTTTTGCCTGAAACGACCCTGCTTACCTTTGAGCATATCCGAGAGGGATTTAAGCGCTCTGTTATTGGGGCCGGTTACCGGTCTGCCGCGGCGGCCGTTATCAATAAGCGCGTCAACAGCTTCCTGAAGCATCCTTTTTTCGTTGCGCACTATAATCTCAGGCGCGCCGAGCTCAAGCAGCTTCGCGAGGCGGTTATTCCTGTTGATAACTCGTCTGTAAAGGTCATTTAAATCCGATGTGGCAAAGCGGCCGCCCTCAAGCTGAACCATGGGGCGAAGCTCGGGGGGGATGACGGGGATAACATCCAGAATCATCCATTCGGGTCTGTTGCCGGATTTTCTGAAGGCTTCAACAACCTCAAGTCTTTTGAGCGCCTTTGCCTTCTTTTGACCTGTTGTTGTTTCAAGCTCCTCTTTAAGCTCAGCTGAAAGCTTATCAAGGTCGATTTCACTAAGCAGCTCTTTGATTGCCTGAGCGCCCATGCCTGCTTTGAAATCATCCTCATACCTTAAACGGTATTCTTCGTAGTCTTTTTCGTCAAGTGTCTGCATTTTTTCGAGCGGTGTGTCGCCCGGGTCGATAACTATATGCATTGCGAAATAGAGAACCTTCTCAAGGTTACGGGGAGATATATCAAGAATAAGTCCCATTCTTGAGGGGATACCCTTGAAATACCAGATATGGGAAACGGGAGCGGCGAGCTCAATGTGTCCCATTCTTTCGCGGCGAACCTTGGCGCGGGTTATCTCAACACCGCAGCGTTCACAAATTTTGCCCTTATAGCGAATTCTCTTATACTTTCCGCAATGGCACTCCCAATCCTTCTGCGGTCCGAAAATCTTCTCGCAGAAAAGGCCTTCCTTCTCGGGCTTAAGAGTCCTGTAATTAATAGTTTCAGGCTTTTTGACCTCGCCGTAAGACCATTCTCTGATTTTTTCGGGCGAAGCGAGGCCTATTTTTATTGACTCAAAAGTCAAGTTGTTGCTGGTTTCCATATTATCCATTTAACGATGCCCCTTCCGTATTTTTTGGAAATGAAGATTATTCGTCGTAACCCTCATCATCGTCCATATTGATATCGATACCGAAATCGTCGTCAAAATCTTCATCCAAATCGCCAAAAGTTTCGTCATCTCCGTCGTCGGCAGGTTTGAAATAAACATCGTTGCCTTCGCTGTCTTCATCAATACCGTAGCCTTCGGCTTCCTCGGCATCGTTAAAGCTCTGGAATACCTTGTCATCGGGAACAAGCCCTGCCTCGTCGCCGTCATAGGTCTGCTTGAGGTCAATTTCATCGTCGTTCTCGTCAAGAACCTTAACATCAAGACCGAGCGACTGAAGCTCCTTAATAAGCACCTTGAAGGACTCGGGAATACCCGGTGTGGGAACATTTTTGCCTTTAACGATGGATTCGTAGGTTTTAACTCTGCCCACGACATCATCCGATTTAACGGTAAGAATCTCCTGCAGCGTATACGCTGCACCGTAAGCCTCAAGCGCCCAGACTTCCATTTCACCGAAGCGCTGGCCGCCGAACTGAGCTTTACCGCCCAAGGGCTGCTGCGTAACAAGTGAATACGGGCCTGTGGAGCGCGCGTGAATCTTATCATCAACAAGGTGATGCAGCTTGAGGAAGTACATGACGCCTACGGTTACGGGATTGTCAAACTTGCGCCCCGTTCTGCCGTCGATAAGCTCGGATTTGCCGTCAAGGCGGAACTGCGGAACTTTTGTTTCGTCGAAATCCTCGCCCTTGCTGAGCGCCTTCTGGCGGGACTCCTCAATTGCGCGCCTGTTGGCCTCTTCGAACGCGTCTCTGATATCATTCTCATGAGCGCCGTCAAAAACGGGAGACATAATATTGCAGCCCAGTGCTCTGGCAGCAAAGCCGAGGTGAACCTCGAGCACCTGACCGATATTCATACGTGAGGGAACGCCAAGGGGGTTAAGAACTATATCAAGCGGTGTGCCGTCGGGCAGGAAGGGCATATCCTCCTGTGAAAGGATTCTTGAAACAACGCCCTTGTTACCGTGGCGGCCTGCCATTTTATCGCCGACCGAAAGCTTACGCTTCTGGGCAATGTAGCAGCGAACCACCTTATGAACGCCGGGTGAAAGCTCGTCGCTGTTTTCTCTTGTGAAAACCTCAACATTGACAACAATGCCGTATTCGCCGTGAGGAACTCTCAGAGAGGTATCCCTGACTTCCTTGGCCTTTTCGCCGAAAATAGCCCTGAGCAGGCGTTCCTCGGCGGTGAGCTCTGTTTCGCCCTTGGGAGTCACCTTGCCCACAAGAATATCGCCGGAATGAACCTCCGCGCCAATGCGGATAACTCCCCTGTCGTCAAGGTTGCCAAGCGCGTCGTCGCCGACATTCGGAATATCCCTGGTGATTTCTTCGGGGCCGAGCTTTGTATCTCTGGCCTCAATTTCGTACTCTTCGATATGAACCGATGTGTAAACATCGTCACGAACTATTTTTTCATTAATGAGAACCGCGTCCTCGTAGTTGTAACCCTCCCAAGTCATGAAGCCGATGAGAGCGTTTTTGCCGAGGCTTATTTCGCCGTGGTCAGTCGCGGGACCGTCCGCGATAACCTCATGCTCCTCAACTCGGTCGCCGACATCAACAACGGGGCGCTGATTAATGCAGGTGCCTTGGTTTGAACGCATGAATTTGATAAGCTCGTAGCTGTCCTTCTCGCCTTCATTGGACATAATCTCGATTAAATCCGCGCAAACCTTGGTCACAACACCCGCACGCTTTGCCACAACGGCAACGCCCGAGTCAACGGCGGCCTTATACTCGATACCTGTGCCGACAATGGGGGCGCAGGTCTTGAGCAGCGGCACCGCCTGCCTTTGCATGTTTGAACCCATCAGGGCGCGGTTAGCGTCATCGTTCTCAAGGAAGGGAATCATCGCTGTCGCGACCGAGACAACCATCTTGGGCGAAACATCCATGTAATCCGCCTTGGCGTTATCGATTTCAAGGAATTCATCCCTGTAGCGGGCGTTGATTTTAGCGCGGACAAAGCGGTTGTTTTCGTCAAGAGGTTCATTCGCCTGGGCGACAACAAACTCATCCTCGATATCCGCGGTCATATATTCGACCTCGTCAATCACAACGCCGGTTTCCTTATCAATCTTGCGGAACGGAGCCTCGATGAAACCGTATTCATTGATTCTGGCGTAGGTGGCAAGGTAAGAGATAAGGCCGATGTTGGGACCTTCGGGGGTCTCAATCGGGCACATTCTGCCGTAATGAGAATAGTGAACGTCACGAACCTCGAATCCTGCTCTGTCACGAGACAGACCGCCCGGGCCGAGAGCCGAAAGACGGCGCTTATGTGTAAGCTCCGCGAGGGGGTTGGTCTGGTCCATGAACTGTGACAGCGGCGAAGATCCGAAGAACTCCTTGATGGCGACCATCACGGGGCGGATATTAATGAGGGTTTGCGGGGTGATTTTATCTTCATCCTCCTGCGCCTGAAGGGTCATTCTTTCACGAACAACTCTTTCCATGCGAGCAAGACCGATTCTGAACTGATTCTGCATAAGCTCGCCGACCGAGCGGATTCTTCTGTTGCCTAAATGGTCGATATCGTCAATTGTACCGACGCGCTTTGTCAGGCAATTGACATAGTTAATCGAGGCAAATATATCGTCAACAATTATTGTCTTGGGGATAAGGTCATCGGCGCGCAGAGCAAGCTCCTCAATAAGAGCTTCTTTATCGTCACCGCACTTGTCAAGCACTTCTCTCAATACGCCAAAGCGAACTTTTTCGTTAATGCCGATATCAAGAAGCTCCTGCTTTGTGATTGTATCGGGCAGGAAATCATCGATTACTACCATGCCGTTAGAAATTACATAAAGCTCGCCGTCATCAGCCTTGACAGACACTCTCGTGACGCCGGCCTGCTCAATCTCTCTCGCCTTTTGCTTGGTGATAATATCACCGGGCTCGCAGAGAAGCTCGCCTGTAAGCGCCGAAACCACGGGCTGCGCAGCGGTGCAGCCGGGCAAGCGGTTAAGCATCGAGAGCTTTTTGTTATACTTGTATCTGCCGACTCTTGAGATATCGTAGCGGTGCGGGTCAAAGAACAGATTCTTGATATGCTGATGCGCCGTTTCAAGTGTAACGGGCTCACCGGGGCGAAGCTTCTTGAATACTTCCATCAAGGCTTCCTCGGTGTTTTTGGTTTCATCCTTCTCAAGGGTTGCCTCGAGCTTTGCATCCGGGCCGAAAAAGCTGCGGATGTCGTCATTGGTGCTTATCTGGAAATTATCGATAAACGCGCCCAATGAGCGGATGAAGGTGGTTATATAAATTTTTCTGTTTTTGTCTATTCTGACGTTAAAAATATCATTGGGGTCTGTTTCATACTCAAGCCACGCGCCCCTGTTGGGGTTAATGGTGCTGGTATAAAGCTCGATACCTGTCTTATCGTGTGTCATATCGAAATAGACGCCCGGGGAGCGAACCAGCTGAGATACAATTACGCGCTCAGCACCGTTAATTACAAAGGTGCCGCTTTCGGTCATAATGGGGAAATCGCCCATAAAGACCTCAGACTCCTTGATAACACCCGTCTCTTTATTTTGCAGGCGTACCGTAACTCTCATCGGTGCGGCATAAGTAGCATCGCGCTCTTTGCACTCGCGAACCGTGTATTTGGGCTTATCATCCATACGGTAATCGATAAAGCTCAAAACCCAGTTTCCGGTATAGTCGGTTATATCCGCCATATCGCGGAAAACCTCTCTTAAACCGGTTTCGATGAACCAATTGTACGAGGACTTTTGGATTTCGATAAGGTTCGGCATGTCCATAACCTCATCAATTTTGCCAAAGCTCATACGGGTACGGCTACCTCGCTTAACGGGATTCACTTTCAGCATAGGCTAAATCACTCCGTTCTTTTAAATCCTCCGCCGCTGCGAAGGTTACTTCCGCGCACCCTGCTGATATGCAGACTGCAGGGGCATTCGGTGGGGCATATTCCTTATTTTTTTAACCTTAAAAGCGCAGGTCAAAAATCACAAGGACAAATCACTCCATTCTAATGATGCAGTATGGTATTATACTTACATTTTTTAGATAAGTCAAGCATTATTTTAATTTTTTTTATTAAATTTTTGAATATTTTTAATTTTCTTAAAGTTTTTATCGTTTTTTATGTTGTTTTTTGTTGGAAAACAGTCTGAGCGTTAATGAGGCAAATTGAAATCCCCGTTTGGCGGTAAAACCAAACGAGGATTTTTGCATTAAAATTATGAAATTACACAATAACTATACTGTCTGTCTGCTCCGCGCCGCAGGGCGCAGCTTCAGGCAGGCAGAGCGCGCGAATATCCGAGCCGGCGCATTCGAGCGAAAAAATCCGCCTTGCCCTTTCGCCGAGTACACCGACATCCGCCGTTCGCATAACAATCGGAAGGCGCGCTTTATTTTTTGCTCTGGCAAGTATCTCCCTGCCTGCGCTATTGAATCCGAGAACTCTTATATACTGGGGCGTTCCCTCTGAATCGTCTGCGGTCACGCCCAAAAAAACGCTCATGACTATTCGCCTTATTCTCGCATGAGAATAGCGTTTGGTTTTTGCGAGCGCGTACAATTCATCCAGAGAGCGCGCTTTGCGCGCGGCGGCGAAAATCCGGTTTTCGATTCCCTCCGAAACATCGGG
>CAYUXK010000030.1:10392-13025 GCA_964448835.1 uncultured Clostridium sp. | reverse complement strand
GATACCTGCGCTTTTAATCAGAAGCCGGGTGTCCGCGCATTCGCTGCCGAAGGAGATACCGCTGCAAACGCCGAGAGCGTCAAGCAGCGCGACACCTCCGCGGGCAAAGGTTTGCGCCCGCGACATTGCCCAAGGCAAGGGTAATTCGATTACAAGGTCCGCACCGCCGAGCAGCGCCGCCTTTGCGCGCGCTCGCGATGAAAATATTGCTGTTTCGCCGCGCTGGACAAAGCTGCCGCTCATAACCGCGACTATATGCGTAGCACCCGCGAGCCTTGTTTGCTCAAGCTGGCAGGCGTGACCGAGATGGAACGGGTTATACTCCGCAACAACGCCGCAGACATTCATAATTATTGCACTTCCTTCCCCCGCTGTCTCAAAGATTTCTTCACTTTGAAAAAAGCACTTGAAAAATCCAATTCACATGTATATAATATAACAGGTTTACACTATTTACAAGCGAATATTATTATTGGAGTGTTAAAATTGAAAATCCTCGTAATCAACGCAGGCAGTTCATCATTAAAGTACCAGCTGATTGATATGACAACGGAGACCATGGTTGCAAAGGGCAACTGCGAAAGAATCGGCATTGACGGGAAAATCAGCGGCTCCACAGCGAGCGGATACACTTTTTCCTATGATGTTAAGATTGATAACCACACAGCCGCTTTCCTTAAGGTTAAGAATGTACTGACCAAGGGAGAATCCAAGGTTATTGACAGCCTCTCTGAAATATCGGCCATTGGTCACAGAATCGTTCAGGGCGGCGCTATCTTTAAGGAGAGCGTTCTTGTTACTCCCGAAGTCATTAAAGGAATTGAGAGCCTGTGCGACCTCGCTCCTCTGCACAACCCGGCTCACATTCAAGGAATTCGCGCTTGCATTGATGTTTTTGGCGAGGAAGTTCCGGAGGTCGTTGTTTTTGATAACGCGTTTCATTCAACAATGCCCCCCGAGGCATACATTTTTCCCATTCCTTATGAATATTATGAGAAGTACAAGGTTCGCCGCTACGGCTTCCACGGCACCTCTCACCGCTTCGTGAGCGCGCGCTGCGCAAAACTTATGGGAAAGGATATTAAGGATACCAAAATCATTACCTGCCACCTCGGCAACGGTTCTTCCATAACGGCAATCAAAAACGGCAAGGTTATTGATACCAGCATGGGTCTTACCCCGCTTGACGGCTTCATTATGGGCACACGCTCCGGCGCTGTTGACCCGTCTGTTATCACCTACCTGCAGGATAAAGAGGGCTGGACTCCCGAAGAAACCTGCAGAATTCTTAACAAAGAATCAGGCATTCTCGGTATTTCCGGCGTGTCGAGCGACGATAGAGATGTTCTCGCCGCAGAAAAAGAGGGCAACGAGCGCGCCATCCTCGCCAGAAAGATTCAGCATTATCAAATCCGCAAGTATATCGGCGCTTACGCCGCCGCGATGGATGGTGTTGACGCGATAGTTTTCACCGGCGGTCTCGGCGAAAACACTGTTGACCTTCGCCGCAACGTTTGCACAAACCTCTCCTATCTCGGCGTTGAAATTGACGAGGCTCAAAATCAAATCCTGCGCAAGGGCAAAGAGGGCGAGCTTTCAACAGCGCAGTCTAAGGTCAAGGTCTTTGTTATACCCACCGATGAAGAGCTTGTAATTGCACAAGACACCAAAGCCATTGTTGAGGCTCTGTAATTATTTTGAAGGGTGTGTCTTTAATTGGATTACTCGAATGTTAACATAGGCGAGCTGTCAACCGTTTTTAAGTTCAAGGGTGAGTATGTCGGATGCACTCAGCTGCATGACGGTCACATCAATAACACCTTTGTGCTTGAGTTTCTTGACGGCGACAGCGTTCGCAAATATCTCATTCAGCAGATTAACACCAATGTTTTTAAAGATCCCGACGCTTTGATGGAGAACATTGTGGGCGTAACCGATTACCTTCAGGAAATAGTCCGCCAAAACGGCGGCTGCACCGAGAAGGAAGCGCTGTATGTTTATTTCACCAAGGATAATAAATCATATTTCTGCGACAGTTCCTCGCGCTATTGGCGTTGCTACAATTATGTTGCCGGCGCTCACTCATGTCAGGCGGTTGAGGATACAATGGTCTTCTATAACGCGGCAAAGGCCTTCGGCAAATTTCAATGTCTGCTTGCCGAATATCCGATTGATAAACTTAAAGAAACAATTCCGAATTTTCATAATACCGTTTCGCGCATAGCCGATTTCAAAAAGGCTGTGGCCGCTAACCTTTCGGGCAGAGCCGACACGGCAAAAGCAGAGATTGATTTTGTGCTTGAGCGCGAGAAGGATTGCAGCGTGCTGGTTGACCTTCTCAACAAAGGCGAGCTTCCCCTTCGCGTTACTCATAATGATACAAAGCTTAATAATGTTATGTTTGACGATGAAACAAACGAGGGCATCTGCGTTGTTGACCTTGACACCGTTATGCCCGGGCTTTCGCTCTATGATTTCGGCGACAGTATTCGTTTCGGCGCCAACACCGCAGCGGAGGACGAGAAAGATTTGTTAAAGGTTTCCCTGAGTCTTGAATACTTTGAGGCTTACACACGCGGCTACCTTGAGGCGGCCGGCAGCAGCCTTGTTGAGAATGAAATCGAATATCTCCC
>CAYUXK010000030.1:0-10292 GCA_964448835.1 uncultured Clostridium sp. | reverse complement strand
AACAGCCGCACTGAATTTATACCCGAAGGGCAAAGCCGCGAGGATTACCTTGAAGCCTTCAGACTGCCGCGGGCGGAGTATGTTCACACTCAGACCTGCCTTGACTCGAACGGCGACGCTGTAACAACGCTCAAGGCGACCATAAAGCTCAAGGATTGGCAGACAAAAGGCGGCAAAGCCGACGCGGTTTTTGTTTACTACATGATACTTAAAACACTTACAGCGCGGCCTAACGCCGAGGCTGAAGTTGTTGGATACATAGTTGTATAATTAAATCATAACCCGCCGAAGGATTATCCCTCGGCGGGTTGCTTGTTTATAATCGATTAATCCAGGAAGTCCTTAAGGCGTTTGCTCCTGCTGGGGTGGCGAAGCTTGCGCAGTGCCTTTGCCTCAATCTGGCGAATGCGCTCACGTGTTACATTGAATTCCTTGCCAACCTCCTCAAGGGTATGCGGATGGCCGTCAACCAAACCGAAGCGAAGGGCAAGCACCTTTTCTTCCCTCGGGGTGAGCGTCTTAAGCACCTCGCCGAGCTGCTCCTTAAGAAGAAGCATTGATGCGGCGTCCGCAGGAGCGGGAGCATCGTCGTCGGGGATGAAGTCGCCAAGGTGGCTGTCCTCCTCCTCGCCTATGGGAGTTTCGAGCGACACGGGCTCCTGCGCTACACGCAGAATCTCACGCACCTTGTCAACCGGCATTTCGAGCACCACAGCTATTTCCTCGGCTGTCGGGTCACGGCCGTTTTGGTGCAGCAGCTGGCTGTTGGTCTTCTTGACCTTATTTATTGTTTCAACCATATGAACGGGGATACGGATAGTCCTCGCCTGGTCGGCGATAGCCCTTGTGATTGCCTGCCTTATCCACCAGGTCGCATAGGTCGAAAACTTGAAGCCCTTTGTATAATCAAATTTGTCTACCGCTTTGATAAGACCCAGATTACCCTCCTGGATAAGGTCAAGGAACTGCATTCCTCTGCCGACATACCTTTTTGCGATGCTGACAACAAGGCGCAGGTTAGCCTCCGCCAGGCGCTTCTTGGCGTATTCGTCATCATCGGCGATGCGGATTGCAAGCTCTATCTCCTCCTCGGGGGTGAGCAGCGGAACGCGGCCGATTTCTTTGAGGTAAACCTTAACCGGGTCATCAACCGTCACGCTCTTATCCTCGGAGACGCCTTCGGAATCCCCTGATTTCGGGATTTCGATTTCAAACGCGTTTTCGAATACATCACTCGTAAGGTCGTCTATGATTTCGATATTCTGGTTTTCGATTGTATCATAGAGCTTGTCCAACTCCTCGATATCAAGGTCCATCTCCACAATAGCGGACTCGATTTCTTGAGTTGTGAGCTTGCCTGAAGCTTTGCCTTTTTCGACAAGCATCTTAATCGGGCTCTTTTTTTCTGTGGTGTTCTCCATAATCTTTTCTCCCCTATGTATCTAATTATTTCTTAAACAGCTTTAAATATTCCTCATCGCTCAATTCAGCGATGTTTTTCGGCTTGTCGTCCTCCTTCGACTTGAGAATTTTAATACAGTCCTCACACTCCGCGAGGCTGTTCGCGATTTGCGCGCCGAGGTTTGACAGGCGCGTTACGGTATCCATTTCAACAGGTGAAAAATCCTTTGCAAACAAAACAATTTCGGGCACAAGCCCTTCATCAAGGATTCTACAGAGTGATGTGTAAACGCGTTTATTAAAATGCGTTACGAAATCGCCCGGCGAAATTTTGCTTTTAAGCCTCTCGTAAAAATCCGGGTTTCGCATAAAAGAGGCAATCAAGGTCTCTTCGGCATTTGCCGCTCTTATATTCTTTGCCCTTTCGGGATTGTTTTTATCGTCAAAATTCATAGTCTTTCGCTCAAGCTGTTTGTTATGCTCGGCGGCATCGCGCTTTTGATTATAGTTTCGCCGTGAGCGCACTTGCGAAAGAATCGCTTCTTTATTGACCGACAGCTCGTTTGCCAGGCGGGTTACATAGATGTCGCACTCAATATTGCCGCGTCTCGAGAGAATATCCGCCGCGGCGACAAGGAAATTCAGCTTGCCGTCATCGGTTTCGAGGTCATACTTCTCCCGCTCGCTGATTAGCTTATACTCGGTTTCGTTGGCGGCCGTTTCGAGGAGCGAAGCGAAACGCTCCTTGCCGTGAACGCGTATAATTTCATCCGCGTCCTTGCCGCCCGTCATTCTGACCACACGGATTTTTTTGCCTGTACTGTTAAGCAGCGGCAGCGCCTTGCGAGTTGCCTCCCTGCCCGGGTCGTCATTATCGTAGCAGACAATTATTTCGTCGGCATAGCGCGCAATAAGATTCGCCTGCTCGCGTGTGAACGCTGTGCCCAGGCACGCTATGGCGTTGGTGAAGCCCGCCTGGTGCAGGGTTATAACATCCATATAGCCCTCGACAAGAATTAGCTTGCCTTCGTTTGCGTTCTTGGCAAAGTTCAGAGCGAAAACGCCGAGACTTTTTTTGTAAACCAGCGTATCAGAGGTGTTGACATACTTTGGCTTTGAGTCATCCAAAATCCTGCCGCCAAACGCAATGACATTGCCCCGCAAATCAATAATCGGGAACATTACCCTGTTTCTGAAATTATCGAAATAGCTCGCCTTACCGTTTTTATCGTTTCGCCTGGCAAGGTTAGCCTGCACAAGCTCCTCCTGCGAATAGCCGAGGGAACGCATATACTCAATGAGCTCTCGCCACTCATTCGGCGCGAAGCCCAAGCCGAAGTGATTAATTGTTTGGAGCGTAAGCCCTCTTTTCAAAAAATAATCGAGAGCCTCCCTGCCCTGATCTGAAAACAGGCAGTTATGAAAAAACCTTGCCGCTTCACGGTTGGCTGAAAGCACACGCGCGCGTGTCTTTGACAGGGTATCGTCAAAGCCGTCCTCAGGCATTGACATACCCGCCATTTGCGCTACATTCTTTACAGCCTCAACATAGTCAAGGTTTTCGATTCTGCGCACGAAGGTTATTACATCGCCGCCCGCGCCGCAGCCGAAGCAATAAAACGACTGGGTTTCGGGGTAGACGGTAAACGAAGGAGTTTTTTCGTTGTGAAATGGACAAAGCCCGGTTAATGTTCTGCCACGGCGGCGCAAATTGACATATGGCGTAACAACCTGCTCAATATCAACCCTCGCCTGCAGCTCCTGCAAAAACCTGTCGCTGATTGCCACGCTCACGCCCCCTTACAATAAGATTAGAAAAACAATAAATAACAAATTAATACATCCACGCCTTTGGAATAAACATCTCGTTAAACACTCTCACGGCATAGCGGTCGGTCATGCCCGCAATATAATCGCATGCGGCGGTCTCGACACCGTCTGACTCAACAATATGTAAAAAGCTTTCCGGAAGCTTATCGGGATTCTTCACGAAATAGCCGTAGAGATACTGAATCATATCAATTGCCTTGCCCTCTTCGCTTTTGCAGGTGGGGTTTGTGTAAACCTTTTCGAACATAAAATCATGAAGCTTTTTGAATGCCTCGCCGATTCTATTGTCAAGCACAATATCCTCTTTGCTGCTTTGAATAGTGTTGAGCACAAGCGTATTTATCCGCGCGCTTTTGCTGTGGCCGAGAATATCGGTAAGCTCGCTCGGAATATCGCTCTCGCTCAAAACTCCCGCGGCGGCGGCGTCATCAATATCGTGATTAATATAGGCAATTCTGTCGGCAAGGCGGACTATTCTGCCCTCAAGGGTGCAGGCGGGCTCGCCGCCTGTATGGCGCTCAATTCCATTGCGCACCTCATAAGTAAGGTTAAGCCCCGCGCCGTCCTTCTCAAGCTTGTCCACAACTCTCAGGCTTTGGCTGTAATGCTTGAAGCCGCCGGGTCGCACATCGTCCAGAGCCCGCTCGCCGGCATGACCAAAGGGAGTGTGCCCGAGGTCGTGACCGAGAGCTATTGCCTCGGTTAAATCGCCGTTGAGGCACAGAGCGCCGGCTATTGTGCGCGCAATCTGAGCCACCTCGAGGGTATGAGTCAGGCGGGTACGGTAATAATCACCCTCAGGCGAAAGGAAAACCTGAGTTTTATGCTTTAAGCGGCGAAAGGAGCTGCAGTGAATAATTCTGTCTCTGTCACGCTGAAACACTGTGCGTACAGGGCATTCCTCCTGCTCTTTGAGCCTTCCGCAGGATTCATCCGCAAAGGCGGCAAGCGGTGAAAGATACATATGCTCTCGCTCACAGGCGATACGGCTGATGGTCTTTTCCAAGTAGATTTCACTCCTTACTCTCGATAATACATACGAGCAAAAACCGCCGATTCCTGCAAAAAATCCGAATTTTTTTCAAATTAAATGCGCATCGGCGGTTCATATTCTTATTTAATCAATATCGCAGTAAATTTCTTCAATTTTTTCCGAAAAAAACCTGCCGCTGCTCATATCGGTCAGCTTATTGTTAAAAGCGCCGACCGAGTCCGACCTGAGGCGAAAAACGAGCCTCACCGAGTCCTCAAAGGCGGTATTCTCTATTACCCCGCCCTCGTTGGGAATTGCCGCCGCAAGCTTGCCGTAAAAATTGTAATCGCACTTTACCTCAAGCCGCTGGCAAAGCGCGCGCGTGACAATGCCGCCCGCCTCAACGGCAAGGGATGCCGCGTGGGAATATGCTCTGACAAGTCCGCCTGCTCCGAGCATGATGCCGCCAAAGTAGCGGGTAACAACCACGGCACAGTCGGTCAGTCCGCTTTTGAGTAAAACATCAAGAACGGGAATGCCCGCAGTACCCTGCGGCTCGCCGTCATCAGAATATCGGCGCATCTGACCGTCGCGCAAAACATAGGCGTAAACATTGTGGGTAGCGTCCCAATGCTTTTTACTCACCTGAGCGATGAACTGCTCTGCCTGCTCGCGGGTGGTCACAGGCATAATGTGACCTATGAAACGGGAATGCTTGACGGTAAATTCATCGCTCGCACTGCCCCTGACAGTGATATAGCTGCTCATATGCCGCCTCCTTATGGAAAGCAAAGCGGCGCATTGCTGCGCCGCACTAGTTGCTTATTTCTCGGTTTTGTTTAAATTGAAACGCTTATTAAAGCGGTCAACGCGACCACCGGTGTCAACAAGCTTTTGCTTGCCCGTAAAGAACGGGTGACACTTGGAGCAAATATCAACGCGGAGATTCTCTTTTGTTGAGCCTGTTTCGATAACTTCTCCGCAAGCGCAGCGAACGGTAGTCTGCTTATACTCGGGATGGATGCCTTCTTTCATTGTTGTCACCTCTTTCTCAAATCCATGAAACATAACAAAGGGATTTTAGCACAGGCAAGTGAAAAATGCAAGTGTTTTTTTAAAATTACTTTATTTCTATGCTTTCGCCAAGCTCAAACGAATAAATATATGCCTGTTTAGTCGGCAAACCGAGCACCTGCGAAAGAGCGCGGCGGTAAATTCCCAGCTGATCGGAATATCTTTCTGCAAGCTCATTTGCTGTGACAGAGCGGTCGGTTTTATAATCAACTATAACAATTTCGCCGCCCTCAATGAAGGCGCAGTCCACAACGCCCTCAATCATCAGGCTTTCATTCGCCGCGCAATCGTCAATGCCGCTGTACATTTCTCTGACGGGTACATTCAGCTTAAAAGCGTATTCCCTGTAGACCTTTTCCGCCTTTGCTATTCTCGCGGCAAGCGGGCCTTCAAAAAAGGCTTTAACCTTATCGCGCTCAACCGACTGAGCCTCAAGGAAGTTAATGTATCCGTTTTCTTTTAGCCGCCCGATTTCGACCTCAACGCTCAAGGAAGCGGCGTCATAATCTGCGAACTGCATAAATCGGTGGGTTGCCGTGCCCCGCTGGGCAGGCGTAAGCTCTCCCCTGCTCATAAACGCGGGTATTTCACTCGCGAACCAAGTGCTGTCAAATTTATTGATATTCAGCTTTGACGCTATGCGTTTAGCCACAACAGAATCAAGCGAGGCGTAAGGATATTTATACTTAAGCCTCTGCTCAACCTCTTCAATCAGGGCGGCATCCGCCTGCTCAGGCTCAGCGGCTTGCTCAACTATTTCTTGTTTTTCATAACCCTTTACGATTTTAACCGTCAGCCTGCCGGCGCACGGCAAAACCTTATCGCTGCCCACAGCGCAAAGCGTGCGCAAGGCGTGAGCATCGGGGTGGCGAAGCAGTGCAGCGTATATAATATCGGCGAAGTTCTTGCTTTGAGAAACGGCAAAGGGATTAAGCCCCTTACTGTCAAATAGATAAGTTGATGAAACTAGCGACTTTGCAACATCATTACTCGCGCTGAGCATAATTATTTTTTCCTTTGCTCTTGTCAATGCGACATATAGAAGCCGCATCTCATCTGAGTGGTTCTCTCGTATCGTCTCAAGCCTTGCGGCTGTGGAGTTTAGCGTTTCATACTTTCTTAAACCGCTTTTATCGCTGCTTCTTATGCCTATGCCGCACACGCGCGCGGTGACAAATTCACCTCTTTTGGGACTTCTTATTTCGGATTCACAGCAGGCAAGGAAACAAACGGGAAACTCAAGACCTTTACTTTTATGGATTGTGGTTATCCTGACGGCATCAGTGTTCTCGGACACCTTCGCGCCCGACACCTTACCGCCATTTATAGCAGACAGGCTGTCAGCGTATCTGATAAAGCCCGAAAGCCCTGAGCAGGCATATTTCTCATAGTTTTTGACACATTCAACCAGAAGGTGCAGATTAGTCTTGCGTTTCTCCGAGTCCTGCATTACGCCCACAATCGCGCCATAGCCCGTTTCGTCAATCAGCCTGCGCACAAGCTCGCCCGCGCTCACCGTGGAGGCAATGTCATGTAAATAGCTTAGGCGCTCAAGGAACTGCTTGCACTTAATATTCCCATCTTTGGCATTCACAACGGCGCAGTGATATATTGTCCCTCGCCTTGACTTGCTTCTCATAAGCGCGAGGTCATCGGGCGTAAAGCCGAAAACCGGCGAAAGCATAACGGTCAAAAGCGATATATCATCAACGGGATTGTCAAGCACACGAAGCAGGGAAAGCATAAAGCCGATTTCGGGCGATTTAAAAAAGTTCTCATCCTTATCGCAGTAAACGGGTATTCCCCTCGAGGCAAATTCCTGTAAAAAGAACTCGCCGGAATTAGCGACTTCACGCAACATGATACAAAAGTCCTTGTAGGTTGCCTGGCGTCTCTCCTCGCCGTTTTGAATAAGCATACCGCTATTGATCGCGTTCTCAATATAATCCGCGACATAAACAGCCTGGATTTGTATCAAATCACCTTTTATCGCTCCATCTGCCGCTTCAATGATATGAAGCTCGGCATCCGCTTCGTCTCTCGCGGGATATTCGGCGCCGTAGACAAGCCTCTCATTGTCATCGTATACTAATCCGCCGGCCTCAACGCTCATTGCCTGCGAAAAAATGAAATTGACTGTATCCGTTACGCCTTGACGGCTTCTGAAATTCTTGCCGAGCGTAATCGTAGCCGGGCAGCTGCCGTTATACCTTGGCAGCTTTTCGCGGCGGCGAAGGAAAATTTCGGGCATGGCCTGGCGGAAGCGATAGATGCTTTGCTTAACATCGCCGACCATAAAGAGGTTTTTCTCGTCATCCGAAAGCGCCTTAAATATACAATCCTGCGCCTCGTTTACATCCTGGTACTCATCTACAAGAATTTCGGCATAGCCCAGGCTTAATTCTTTGGCAAGCTCGGTTTTTTCGCCGTTTTCATCCTGAAGAAGCTTTAGGGTAAGGTGCAGAATATCTGAAAAATCCGCGCCGTTCTCAGCCTTTTTGAGTTTGTCAAATTCCTCGGCATACTGCTTGACGGCGTTAACAAGCTCACTGACAACCTCTTGCAGCGACTGTGTATCTTCATTATACTCGGCCTCGGTTACAACAAACAGCCCTAAAATATCATTAATATCTTTCTTAACAAGCTTTCGGTATTCTGAACAGCGGTCCTTGTTTTCGCCTGTGTAGCCCCTGACCGGATTAAGGCGCTTGAACGCTTTACTCTCATCGTCGAATTTTTCTATAAGCTCATCCCATCCGAGGGTGTTAACAGCATCTCGAAGGCGGTTAATCAGCTTAATATCATCCTCGAAATTCTCTGTTAATCTATCACGCAGCTCATCATCATCTGCGACAATGCCAAGCGCTACTTTGGTGCATTCCTCAAGATAATCCAGATTTTTCCTGATAAAGGTCAGTATCTCCCTGCCCCATACGCTTTCGCGAATTGGCTTTGGATCTATAAAATCAGCAACCAGCGAATCAAGCCATTTTTCAGGATATGGATATGCCTGAGAGGTTATATGCAAGTCTTTAATAATCTTTGTCAGCATAGTATCGTCACGATAGTCACTGATAAGCGAGCAAAGCCGCTGGAAGGCGGTCGAGGATTCATCATAAAGAGCGCTTACAACCGTGTCAAGCGCTTCATTTGAAAGCACATCAAGCCGCTGTGCATCAAGTAAACGGAAATCCGGCGCAACATCCAGCGCAAGGAAGTTCTCCCTGACAAGGTTAATACAAAACGAGTCAATGGTGCATATGCTCGCGAGCGGCAAAAGCATCTGCTGACGGCGAAGGTATTTGTTGCTCGGCTCGAGCAGAATTTGTTTTGTTATCGCGGCGGATATTTTTTCTTTCATTTGAGCCGCGGCGGCGTTTGTGAAGGTGACAATGAGAAGCTGGCGAACACCGCAGGGGTTAACCTTATCGGTTAGGCGGCGTATCACCCTCTCAACGAGTACGGCAGTTTTGCCCGAACCCGCGGCGGCGCTGACGAGAAGAGTTCCGCCCCGCGCCTTAATGGCATTTTGCTGGTCAAGAGTCCACTCCATCGTCGTTCACCTCCTCTGCGTTAAGCTCACTAAGCGCCTGAGCGTGAGTCATATCATCCATTTCACACCGCGCGATTCCGTCCTCATAAAGGCAGACTGTTTTGTAATCGCAGTTGTCACAAACATTTTGATAGTTTTTGCCAAAAGCGGGCAAGGCGCTGATTTCACCGTTTTTCAGTGACTTGGCCATTTCGATAAGCAAGGCATCTGCGCGCTGCTTCAACTTCTCAAGCTCTTCTAATCGGATAGAAGATGTTTGGGGGTCAGGTATAAACTTGCCATTGCTGTCCATCGCATCAATTACATCTGCGTTATTGAGCACGAAGCCCGTCATGCGTCTTGCTTTCATCTGCTTTTCTAACACCTCGGCATCGGAAGCATTCCTGCCCGCTGAAATTGACGGTATATTAGCGGCAAAATACAGCACGCCCGCGGGGGTTGTATCGACATATTGATTTGTGCCGTTTTGCCACAAAGCAAACAGGTAAAGAATCATCTGCAGATTAAGCCCGTGCAGGCAATCGCTCAAAGAAAACTTCTTTACGGACGATTTATAATCAACCACACGAAAATATCTATTGCCGCCGATTTCCGCCGTGTCAACGCGGTCAATTTTGCCTGACAGCATTATTTTCTCTGCATTATCAATCGGCAGAGTGTATGCCTCAATTAATTCGTCTTGACCAATTGTCAGCTCCATATCTGCGGGTCTGAATTTGCTCACAGCAAACTCCGCGGCTAGCCTGCCCGCCACCTCGTTAATGGTAACGGCAAGCTTATCGTAATTAGCAAGAAAGCGATTGTCCTTTTCTTCGCCCGCGAGCATCTCGCCGAGGTAAGCATCCATAATTTTTCTGACCTGCGCGAGTCTGTCATCAGGTGACAGATTGATAAACTCATCGCCGGGGTTATCTCTGAGTAAATTTTCGAGCACATGGTGAATAACATTTCCGCGCTGCATCGGGTCAATTTTGGCTATAAGGCGCGGACTTGCTTTAAGAGTGTATTTGCAAAAATAATTAAATTTACACTTGTAAAATGATTCAATGCGAGATGCCGACAGCCACATATCGCCGCCAAAAAGGCCTTTGACCGCCTCATTGTCTTCGAGCTTGAATTCCCTGCCTCTCGCCGCGCGTTCAAGTGCTTTTAACCTGTCCTCATATTTAGGCAGGCGTGAAAAATAATCATATAAAGCTGTGTAAAGCTGTGAGCCTTTACGCTTCTCTTTTGCAAGCCGCTCAAAAGCGCATTCTTCACCCTCTACAAAGAAAATCCCCTCCTGCGTTGAAGCGTCTGTTTTGTTGCATTTGGGGAATAACTCGCTTATCCTTGCCACAAGCTCGCTCGGCTCCAGTCCCTCGCCTTGAGAATTTCGCTTTGGATATGTTATATAAACCCTGTCCGACGCGCAGCAAAGCGTGCTGTATGCAATCAGCTTCTCCTCGGCGATTTTGTATT
>CAYUXK010000029.1:13330-26316 GCA_964448835.1 uncultured Clostridium sp. | reverse complement strand
ATGGCTGTTTCTTTTGAAGCCCCAAAAGGCAAGGGTTGTTTTTGACAGACCCCCTTGAAATGTGAGAATGGTTTGTTAGACGCCTTCCCTTCCCGAATAGCGCCTGTTAATGATGGAACAAAATGAATAAATGCGTTATAATGTAAGATAATGAGAATATCAAACAAGTATTATTAAAGATATTTGCATGGCAACAGGAAATCTGAAAAATGGGGAAAACCAATGACTAATCATTTAGACGGCCAAACAAGCCCTTATCTGCTGCAGCACGCGGAGAACCCCGTGGACTGGTATCCCTGGGGCGCAGAGGCTTTTGAAAAGGCTTCAGCTGAGGACAAGCCGATTTTTCTGAGCATAGGGTACAGCACCTGCCATTGGTGTCATGTGATGGCGCACGAAAGCTTTGAGGATAATGAAATAGCTCAGATTTTGAATCGGTACTTCATAGCGATTAAGGTGGATAAGGAAGAACGCCCCGACATTGACGGAATATACATGGCCGTCTGCCAGGCTTTTACCGGTAGCGGCGGCTGGCCGATGAGCATTTTTATAACAGCCGAGCAAAAACCGTTTTTTGCCGGAACCTATTTTCCTAAAACTGCGAGATACGGCTCTTTAGGTCTCAAAGAGCTTCTCTTAACTGTGCATGATAAGTGGCAAAATGACCGCGGCGCTCTTCTGAACTCGGCGAATGAGATAGTTGACGCGTTAAAAAAACGTCAGACGAATACATCCGAAACAGATGAAACCTTGCCGCGGCGGGCTATGAAAATGTATATGCAGAGCTTTGATGAAAGGTACGGCGGCTTCGGGAACGCACCGAAATTCCCCGCACCCCATAATCTGCTGTTCCTAATGCAGCAGGCTAAAAAGCGCGGCGACCGGGAAGCCATGAGAATGGTGGAAACCACGCTGCAGCAAATGTATAGAGGGGGGATATTTGACCACATCGGCTATGGATTCAGCCGATATTCCACCGACAGATATTTTCTTGTTCCCCATTTTGAAAAAATGCTGTATGACAATGCGCTTCTCATCCTCGCTTACTGCAGGGCATACGAGCTCACGGGCAAGCCGTTATATATGCAGATTGCCAAGAAAACGGCTTCATATATTATGACTGAAATGACCTCACCTGACGGCGGATTCTTCAGTGCGCAGGACGCTGACAGCGATGGCGAGGAAGGAAAATTCTATGTTTTCACGCCTGACGAAATCAATAAGATACTCGGTGACAATGACGGGGCGGCGTTCAGCTCGTATTACGGAATCTCGGACAGCGGCAATTTTGAAGGTAAAAGCATACCGAACCTTCTGAATGTGAAGGAGCTGACGGATAGGTTTGACCAATTTCTGCATCAAATCCGTGATTACCGCAGGGAACGAGCCAAGCTTCACACGGATGATAAAATCCTCACCTCATGGAATTGCCTTATGATTTCGGCACTGTGCTTTCTGTACAGAATCAGCCGAAATATTGATTATTTGCGTGCGGCGGAACGCGCGATGCAGTTTTTATCGCAGAATTTGTGCGAGGGCGATACGCTCTATGTAAGCTGGCGAAACGGCAAGCAGGGCGAAAAGGGCTTTTTGGATGATTATGCGGGCTATATTTTCGCGCTGATTAGCTTGTATGAAGTAACCTTTGACCGCGCTTATCTCAGCCGGGCAGAGAAGATAGCCGATAAGGTTACAGACAATTTCTTTGATTATGAAAGCGGCGGATTTTATTTTAACAGTAAGGAAAGTGAAGCGCTGATTATTCGCTCGAAGGAAAGCTATGACGGCGCTGTTCCGAGCGGCAATTCGCTGATGGCTTATAACCTTGTGAGGCTCAAATATCTCGCTTCAGATGAGAAAGCCGACGAAATTCTGCAAAAGCAGCTCGCTTTTATGTCAGGTGAGGCAAAGGATTACCCCGCGGGCTACGCTATGTTTTTGATGTCCTTGTCCGATTATATTGAGCCTCCCGAAATGATAACAGTAGCCTTGAGCCCAAAAGACTTTGACCAAAAGGAGTTGTCATTTTTTGTGCCGTCTGACAGCATTGTCAGGGTTACGGCTGACAATGACCCCGGTTATCCGCTACTGGGAGGAGAGACCGCTTTTTATGTTTGCCGCGGCAATACCTGCCTGCCGCCCGTGACCAAACAGGACTTCTTTGAAAAGCACCGGGTGATGAGAGAATTTTAAGGTCAGCAAACAGATTATGGCAAATGTCCCGACTGAGTTTGATGCGTCAAAGAATACACTGATAATGACTTGCCCTATACAAAGAATCGCTTTGGTTCAATGTATGGGGCGTTCAGATTTATTGCGTAATAATCAGCCTGATGCTTGTCTTCGTTACTTATAATTGCTATTCAGACTATTATCACATCGTTACAGCGGATTAAGTGATAATATATCAGTAATTGATTGACAATGCCATTTTTAAGAGGTAAAATATTGTTTGATAAAATATTTTTTGAAAAATAATAATCAGAGTTGGTTATTAAAATAGAAATCTTTTCTCGGTTTTAGTTATTGTGAATATGCCTGATTCATCAGCTCTGCGCGAATTGAGTGGCGATATCGCCACATGCTTTACAAATTAATTATATCATTCCAAGAGTAATTTATATGTTTATGTAATATATTATTTTGATATAATCAATACAGGAGGTAACAGCATGAAATTAACAGGCGGAGAGATCATTGTCAAGCAGCTTGTCGAAGAGGGTGTCCCTTATATTCTCGGAATCCCGGGGCACGGGGTTCTGGGCTTATTCGATGCTATCCGAAAAGAAGAAGCAGAGGGCAAAATCAAATACATACAGGTGAAACATGAGCAGACCGCGACCGCAATAGCCGACGGATATTTCAGGGTTTCCGGCAAGCCTCTCGCTTGCTTTGCCTCAATAGGACCGGGGTCACTGAATACAAGCATAGGGCTTGGCACGGCATATGTTGATTCAACGGCGTTCTTACAGCTCTGCGGCGATACTCATGTGCATATGAAGGGCGTCGGCGTGCTGCAGGAGATTGAACGCTATACCGACAGCAACATTATCCGCAGCCTTGAGCCTTTGGCAAAAAGAAGCTGGAGGGCTGAGACGACAGGTCAGCTGCCCAGAATTATTCACAGAGCATTCAACCAAATGACCACGGGCAGAAGCGGCCCGTGCGTTATTGCGCTGCCAATGGATGTGCAGGCGAGCGCGGTTGAATGCGCTCTTATGCCTGTTGAGAATGAAAAAGCCGCCGGGCTGCCCTGCGCGGATATGAAATATATTGACCAGGCAATCAGCTTAATGCGCACGGCTAAACGCCCCGTAATTCTCGCGGGCGGCGGAGCGCTTCGCGCAAAAGCGGCAGACCTTATTAACTCGCTTGCGGAGAAATGGGGGGCGGCGATTGTCACAACTCTCGCGGGCAAGGGAGCCGTCAGCGAGGAGCATGAGCAGTATTGTTTCCACACAGGCTCAAAGGGCACTCCCATAGGGCTTAAAATTTGCCGTGAGGCAGATGTTGTTTTAGCCGTGGGCGCGCGCTTCGCAGACGAAACTACCTGCTCATACAGAAAGGGAATTGCCTTTAACTTCCCTGACACGAAGCTTATACATATTGATATTGACGCGGGCGAAATAGGCAAAAACTACGGCGCGGATGTAGGCATAATAGCAGATTTGAGCGACAGCCTTAAAAAGCTTGTTGATAACTACACCGATAATGTCGACAGAAAAGAATACCTTGACGAAATCAAGGCGCTTAGGGCCGACTGGGCAAAATATAAAGAGGATTACCGCGCTGTCAAAAGCGATAAAATTACCATTTCTCAGATGATAGGCATAATGAATAAAGCCCTGCCTGACGATACCATTATCTCGACCTCATCAGGTAACACTCAGGCGCAGCTGTTCCAGGAGTATTGCTACAAAAAGCCGTACTGCAACCTAACCACGGGCGGGTTCTCAACCATGGGCTGGGCAGTCCCCGCCGCCATGGGCGCGAAGCTCGCAAAGCCAGAAGCACCCGTTGTCGCTTTACTGGGCGACGGCGATTTCATGATGATTATTCAGGAACTTTCAACAATGGCTCAGTATGACATACCCGTTGTTATCGTGCTCGCCAACAACTGCGGCTGGATGGCGATTAAGGACCTTCAGATGGATGCTCTCGGCGAGGAAACCGCCTTTGGCAATGACTTCATGAGGGGCGGCGAGGTTTACAGCCCCGATTTCTTCAGCATTGCAAAGGCGTTTAATATTGACGCTTATAAAGCCGACACAAAAGAAGAGCTTGAAAACGCTCTTAACTCCGCGATTAAAGCCGATAAACCTGCACTTATATGCGTTGATGTTTCAAGAGAGTATCCGTATACAGGCGGCAAGGCCTTCGGCTGGTGGGATGTTCCGATTCCGGCATATATGAATCAAAAGCGTGCGGCCTATGAAAGTGCTGTTATGCAAGAAACCGTCTGATCATTATTCCGTCGAATATCTGTTATTAAGATAGGAGGAGTTTACATGATGAAATTTGTTTTGATAGGCTGCGGCAGGATTGCCACGCTTCATGTTGCCGGCTATAAGGATAGAGACGACGCGGTTCTTTGGGGAGTATATGATAAAAAACGCTCTGCAGCCGAGGAATTCGCTAAGGAACACAATATCCCCAAGGTTTATGATACATACGAAGAGGTTCTCGCGGATATGGAGGTAACGGGCGTTGAAATCCTTGTGCCCCATCATCTTCACTGCGAATTGACCGTTCAGGCCTGCAAGGCAAAGAAGCATGTTTCGGTGCAGAAGCCTATGGCGATGAATCTCGATGAGTGCAACAAAATGATTGCCGCCGCGAAGGAGAATAACGTAAAGCTTAAGGTATTTGAAAACTTCGTGCATTATCCCCCCTATCAGAGGGCGAAGCAAATGCTTGAGAGCGGCGAAATCGGCGAGGCGCGCGGCATAAGGTACAAGATGAATAATGGCGGGCTGAATTCCCAAAACACCCCGGCCTCAAAAATGCGCGCGAAAAAGGCCGGTGTTGAGCTGACCGACGATTTGAAGCCCACAGGCTGGGCGGTTGATACCCTCTCCTGGACCTGGAGGCTAAACGAAACGCTTTCGGGCGGCGGACCTGTTGTGTTTGATGACGGGTATCATAAATTCTCAATGTTTATTGACCTTTTCGGAGAGGTTGAGAAGGTAAGCGCGTGGATTGACGAAACCGCGGTGCTCGGCAATGTCAGTCAGGATTCGCCCGCGGTCATTATGTGGAAATACAAGGATAAAAAGCTCTACGGCGCGTGGGATATAACCTGCTCTGAGGATATGTACATTAAGGGCAAATACTATACCTGCGATGAGCGTATGGAAATCACGGGCTCAAGAGGAATTCTTTGGGTTACGAGATGCACCGCCGAGATGCTCGGAGATGTTGCCCCCCTCATAATGTACAGGGACGGCAAGGTTACCGAATTCTGGGATATGCCGCATGACTGGCAGGATTCCTTCATTAATTCAACTCATGACTTTATCGACTCAATAAAGTATGACAGGGAACACGTCCTGACAGGCGAAAGAGGAAAAGACGTGCTAAAATTCGCGCTCGCGGCGATGGACTCCTCAAAGAAACAAAGCGAGGTCTATCTTGACAGCTATGAGGATAAACCTCTGCCCGCCAAAAAGGGCTTTATGAGCGTGCTGTTTAGCAAGAAGAATTAATATAATTTTAGCCATTACCGCAAATGAATCGGGAGGAAAGAAAAATGAGAGTGGCAGTTATAAACGAAGTTTCTGCAAGAGATAAGAACCCTTTCATAATCAACGCGCTGAAAAAACAGCCCGTTGAGGTTTTTAATGCCGGCATGAGGGAGGGCGAATATGAAACGGAGCTGACCTATATCCACACCGGTTTCATGGCCGCGGTCCTTCTTAATCTTGGCGCGGTCGATATGATTATCGGCGGCTGCGGCACGGGTCAGGGCTTCTTGCTTTCCGCTATGCAGTACCCCGGCGTTTTTTGCGGGCTGATAACAGAGCCGCTTGACGCGTGGCTGTTTGGGCAGATTAACGGCGGCAACTGCATTTCGCTTGCCCTCAACAAGGGCTTCGGCTGGGCAGGGGGCATCAACCTTGAGTATATTTTTGAAAAGCTGTTTTCAGACGAATTCGGCAGAGGCTACCCGGTCGAGAGGCAATTGAGCCAGCAGCAAAGTCGAAATAAGCTTCAAATGATTTCACAAAATACTCATAAACCTTTTGCCGAAATATTTATGGAAACAGACAAGGATATTATTCTGACGGTTTCTAAGCACAAGCCCTTCACCGATTTAGTTATGGGAGATGTTAAAAACAAAGCTTTGCAGGAATTAATGCTACAGGAAATCAAATAAATACAAAAAAGTCGCTATACGAAACAAAGTATCAAAGCAATTTTCTCCGTTCTTGGCTGAGCCAAAACAAAAAGAAGAGAGGCGCTGATATGAAAAAATCCATGGTTTCAAAGATTTGCTACGGCAGCGGCGATATATACGGTGGCGGAGCGTTTTTGGTTTTTTCGCTGCTTTACATGAATTTTCTGATTCTCGTTGAGGGGCTGCCCGTTATTGCAGCCTCGACAATTATTTTAATCGGCAAGGTCTGGGACGCTGTTACAGACCCGATTGTGGGCAGGCTCTCGGATAAAACCCGCTCAAAATACGGGCGAAGAAGGCTGTACTTTTTGATCGGCATTGTTCCCGTCTTTCTTTCCTTCATCATGTTGTTTTATTCCTTCGGGCTTGAGGGCACAACCGTTAAAATCATCTATCACACTTTAGCTTACATGAATTTCGGCACCGCATTCACAATTGTAATGGTTCCATATAATACAATTCTTTCAGATATTACATCGGACTACAATGAACGAACCGCCTTCACAACGGTGAGGATGGTTATGTCCGGCGCGGCCTCGCTGATTTGCGCGGTCGTTCCCGGTCTGATAATCAAAGCCGTCGGCGGCTCTGTTAACGGTCCTGAACAAAAAAAGGGTTATCTTGTTATGGCTGCAGTTCTTGCGGCCATTTTTGGTCTTTGCTGGCTTGTTGTTTTCCTTGGCACAACGGAGAAAAAGGACCTGCCCGAGGTTGAAAAAACCACAGTCAGGGTATGGCTGTCGCTTCTTGAGAATAAGCCCTACCGCAATTTCCTGGGCATATTCCTGACCTTCCAGATTTGCGTTGACCTGGTGCTGGCTTTATTTATCTTCTATGTTGACATTGTTGTGCTCAAATACGGCAGCTATGAGCTGATTATGGGCGTGCTGCTAGTGTGTCAAATTCTGTTTATGATAGTATACGGCGGCGTAGCTCAAAAGAATGGCAAGGCGTTCCCGCTCTTTATAGGCATACCCCTATGGCTTCTGACCTCGTTGCTTTTCGCGTTTGTCAACAGCGGCACACCTGTGGCGGTGCTGATTGTTTTTGCCGTTCTTATTGCCGCGGGTGCGTCGGCGGGCAACCTTTCAACCTGGTCAATGCTCACTGATATTTTTGACCTTGATGAAATACAGACGAGTAAGCGCAGGGAGGGACTTTACAGCGGGCTGACTACCTTTTTGCGCAAATTTGCCAGTGGAGTTGCGGTTTTCGTTCTGGGCATCGGTCTTAAGGCTATGGGCTTTGACCAGACCGAGTATAATCTGCTCAAAAGCAAGGCCGTGACAGATTTTGACCCCTCTGCTTATGCCCAGGCGAGCATAGTTTCGGGCATTAAATGGATGTTTATCTTGATTCCCTTTGCGCTTCTTGCCGTTTGCTTACTTTTTGTAACAAAAAACAAAATCAATAAAAAACGCTTTGATGCCGTGCTGAAAGGAATTGAGTGCTTCAAAGGCGGCAAAGGAACCTCGGCTCTGAGCGATGAAGAGGTCGAGGACATAGAAACCGCCGTCGGCAAAAAGGTAAGCGAGCTATGGAAGAGATTATAAATGATTTAGTTTATTCGCTATAAGACAGAGAAAGGTGTGTTAATATGCACTGCAATCAATGTGGAGCAAAGCTCGAACCAAACAGCAAGTACTGTGAAAGCTGCGGGAGCCCCGTAGAGCTGGCAATTACAAATGTAGCCCACGAATACAATTCACCCGAGCCGCTCAATCAATCCGTTAATAGCGAGGTGGTTGTGTGGGTTCTTAAAGCGCAGCGAATAGAATCGTTTTTTAAGAGAAAAGCCTGTTATCTGATATTTATGAAGGACAAACTGATTGTCGCCCACCTCTCTAAAGAGAGCCAAAGGGAGGAGAATGCCAAGCTCTCGAGTGAAATAAAGAATCAGGGCAAGGGCTTCCTGAAGGGAAGCGTTGCGATGATGCAGCACTGGGCGAATTATCATGATAAATACTACTCTATGACATCGGGGCAAATCCTCGCAGAGGACCCAGCAAACCTTGAGATAAAATATCATGACATTGAAACGCTTTATTATAAATGCGAGTCTACATATATGGATGCTGATGGCAGAAACAGCGGTCACAGCGGCAAAATTGTTATTTCTCTCTCTGACGGCGAGAAAATCAAGTTTTCCCATTCAAACTCCCACGACAGCGAAGTCAAGAGAACGCTGACGGAACTCTTTGATAATAAGCTGAAGTACAGAATATAGCTCCCATATTCACGCTAATATAATAAAAAATGCAGTTCACCGAATAAACGGTGTACTGCATATGGATTACTTAAACACAATAATGCTTGTAAGCGCCTCTGCTATCCGGCTGCGGCAAGAGTTATGAACACGGATAAACGCCACCGTTATCATTTTTCAGTTGCTCCTTGGACTTTTTGTTCAGGGAACCAATGCTTTGTCCTATTGATATATCTTACAAGCAACAGCATGATAGGAACCTCTGTAAGAACGCCAACCGTGCATACAAGCACTACCGGGGAATCAGGCCCGAAAAGAGCGATTGCAACGGCTACCGCCAATTCGAAAAAGTCGGACGCGGCAATAAGAGAAGCCGGGGCAGCAATATTGTGAGTCAATTTCGCCCATCGGCACAGTTGATAAGAAAAGACGGCAGAAATAATGTTCTGAAGTACCAACGGCACAGCAATCAGAAGCACATGAAGCGGTTTCTCCAATATGATATCACCCTGGAAAGTAAAGATGATAACAAGCGTTAACAGCAGCCCCGCAGTTGTTATACCGTCAAATTTAGGAACAAACTTTTCATTAAAGTATTCCAAGCCTTTTTTCTTTATCATCAGAACCCTTGTAAAAGCGCCTGCCGTCAATGGAATCACAACAAAGAGAAAGATAGAGAAGAAAAGTGTATTCCATGGTATTTGAACATTATTTATGCCGAGCAGTAGCGACGTTATCGGAACAAAAAGAACAATGATCAGCAGATCATTTACCGAAACCTGCACAAGGGTATGAGCAGGGTCGCCTTTCGTAAGATTGCTCCATACAAATACCATCGCCGTACAAGGGGCCACGCCTAACAGAACCGCTCCGGTTACATATTTCTGCGCTAATTCAGCAGGAATTAACGATTTAAAAATCACATAAAAGAAGAGGGATGCCAGTCCGAACATAAGGAACGGCTTTATCAGCCAACTGTTTCCCGTTGATATTACTAAACCAAGCGGATTATTTTTAACATTTTTGATTGACTGAAAATCTATTTTCATCATCATTGGATAAATCATGATCCAAATAAGCACGGCAATGGGTATGTTTTGCTCTGCATATTTGATCTTCTCAAGAAAATCTGGAATCCCCGGTAAAAACCTACCTATTAAAATACCTGCCGCCATACACAGGAGCACCCATAAAGTCAGATATTTTTCAAAAAAACCGATACCTTGTTTCTTTTCATTGCTCATAATTGCCATCTCATTTCTTAAGCACATGTAGGTTATTTAACTGCTTCAATGATATATGCCAATATTTGCCTTATAATCTCTTACCCTCTGATCTTTTGCAGAAGCTTTACAACCTCATCAGTTTTGAGAACCTTACCATAAGAAACCACTTTTCCATCTACCACCAAGGCAGGTGTTGTCATCACACCATAGGCTGCAATCTTAGAAAAGTCGGTCACATGGTCAATTGTCGTATCCATCCCGAGCTGCTCCAATGCGGCTTTTGTTGCAGCTTCAAGCTGGTTGCATTTTGCACATCCGCTGCCGAGCACCTTTACGCTTGCACCCTCTGTTTTTGCGCTTTCCGCTTTAGCCATGCTCTCTGCGTCACAATTACCTCCGCAGCAACACGATGATGTTTTTGCCTCTTTGTTTTTCTTTCCCAATAGTGCCATAATCAAAATCTCCTTTAATAAGTTATTTAAAAACCAATATAGAACATATAGAATCCGATAAGTAAAATCAGTGAACCCATCACTATTTTTAACACAGTACTTGCTCTGCCATATTTTTCGCTTGAGGTCAGCTTTTTCACAAAGCCTACCGATGTTCCGGCGACGACGGCGAGAATGCCATGCCCGATTGAATACAACAGCAATAATAATATGCCCCAAAGAATACTGCCTTTTCCGGCGACGATGGCAAGTAGCGCAACAAGTACAGGTGTGGAGCAGGGCGATGAAAATATGCCGCCGAGTATACCTGCGATAAATGCGCCGGCAAAACCTTTTTTCGTGTTTTTTGAAATGAGATAGCTTGATGGGATAATCTCAAATATACCCCATGTTTGCAGAGCCATCAGAATCATAAGAACTCCCAGAATGATATACCACCATGAAGCCGAGGCACCAAGAAGCCTCCCGGCAAGCGAGGCGGCAACGCCTAACACCGTGAACGTAACTGCAGTCCCTGTAGCAAAAGTCAAGGATAGCATGAGCGCTCGTTTCGTGTCGCGTTCACCCACTCCGCCAACATAACCGATAACCAAAGGTATGCTGGAAAGCGAACAGGGCGTGAAAGAGGTAAGCACACCCGCTAAAAGCGCAACCAATGGCGCGAGCCAGCCACTCTTTGATATAAGCTCAGATAAACTTTCCAGTATTTCTGTCACTCGGTCACCCCCATATCCGCAAGGATAGCCCGCATCTCCCTTTCAGTCAGACCGCCTTGATGAACCGTGAAAGCGTGTTCACCGGTATCTTCTGAATTGTACATATTGAACTCTATTCCAATATCATCGCTTGGTACATATGGCGTACCGTCAGCGTTGATAAGAACCTGAGTGGGGATAACCTGAATTGGAAACCCGTCCGCCGCTTCCGAATGTTTCCAGACGTCAACAAACTTGATAATAGCCTTACCTTGCATTTCGGCGTTCATGGTTTGGAGAACGGGAGCCATGGCTTTGCATGGAATACAAGAATCGGAACCGAAATCAATGATGATTGGCAGGTTATGTTCCTTCAGCGCATCAAGGTCGACTGAAGCTGTATCAAGTACAAAATCCTCTTCATTGACAGCTGTCACCATGGTCTCTGAGCCTTTGTTATCAGGAACAGACTCTAACGGATTTAAACCTTTACCGACATTTTTAAATATCCAAATTCCGGCTATTATGAGAATTATGCAAACGGGAATTATAATTTTTAATAGTTTTTCCTTATTCATTAGCAGCAATTACCTCCGCAAGAGCAGTTAGATTTGTTTTTCTTACCTTCATAAAAGTCCCCCAGGTTCTCGGGCAGTTCATACTCACCGCAGGAACATCCGGCTTCAAGTTGCCCAAAGACAGAGTTTAGGACGGCATCGGCAAGCATTTCTTTCGGAGGAACCTCATAAGTTTCATCGTTATACTCGAACACCCTACAGCTCACATCAGTTCCGCTTATGTCACTGCAGCAGCCACAGCTGTTTTCTGCAACAGATTGACAGATGTCCTGACCGTTAACACGAATTGTAGGCGAGGAAAGGAACTTATATTGCGTTGCAATTTCCGCTGTTTCCATCTTGATTTTTTTATACTCAACCTCATATCCTGCCATCTGTAAAGCAGGGGTAAGCGTCATCATTACTTCGTCAAGTACATTGTCTGTTCCGATACAGCGATCACAACTCTGTAGATCAAGATAAAGATACTCAACAACGATTTTCTTTTCAGAACCCGCTTCACACCCGCAAGAGCAACAAGCTTCTTCGGATTCTTGATTGCCGTTCGGCGGCGTCCAGCCGGTATCGTCACCGACATAGGTTATTGCTCCAACAGGACAGCGGTTACCGCATCCATGGCAATGGTCTATGCAGGCTTCCGGATTTGTCACAACGGGAGACGGCGACTTTGCAGTGTCATAAACATCGTGGGGACACTTTGCAACACAGGTACCGCACTCCGTACATGCCAGATAATCGATAACGGGATACCGTTTTTTAGCCATAAAAGTTCCTCCTATATAATAAATGATTGAATTGCGTTAAAGAAGTAGCCTACAATGATTATTCCAACGGTACAAATTGCAATGAACAGAGCCAGCAGCTTTGGCTTGACAGCCTTGCGCAGCATAATCATAGAGGGCAGCGAAAGCGTGGTAACGGCCATCATAAACGACAGGATGGTACCAAGCTGCGCCCCTTTAGACAGCAGCGCTTCCGCAATGGGAATCGTACCAAATATGTCGCCGTACATCGGAACGCCTATACTCGTTGCCAGTATCACTCCGAAAGGATTGTCACTGCCAAGCACATACGCCACCCATTCCTCGGGAATCCAGTTGTGAATGACCGAGCCGATGCCAACACCAATCAGAATATATGGCAATACTTTTTTAAAGGTAGCAAGCATCTGCTCTTTAGCATATACAAGACGGTCCTTTCTTGTAAGATCGGGGGATTCTATATCTACGCTTGAAGCCGTCATAATAAAGTCTTCCACATACTTATCCATGTGTAACTTCTCAATAATCGTACCGCCCACAACGGCGATAATCAGCCCGAGAATTACATAAATTACAGCAACTTTTGGGCCAAAAATGCTCATCAGGAGAACCAAGGAACCAAGGTCAACCATAGGAGAGGATATCAAAAACGAGAATGTCACGCCCAAAGG
>CAYUXK010000029.1:0-13230 GCA_964448835.1 uncultured Clostridium sp. | reverse complement strand
CCGCTGCCTATCACGCTATTGAGCCATTTCATTGCGAGTATTTGGTTCTGAATAAAGCCCCAAACATCTCTTAATACTTGCACTGTGATAAAACACCTCTTTCATAATCGGACAATCATATCCAAAAAATTTGATATATAGTGCCTGAAAAAAGCCATTTCATTAGATAAATGGCCTTTACAGACAACAATTACTTTCTTCTGTCGTTGCATTTGGCGTGATGAGCTCTTTCAAAAGTGCCATAGCTTCTCCGCCACCCTTTTCACTTATTTTATAATGCATCCATTTCCCCTCAGGTCTGCCGTCCACGACACCGGACTCACAGAGAATTTTCATATGGTAGGACAGTGAAGACTGCGGCATATCAAGCTGTTCTATCAAAACACAGGCACATTTTTCACCGCTCCGAAGTAACTCAAGGATACGAAGCCGCTTATCATCGCAGAAGGCTTTAAATACCTTTGCTTGATCATCATATGTGGTAACGATGTTCTCACCTCAAATCCAAAATACTTGATATGATATAGTATATGCTTCAAATATATAAATGTCAATATTAATACAAGAAATTCACAAATCATTTAAATTAAGCACGATAACGCGCCGCCTTGCTTTAAGTATAAGTAGAATTTTTGCGAAAATAAGCAACCACATTCATATCAAAGATGAAGTGCTTCTATGACTGGGATATTTGAATTTGAACCGGCGATAATCAGTTTTTACTTTTGATAGAATGACATAGGCGTTATTTCAATATACTGTTAATTGATACAAAAATTGTTAAGTGATACAAGGGGGTAGGGTAGTGGAAGTTATGCAAAGAAATAATGAAGCTGTAGAAGCATCCTTAACGAATTCTTCTGTTGAATCCTTTAAGGTCGTTAAGATTCAGCGCACCTGTGTACATGACGGTCCGGGAATTCGCACAACAATATTTTTCTCCGGGTGCAAATTAAGATGTCTTTGGTGTCAAAACCCTGAGACATTAAAGATGAACAACCCGCATTCAAAGGACTACTCCGTTGACGACATTATGCAGATCGTTAACCGTGATAAGGATTATTACGGCGCTACAGGCGGCGGGGTAACCTTAAGCGGTGGGGAGCCTCTGCTGCAAAACGCTGATTTACTCGTCGAGCTACTTTCAAGGATTAAAATGGAGAATATTGATACGGCCGTTGAGACAACTCTCAATGCGCCTTGGGAAACTGTTGAGAAGGCTATACCTTATGTGGATGTCTTCTTTGTTGACATTAAAACGGCAGGCGATGAGGAGCAGCATAAGAAGCTCACCGCGAATGACGGAAGGCTGATTAGAGAAAACATAAATAAGCTTGTCAACACTTCGGCAAATATCAGGTTCAGAATGGTTATGGTGCCGGGCTATAATGACACCCCTAATCAGATAGAAAAGGTATCAAGCCTTTTAAAAGATATAGGATATGACACTATAGAGCTATTAAAGTACAATAGCATGTACGAGGAAAAGGCTAAAAAATTTGAGCTCAATGTCGCTGAGCTTAATATAACCGATGAGCAGGCTGAATCAGCGCTCCAGAGAGGGCTTGAGCTTTTCAAAGGCTATGGGATAAACGCGTATAGCGTTAAGCTCAACATCATCGGCAGAACCGCCCAATATACGCAGAGGGTCAACGATATACAGCAGGATATCCGTGACGCCGGCAGAGCGGTTTGCATTGAGGCAAGCAAGCTTAAAACGAGGTATTACAGGCAGAACGGCTTTGATAAGCCAACCCATATTCACAGAACGGAAAGGCTTAAATATGTTCTTGAGAATAAGTCGGTGATAGTTTGGCCGAAGGAGCTTCTTGTCGGGAACTTCACGGCAAAGCGATGCGCGGGTCAGATTTGGGAAGAGCAATACGGTGTTCTTGACATATCATTTTTATATAAAATTAATCACCAGACCCCGGTATCCTTCAAATGCCCTGCAAAGGACAGATACTATTTTTATACTCGTATAGTTCCGTTTTGGATTTCGCACTGCGTTTTGTTTAAGGTAAACAAGAGTATTTCAGATTTTCTTGCCATGCTTGGGCGCTCCTCCGAAATGATAGCGGGCTTCCAAAACAATATGGCGGCGATTGCACACTTTATTCCGAATTATGACAGAATACTTGAGCTCGGTACAACGGGGCTGATAAGTGAAATCGAGCAGACCGCGAAGGCTCACCCCGAGAATAACCAAGACTTCTATAAGGGCGCGATAACAGCGCTGGAAGCGCTGGCAAATTGGGCAGACAGGTATGCCGAAGAGCTGAAAAGCCTCGCGGAGAACGAAAAGGACCCGGAGCGCAAATCGGAGCTTGAAAAAATGGCCGAGATTTGCCGCAGAGTTCCGAGATACCCTGCGCGCACCCTCCATGAGGCGCTTCAAAGTATAGTTTTTATCCAAATTGCCTGCTGCACAGAAGCATATGAAAACGCCGTTTCATTTGGCCGTTTTGATCAGATACTCTACCCCTATTATAAAGCAGACTTAGCAGAGGGAAGAATAACATATGACGAGGCAAAAGAGCTCATATGTCTTTTTGTGCTTAAGATGGATGAGTGCATACTTATAAATGACGGTGATTCATTACTTAATGTCGCAAAGCTTTTTGAAACGCTATCAACTGACCAGGCGCTCACCTTCGGCGGCTGTGACAGGGACGGCAACGACGCGACAAATGATATCACATATATGTTAATTGATGCCTGCGAGCTTCAGCCGCTTGCAATCAATATGTGCGCGCGCATAAATAAGAACAGCCCCGACAAGTATCTTGAAAGATTGGCGGAAATATATATCAACGGCTGCCCGATGCCCGAAATGTTCAGCGATGAGGAATATATTGACGCAATTATGAGGAAATACCCCACAACAACTCTCGAGAACGCGAGAAACTACTCGGTTATCGGCTGCGTTGAGCCGCCCGCGTCAGACGACCATTTCGGGAATACGGACAGCGCGAATGTCAATGTAGTGCTTCCCATGCTTCAGGCGATTAAAGGGCAGGAAAATGACCTTTGGCATCACTCAAATAAGGAGAATTTCGAGTTCATTAAATCGAGACTTGTTGAGTACGCCTTCGCTCCGAAAAAGAAGTGCCCCTACTGCCGCACAGTTACTAAGAATAATGAGAGGGCGACAGAAAAGCGCAGGGTCAAGAGAGGTTATTACGAGTATAATCCCCCAAAGAGCATGGAAGAGATTCTCCAAAAGTATCAGGAAAGGCTTAACGAGCTGACAACATCAATACTTATTGACCAGCAAAAGATAATAAGTGTGCTCGGCAAGGACTTCACAACCCCGTTAGCCTCTTCCATGTTCAGGAACTGCGTCGCAACAGGCAAGGACGCCTACGAGGGCGGAACATTTTATAAGAGCAGCGGCATTCAGGCGGTTGGCATAACGGATGTTGCGGATTCACTTCATGCAATTGACGAGCTTGTCTTCATAAGCGGCAAATATACGCTTCTCGAAATGATCAAGGCGATTGACAGCAACTTCGAGGGCGCGGAAAATCAGAGGATAAGAGAAGATATACTCGCAGTTCCGAAATTCGGTGACGACTCCTCACCCGAGGCGGCAAAATGGGTTTCCAAGGTAATGCAGATGTATTGTAAAGCTCTTGCTTCAGTCCCGAGCTGTGACCGAGACGGGGTTTACTCGGCGGGCTACTACGCTCTGAATGTCAACGACAGGTACGGGCTCAAAACTCAGGCTCTCCCGTCCGGCAGGCTCAAGGGGGTTCCGCTCGCAAACAGCGTTACCCCGCACTATGGTATGGAAGAGTCGGATTTACTCTCGTCACTTAATTCAATGTCTCAGGTTAACTTTAAGGACTTCGCGCCGAACGGCACAACTGCAACGCTTCATATTGACGCCGCTCTTTTCCCGGGCAGGGAGGGAATCAAGAACCTTGCCGCGCTGTTTAAGACTTATCTGACAAAGGGCGGTATGCAGTTCCAGCCCAACGTTATCAGCAGAGAGATTTTGATTGACGCTTATAACAATCCCGAAAAGTATAAATACCTGATGGTGCGCGTGGCGGGCTATTGCTCATATTTCAACGAGCTGTCGGATGACCTGAAGAAGGTTATAATTAACAGAACCTGCTATTCATAATGCAGGCTTCTCGGCAATAAAATAACAGCCGTTTTCGTCATTTCGAAAACGGCTGTTTTAACTTAAGTAGGTTATCGACAAAGGACATTTTAACTGCTTATTGACGCAATAAAAGCATTGTGATATATTAATTTTATATCAAATTAGATTAATAAAAACTATTATTCAGGAGAAAAGCAGTGAAAAATATTGTTCTTATCGGAATGCCGGGCGCCGGCAAAAGTACCGTGGGCGTTCTTCTTGCCAAAGCGCTTTGTATGGACTTCTGCGATACTGACCTGATTCTGCAGCAGCTTATCGGCAGAAGCCTTTGCAGCTATATCGCCGAGCGAGGCAGTGAAGAATTCATTTCGTTTGAAAACAAAACTGTGGCCTGCCTTGAACTGCGCGACACCGTCATTGCCACAGGCGGGAGCATAGTGTATGGAAATGAAGCTATGCGAGCGCTCAGCGAAAGCGGCGATATTGTTTACCTTTATGCGCCCCTTGATGTTCTCAAAAGCCGAATTGGCAACATTACGACCCGCGGCGTTGCTATCACGCACGGAAAAACGCTTGACGATATTTTCATTGAACGCGCTCCGCTTTATGAAAAATACGCCGATATAACAGTCGATTGCGGCGACAGCAGCCCCGAGGAAAGCGTTAAAAAGATAATTGTGAAAATTGATGAATTAAAAAGCTTGAATAAACAAAATGGAGATATGCTTTAACGGGTTACGCTTGACCTTTTTGGGCAAGTGGTCTTTTCATTTCTTCAGGGCAGTCAACGGTGAATTTGTACTGCTTGGTGTAATCCATGCCCGCGCACAGAAGAACGCTCTTATCGTTTAGGTTATATACCGCGCTCCATAGCGAGGTAATCATGTACCCTCTCTTGTGCTTGTAATTAAGCCTGCATCTTTCGAGAATTTTCATCGCGCGCTCCTCGTCCATTACATGGCCGGTTTCTTCAAACTCCTCATGGAGCCATTTTTCACGCGTATATCCGAAGCCCTTCTTAACGGGAATGTTTGGCGTTGCATAGAAATTGAGAATATACTGCGTCTTATCTTCAGGGTAAACAACGACCATTTCGTTGTTTATATATTCAATAACAGCGCTCTTACCATTTGCGTCGGTAACCTGGTAATGATAGTTGACAAAAAGAGAGTCATGCATATCATATTGTTTAAAAAGCTCGATTGCCTCTTCGACCGTGGCGCACTTGTCAAGAACGGCGCGTATCATAACGGTTGTGGTAATGGGCTTTTTGCCTGTTTTCTGCTTTGTGGGCTTCGTTTTAATCTCAGCAACGGCGATTGACAGACCCTTTTCATTAACGCCGTCCATGCAGGTGTAGGGCGCGAGCAATAGCCTGTTCGGGTTCTCCTTTTCATCGAGCCTGCCGCCGTAAAGCATCACATTTGTGTCGGTGATTGCAACGCTCTTGTAGCCGTTTTTGGGTGTAGTCCACACAACGATGCAGGGAGCGTCCTTGTAGTCAAAATTGCGCGCCATAATATGCTGCCCGTTTTCTTTGAAGGTATTGAAAATGGTGCATGCGCCGTCGCCCATTTTTATTTTCAGCTCGCCCTTTTTTGCCATGAAATATTTTTGCATTACTTTGACGAGCTCGCCGACATTGCTGACACCGTGGTCAAGGAGCATGTCGAGAGCGTAGTCGTTGTCATATCTTAGCAGGAATATGTTTTTATCGAGTCTTTTAAGCTTGCCGTTTAGCATATTATCCATTTCTCAATCCTCCGCAAATCTTGCTGTTATATACTATAGCCTGTTATTTGAAATTTTTCAATAGTTTTTTTGCTGGATTTGTACCGCAATGGGAAATTTTTCAGAACAGCAGTACTGCCGTTCTGAAAATAAAATTATCTTTAAAATCCGTGTCTACTCTATTGACTATAGTTCAGGAGCATAGGCAACAGCGCGTTTTCCCACTGCTTAAACCTAAAAAATGTTTCGGTTGAAGTTGGAGTGACAAGCATTGGAGATAGTGCATTTAAACAGCCGTTTTGTATTATTGTGGGTGTAATCGAACCATTGATTTTTCAATCTGCCGACTATATTATCCTGCACTGATTTGCTGACTGTTAATTAATTACACACAGCATCATACTAATAAGCTGATAGCGCACGCATTGAATAAATAAGACCGTTCAATGCACGCGCTATGATTTCTTTACGGAATCGCTATTCTCCTGCTCTTGCAGATGACACTTCTGCTTCTACTGCTGCTGCTTCTTCTTTCGAAACTTCTGCTGCTGAATATTTTTCTTCATTTTTGCCTTCGTCTTCGTCTGTGCATTTAATGATCATTTCATCCATAGTATTATTAAAATAATCAACATCGTAATAGTATTCAGAGTGCTCTAAAAACTTCATTGTGTTCTTAAACAACAGCTCAAGAGCGCCGCTTTTCTCATAGGGAATATCGAGGTAAATATCATAATACGGTGAACTTGAATCGGTCGGATAAAGTGAAATTGCAGCTTTTTTATCATATATATGGATATCCATTTGCTGATATAGGGAAAGCTTATCCTCTCTTAAAACAAAAATGTTTTCTGCTTTTTCCTTCATGTTCTCAAAGAGTCTTTTCCTTAAATTTAATGGCAAGGGTGAAATATACCTTTTGGTAATGAGTCTTAAATCGCCGTCCTCAGCAAATCTAGCTAAAGCTTT
Source organism: uncultured Clostridium sp. (assembly GCA_964448835.1). Classification (GTDB taxonomy): domain Bacteria; phylum Bacillota; class Clostridia; order Oscillospirales; family Acutalibacteraceae; genus CAG-177. The sequence continues at coordinate 6,416 of CAYUXK010000029.1, read as the reverse complement.
CTTGCTTAAATACTGCCTTGGTCTTTTGCTGAATGCAATCTGAAAGCTCTGGATAACTGCCTGAATGAGGACTTCCTTCTTAAATTTGCCGATTTTATTCACTGTGGGGTTGGCAATACGGCTCAAAATATAATGGTCGGTAAACTGCATTACGCAAAGAGCGCCGTTAATAGAGCATTGAATATTGTCCCTCTTCATGAAATCTTCTTGATAGCATTCAAGTTCATTAGAATAAAACTTCAGAAGCGGGGAATATGATTCTTTTATCTCCAGAAAGTATTTCTGATAAAAATCAATGGTAGGCTTGTCATTGAAGGCGACGGCCCTTTTGCAGTCCTCGCTGAATATGATAACAACTTCATCAGTGATTATGTAGTATGGGAAAATTAAGCTGCGAGCAGAAGCTCCCTGCTCAGAGACGAAAGTATTCAGACGCGCCTCGCTCCATTTAAAAGCTTCAAAAATGGTGTCAAGCACTCCAAAGGCATCATTGCGTTCCATATTCACAAGGCGGCAAAAATCAAGGCTATTGTCAAAATTCCTGTTTCTGAAAAGAGTAAAAAGCAAAGAAGAAAGCTGTTTTTGACCAAAGGAGAAGTTAGTGTAAAAAAGTGAGTTTTGCTTTTCAATACATCTTTTTGTGAAGAAGCTGATTACTTCATACAGCTCTTCTTCATTCCTGAAACAGAAATTGAACTGATTTCCAAAAAGTATTTTTTCGAGGATTTCCTCTCTCATATATACTTCGTATCGTTCGTTTAAAAAATCTTCAAATCCGTTGGCCAAATCTATTAAATGTTCGACAGCTTCATATTGTGATGAACCAAATATATTTTTTTGGTAGACCTCTTTAATGGCGGTTTTTGTTTCAATTGATATTCCTTCCATAGCAATAATTTTATTGAACATAGCCGGGCTTAAGGGTTTCTCGCCATTAAGGACTCTTATAACAAAGCTTTTGGCAATGCCGAGCTCTTTTGCGAATTGCGTTTTGCTCATGCCAGATTCCAAATAAGCTTTATAAATCAGATTGACCAAAATATACCGCCTCCACATTTTTCATAATAATTATTATAACAAAACATTTATTTTAAGTCAAGTGACCACCAACTATTATTTCAAAAAATCCGAGCAGGTGTCCAAAACGCTCATTTAAATATATTATTTTTTCCGATAAGGTTACCACTTGACATTGTTTATTTCCAAAAATATATAATATTTCTACAACATAAAACATTACTACTAGAAGCAAAACAAAAGTCAGAGCAATGGTGAAAAAAGCAATCTGCAAAAATCAGATTTATAATAAGAATAAGTGTTATTTACCCAAATCAATTAAAGATAATAAAATCCGCAGGTTATGAAGTAAAATTATCTTCATAGCCTGCGACTTTCTTCTTTTATAAACGTCAAACGCGTATTTGCCCGAGTAGGGGACGCTGAGATAAGCAAAAAATCCTACAGGTTCCTAAAATGGTATTTGCAGCCGCCCTCAAACATATTATGGTTTCTTACAGCTTTATCGCCCATTATATCCATAAGCTTTACACAGTAGGTATTGAGCTCTCCGCTCTGCATTATATCAATAACTCTGCCGCCGCGCAGGTCGTCGTGGGCGGACATATTATAGCCGATGCAGGCATCGTAGGCGAGGGTAACGCCGCAATACTGACCGTCGAAATCAATAAGATGCTCGTGACCGCAGAAGATGCCCTTGACATCGCCCCTTTGAAGACAGGTCATGAAAAGCCCGGAGTTCAGCTCAGGGCAGCATATTGTTTCACGCTTATTTCCCTTTGCACCGCATTCCTCAGGGTTCCTTGCAATAAGACAATACTCAGGAATCGGGATATGCATATACATAATGGCGGGTATCTTTTTGCCTGCTGCCTTTTCCCTTCTTAGACTCTCATTATAGTACCACATTACCTGGTCCGGCAACACGCCTGCCTGCCATGAGCCGTCATTGAAGGGGTTAGGCAAAACGAATTGAGTATCGGGGGGAAGATTTAAGTATTTTACAAAATCGCGCTTTGACTCCGCGTGGGAATCCAGCCCCCAAATATGATAGGCAACGCTGTCGTCGTTTGAGGAAAGGATTTCAATGCAATGATTGCCGACACCGCTGATTTCTTCGGTACACTCCTTTGACACGCATCCCGCTATGCTTTCATATACCTTTTGTTCATCGGCTAAGTCGTGACCGCCCTCTCTGTCATGGTTTCCCATAACCGCCGCCCACGGGAGATGCCTTTTGAGTATCGGCGAAATCATATTCTCCATGTGCGCTTTCATTTCTTCGGGTGTATCGACGGCAAGGCACTGGTCGCCGCCAATGAGCACCATATCGGGATTTGTTTCAACCAGAAGCGCTTCAATCGCAGCAATAAGCATATGTGTGTTATCCGGACGCTCTCCTCTTCTTTCGTGAAAATCGGATATCATCAATATTCGGAAGCTCCCGTTATCGTTAAACCTTAAAACGCTTTTTTCTTGACTGCTCATTCCCTGCATCCTTTCCGCTAATATAAGTGACAAGTCTATGTGGCTTTATCTGAATGATTAAAGCTCAACATTCTTATTGAAATATGCGCCTTCTGATTAACCGCACAGCGCATCTGGCAAAACAGAATTTCGCTGACCTTTTTGACGAATATTTATCTCGTTTTTATCATATAGCTTCGGTATTTTTTGAGCTATAATCGCTCTTAGTGTCAATTTGTGTTTTCCCTTAGAATTTTAGGCATAAAATATTATACCACAACGGAATAACCCATTTCAACCATTTATTGAGGTGATTGAATGGCTCTCACACTCCAAACCTTCACAAGTATTATACATTTTCAAAATCTCAGAATAGTTAACGAAACTGCATAATAACTTGAAAATAACAGAACAAGTCACCCCACGTTTTAATGACGCTGAGTGACTTGTTCTTTTGGCGCTTACAGAGATACGGTTTAATCATAACGATAACCTGAGTCAAATATCTGATGGAGGTTATTGTTAAGGCAACTAATTATTATTATCGTTGTTGCGGTTCTTCTCGTTGTTGTTGCGGTTTTTTTCGTTGTTGTTGCGGTTCTTCTCGTTGTTGTTGCGATTCTTTTCGTTGTTATTATCGCGGTTCTTTTCTTTGTTATTGTTATCGCACATTGTTAACCCCCCTTTCGGATTTTCTTGTGTTTATTATTTCTTGTATTGGGAATAATATACATTGAAATTAAAAAAAGGAGTGTTCTCATATTTTAATTAGGAATGCTAAAATTGTTTCAATGGCCGGGAAAAACTACGAAAACGGCTGCATATTGATAAAAGACAAAACCATTCAGAGAATATCCGAAAACATTGACAGCAATAAGAATTCTGATGATATCATTTTAGATGTTAAAGGCGCGTGGGTTATGCCCGGATTAATAGACGCGCATAGCCATATCGGAATTTTTGAGGAAAAGAAAGGTCAAGTGGGGGACAGCTCTAATGAATTAACAGAGCCGATTACGCCATATATCAAGGCTGTTGACGCGATTAATCCGATGGACTCGGCGTTTCATAATGCTATTAAAAGCGGCATAACTTCAGTGATGGTCGGCCCGGGCAGTTCAAATGTTGTCGGTGGTCAGTTTGTATATATTAAAACAAACGGAAGATGCATTGACGATATGGTTGTCTTGGAACCGGCGGCCATGAAAATCGCGTTTGGCGAAAATCCGAAAACAAATTACGGCAACAATAATCAAATGCCTTCATCAAGAATGACAATCGGTTCAATGCTCAGGGAAGAGCTTTTTGAAGCAAAACAGTATTCAGACAGTAAAAAAGCGGCTTCGGATAACGGTGACGGCTTCGAGGAGGATTTCAGAAAAGAATGCTGGCTGCCTGTTCTTAATAAAGAGATACCGCTCAAAGCTCATGTTCACAGGGCTGACGATATCCTCACGGCGATACGAATCGCGAAGCTTTTCGACTTGAACCTGACGCTTGACCACTGCACTGAGGGCCACCTGATTGCTGATGAAATCAAGCTGTCGGGCTTCCCTGCGATTATAGGCCCGAGTCTCGCGTCAAGGAACAAAACGGAAACTCAGTATATGGATTTTAAAACAGCGGGTATCCTGCACAAAGCCGGTGTAAAGGTCGCGATTACAACCGATCATCCTGTCACGCTGATTCAGTGCCTGCCGATTTGCGCCGGTATTGCGGCTAAAGAAGGTCTTGGTATTGAAGAAGGACTCAAGGCAATTACAATTAATGCCGCCGAAATCTGTAATGTGGCATCGCGGGTAGGGAGCTTAGAGACCGGCAAAGACGCGGATATTGCAATTTTTGACGGAAACCCGATGGAGATTTTTACTAATTGTTTATATACCATAATAGATGGTCAGATAGTCTATAAGGCTGACGACATAAGCAATAAAGGTGAGCTGTCATCCGGTGCTAAGCAGTTGTTTTCATAACTCCTCGGGTAGATGCTTTTCTACCCGGCAAATTATTATATTTTATTTAGATTTCACATTATTGATTATGAATCCGCTTTTTGGCAAAGTCGGTATTTTTGCCAAATTATAACTTAAATTCTGATCCGGCACTTTGTAATCAACCTTAGTCACAAGGAACTCAAGCGTAGCTTTCATAATCTCAACGGTGATACTTTCTCCGGGGCAGCGGTGTCCGGTGGCGGGATCACCACCGCCATGTGGTATAAACTCAAAGGGGCTATATTGCCAATTTTTAAACCGTTCCGGCTGAAATTCATACGGTTTGTCCCATATGCGTGAATCATGATTTATGCCATATACATCAAGAATTACAAGTGTTCCTGTTTTAAACTCGCAGCCGTTCCAGACAAATTCTTTTATTACTTTTGCCCCTACAAAAGGGGTAAAGGGGTAAAAACGCCGTACTTCCTGCACAAACATGTGGGGTGCATCGGCATCGTTCAGCAGCAAATTTTTGTACTCCGGATGTTCATATAACGCCAGAGCCATAAACGTGATATAAGTTGAAACGGCAACTATCGGGCGAATTAAGTTAATCAGCTCCTTGGCCGCCATATTAATCTCAAGCATATTACCGTCAAGTTCTCTATGATTTGCTACTTTATAAAGCGCCGACACTTCAGGGGCATTAAGCCTGCCTGCCCGTACATTGTCTATAATGTTTTCTATCCATTTTTCTGTTTTTGTCCTTGCTGCTTTTCCTTTCCAATACCTTGGCCCGAAAGCTTCAAAAGCGTCGATCATCTCGGCAAAATTGTCCGAATATTCCTTAGTTTCAGATTCTAATAACGGAACGCCGGCCCAATTACAAGCTATTTTACATAACACAAGCTTTGCTTCGTCAAAAAGTTTAATCTTTTCAGCCGTCTCCCATCTGGGTAATACAGATTCCCATTCCTTATAGGCAAGATCGGCAAGCGTCTTTGGATGCTGATTAGTTGTCAGCGACATGAAAAGAGATTTGCGGTGTAAATGCGCCTCGCCATCCATTCCCTGTATAGCATTTTCGCCTGTAAGGGTTTTTTGTGCCCGTTTGGGTGCCACACCACTGCGCGCAAATCGTTGCGTATCATAGAATATTTCCGCAGCCTCTTTTCCGGTTATACATATTGCTTCCTGCCCGAATAGGTGTGTTTGAAACAGATCGGATTTATGTTTATCCATCCTGTTCTTCATATACAGATAACCTTCTTGTGACAGGGCAAGGGTTTCGTCAATATCTTTTTCATGTGGAGTATTGTTTTTTTGCATAGGTGCATTATTCCTTTCCATACTTAAATTAAAATATTTAAACACACATTATATAGTTAAACCGGGCAGATGATTAAGACTACCTCCATTTCAGCTTATATTATCATTACCAATAATAATAAAAAATACATTGACTGTTGCAGTCAAACATCTTTGTAACACCTCGCTAACGACTCGGTCACGCTTATTTGTCTGCCACAATGAACATATACCGCCTGCGCCGCAAGAAAGGCGGACGAGGCGGCAGACAAGATAAAACAAGAATCCGCAGGTCAAGAAGCAAACTTCGCTTCACGGCCTGCGGATTCTTTAGTTTATCTTAAATAACCGTTAAATGAATAGACCAAACCAGGAGACATAAAGTATCGCAGTTCTTATCATTCCTAATATAGAGGAAAACATTGCCACCCAAATGATATTTCCACCGAAAAGTTGCATGTAGCCGGCGCTTCCGGCATCCAAGGCGTTTTCGGTTTCGCCGCAGGGGCAGGTACGGGTTTTCGTGCCGTTATTAATGAAGGTTGCGTTGCCGTCTGACACCCATGCACCAAAGTTATGCCCCTTAGCGGGAATTACTGTCTGCGCAACGAGTACCGCATTACATACCGAGCAATGCGAGCCTTCATTAAGGCCTGTGGCTGTGCAAGTCGGGGCAACCGCGGCATC
>CAYUXK010000028.1:13598-26766 GCA_964448835.1 uncultured Clostridium sp. | reverse complement strand
CTCATGGCTAACTTTTTGTTCTTCGCTCTCCCTGAGGCGCTCGACTATAATATCATAACATTTCACGATTGTCAACACAATTATTCAATTTATTTTGAAATTTTTTTGTGTTAAATTTTAAAGTTTTTCCGGGAAAATTAATTTACCAATCCCGTCAAAGCGCATAAATTAAATGAAAGCCTCATATATCATATGTAATATAACAAAAATATGTGCAAACTACTTGGAACTGATAATCTTTTTGTTAATTGTTGTTTACGGCATCGGCTCATTTATCAAACAATTATATAGAAAAATCCCGCAGATTTAATACTGCGGGATTTTTCATATGGATTAACAATTTACAGTATTACATTACATATATGTTATTCCTTCGAGCAAAGCTTACGCGCTAAATCGGGAACATTAGTAATTATGCCGTCGCAGTTCGCCCCACAAAGGGCAAGGATTGCGGTTTCCGTGTCGACTGTCCACGCGTTCACAATGATACCCTCGGCGTGAAAATCCTCGATATAATCCTCACTTGTCATGAGATATTGCGGATGAACGGCATCGCAGCCGAGCTTCTTAACATAAGCAACGGGGTCATCGGCTATATCGTCTATGTTATCATTATTCGGCGCGTAGAGCAGACCTGTCTTTACATTTGGCTCATATTCTTTGCAGCGAATCAGAACTTCGTCGCAGAAACTTGAAATGATAAGCCTGTCAAAAAGCCCGCGCGCCTTAACGGCATCAATGGTTTTTGAGACAATATCCATATTCATCTCGGGCGGCTTCTTGATTTCAATATTAATAATCTCAAGGCCCTCGCAGCAGTCAAGAAATTCATCGAGCGTAGGAATAAGGGTGCCCGCGAAGTCCGCACCGAAATATGAGCCGAAATCGTAGCCGCGCAGCTCTTCAAATGTCATATCTTTAATTAAACCGCTGCCGTTTGAGGTTTCGTCTATATCGTAGTTATGGCAAACAACGATAACACCGTCTTTGGTAAGATGAACATCATTCTCAAAGCCGTCGCAGTCAAATTCGCGCGCCTTCAAAAAAGCGGGAACGGTATTTTGCGGAGCTGCCTTGCTCGCGCCCCTGTGGGCAATGATTTTTGACATAAATAGACCTCCGATTTAATTATATTTATCCTTAATCCGCTCAAAAATTTCAACAATTTTAAAGCGGATTTCGTATTTTGGGTTACTCTCGAGCAGATTGGTTTCGCCGCCGTTGAAGTACGCGTCAAGCGCGGCATCATCACACGCCGCGGGCAGGCAAAGCGGAGGGAACATGACGCACCACCAGTTATGGCCGCCGCCCTCGCCGAGAATAACCTTCAGCGCGTTGTAATGGCCCGCGGGCAAAGTAACATTCTCATAGGTTCTGGTTTCAAAATATTCATTGGTAACGAAGATATCCACGCCGTAATTAAACCCGTTTTTGCGCAGAACATCAGTGGCGACGGCAATAAGCTCATCGTACTCATCCTCAAGGCGACTGCTTGCATCGTCAACCGTTACCGTGCCGTCAAAAAGCTCAGCACCCTGCTCAAGCAGAGCGTCACGCACAAGAAGCTTAACGCTCTGGTCGGCTTCGCTGTCGGAATTAGCCAGAATATGAAGCCTAAGTACATCAGAGCGAACACTGCCGCAGGCGCTGCTAAAGCTTGCACAGGAAATAAGGCATACAATAAATAATGTAATCGGGATAAAGGCTATCAGAACACGAATAAGTTTATTATTTTTCATTGCAAACATCCTTCCAAAATATGTTTGCAACTATTATTGAGCTGTTTTTTGAGTTTTAATCAATTGGCGCGTCGGAAAGTCCCTCGATTTCGTCACGCGACTTAAACATATAGCCGTTATCAATAAGAATATCCATATGAGACAGCGCAATACCGGTACCCAGAGCAACGCAGTTTATAGGATCATTGGCTACAAAGGTCTTAACGCCCGTTTTGCGGGCAATCATTTGGTCAAGCCCGCCCAGAAGCGCTCCGCCGCCTGTTAAATAAATACCCGTTTCTGATATATCTGAGGAAAGCTCGGGCGGAGTAAGCTCAAGAACAGAACGCACGCCCTCCCCTATTATTTCAAGCTGCGGACGCATTGCAAGGTAGATTTCAGTTGAAGTTACCTCGATGCTCGCGGGCATAGCGGTGATAAAATGCTTGCCTTTGACGGTAAGACCGAGCTCTGTTTCACGCAGGTATGCGCAGCCGATTTGCATCTTAATTCTTTCGGCAGTATGCTCGCCGATGATAACATCGCGTTCACGCCTGATTTGGCGCATAATTGCCTCATCAAAGGCATTTCCTGCCGTTTTAACCGAATGTGAAACTGATATGCAGCCCATCGTGATAACGGCAATATCTGTGGTGCCTCCGCCGATATCAACAATCATTGTTCCCTTAGGCCTGTCGCTTTTCATGCCAGCGCCGAGAGCCGCGGCAAGCGGTTCCTCAATAAGGCACGCCTTCGCGGCGCCCGCGGCAGTGATAAGGTCAAGAATTGTGCGTTTCTCAAGTCCCGTAACGGTTGAGGGAACGCAGACAACAACATTGGGCTTAAACACCATATTTTTGCAGATCTTTGAAAGAAAATACGAAAGAATATGACGGGTAGCCGAAAAATCCGAAACAACACCGTTTCGCATAGGCTTAACAATGCGGATTGAATCGGGATTTTTGCCTACCATATCATACGCCTTTTTGCCGACGGCAATCAGTCTGTCGTCAGATACGGAATAAGCCGCAACGGAGGGCTCGGATAAAACAATGCCTTTGCCTTCAACATAAATAATAATTGATGTTGTGCCCAGATCAATGCCTATGTTAACGCCAAGCATCGTTTGCCCTCCTTTTCTGAAATTATTTGCCGGCTTTGGTTAATGCAAGAGTAAGCGCGCGAATTTCCGCAGCACCATATAAATACAACATTTTTGCGCATTCGTCAAGAGTTTCGCCTGACGTCGCAATGTCATCAATCAATAAAATCCGCTTGCCTTCAACTTCAGCGGGCTGTGAAACATCAAAAACGCCCGTCAAATTGCCCTTTCGCATAAAGAAGTTTAAGCCGTGCTGACAATCTGTTTCATATATTTTGATAAGCAAATCCTCGCGGTACTTAACGCCGATAGCTTGAGCTACTTTTTGCGAAAGCAAGGCGCTCTGATTGTAGCCGCGGCGCTTGCCGGCTTTTTGAGTCATGGGAACGCAAAGCACTTCATCAAATACGGCGTCGGCATATTTTGACTTTACTGTATTCACCATTGAAGCGGCAAAGTAATCAGCGCTGTGAAGCGCGTTACTGAATTTGAAACGGTGAATACCTCTGCGAACAACACCCTCAAAGTAGAAGGGCGCCACAAGGCTCGAATAAAACCTTCGCCTTGACCCGCAACGGCAAAATTCTTTGCCTCTGCCGCATTTGGGGCAAGAAGGCTCCTCCACACGGCTGATTTTACCTTCGCAGCTGTCGCAGTAGTCTCGTGAAGCGGAAATCAGCCTGCCGCAAAAAACGCAGCGCTTGGGGAACAGGGCGAAAACCGGAGAAATCATTTTCTTTCTCATTCATCTTCACCCGAAACTACAAAGTAACGCAGGGCGGAATACCGCCTTGCTTTGACATTGTTATTAACCATTATTTCTAATTGAGCGTGTGAGCCGACAAGGACTATCATTGCCTTGGCTCTTGTAACTGCGGTATATAGCAGATTGCGGTAGGCAAGCTTACTCGGAACACCCGTAACAGGCATCACGACCGCCTCAAACTCATTGCCCTGACTCTTATGAACGGTGACGGCATATGCGTGCTCAAGCTCCTGAGCGCTCTCAAACGGATACTCCGCGACACGGTCGTCAAAGCGAATCAGCAGTTTTTGCGCGGTGGTGTCAATCTTTTCAAGAATACCAATATCGCCATTAAAGATTCCCATGCCTTCGCTGTCGGACGTTTTCCATTCAATACCGTAGTTATTCTTAATTTGCATAAGCTTGTCGCCCTCACGAAAAACCCGCTGACCGAAATTATATTCGCGCTTCTTTTTATCGGGTGGATTCAAAACAGCCTGCAGCTGAATGTTAAGGCGAACAGTACCCGTTTCGCCCATTCTCGATGGGCTGAGAACCTGAATATCCGAAAAAGCGGAGTATCCGTAAGCCTGAGGCAGCCTCGTGGCGCAAAGCTCGGCTACTGTTTTAGCCGCAAATACGGGCTGCGGGCGATTCATAAAGAAAAAGTCCTTGTCGGTGATGTCGGTATCAGGCATTTCGCCCGCAACAATTTTATGCGCGTTGGTAACAATAAGGCTCTCCATCGCCTGGCGAAAAACCTCGGTAAGCTCCACAACCGGCAAAGCCTTTGAGTCAATAAGGTCGTGCAAAACATTACCCGCTCCGACGGGCGGCAGCTGGTCGTGATCGCCCACCATAATAAGCCTGCAGCCGATAGGCAAAGCCTCAAGCAGGCTTGCAAACAGCTGGACATCAACCATAGAAAGCTCGTCCACAATAACCGCTCGCGCACTTATTGGATTACGGCGGTTGCGGGTGAAAACAGGTTTATCGTCACGGTCCCACTCCACCTCAAGCAGACGGTGAATCGTCTGCGCGTCCCTGCCTGTCAGCTCGCTCATACGCTTTGCAGCGCGGCCTGTCGGCGCGGTCAAGGCAACATCGACACCTTCGCTTTCAAACAGCCTTAATATCGCGCGCAGGGTTGTAGTTTTGCCTGTGCCGGGTCCGCCGGTGAGAATCAAAATACCCTTCTCAACCGCGAGCCTTATGGCAAGGCGTTGCTTGTCATTGTAGCAGATGCCGCCGATTACCTCAGCATTTTTGATTTCCTTATCGGTTTCAACCCTGACCTGCGGTGTGAATTGTTTAATAAAAAGAATGTGCTCTGCCGCCTTGCGTTCCGCGTCATAAAGACTTGGCAGAAACAAAAATTCCCTCCCGCCGAGCTTCTCGCACACAAGCGCGCGCTGCCCAACGAGAGTGTCTATGTTAATATCAATTGCATCTCGGCTCTGCCCGAGAAGCGCTTCGCAAGGCTCAAAAAGCTTTTCGCGCGGCACACAGGTGTGACCGTTTGAAACATTATATTTTAAAACGTGCAGTATGCCGGCCGCGATACGGTAGCCTGCGTCGGGAGGTTTAGGGAGCCTTGCGGCAATAGCGTCCGCCTTATCGAAGCCGATACCGATGCTCTCCTCACAGAGAAGATAAGGGTTTCGGGTAACTGTCTCAACAGCGCCGTTGCCGAACGCCTTGTAGATTCGCAGTCCCTCCGCAGAGGAAACGCCGTATTTTTCGAGAGCGATAAGCACCTCGCGGGCGGCAAAGCGCTTTCTGAATTCCTGCGAGATTTTTTCGGCTTTGTCAAGAGATATGCCCTTGATTGTCGCGAGTAAGGGAGGATTATTCTCAATAACATTGAAAGCGTTTTCACCGAATTTCTCGATAATTTTAGCGGCGGTTTTTTCTTTAATTCCGCTGATTATTCCACAAGAAAGATATGTCAGCATATCGGCGGCGGTTTTAGGCATTTCGCGGGTGCAGGAGGCGATTTTGAACTGCCTGCCAAAGCTGGGATGCACGCTCCAAGCTCCTGTCATGCTCAGCCTTTCGCCCGCCGCGAGCTCGGGAATAACTCCAACGGCGGTGATTAGCTCGCCGCCGCTGAAAAAATCGAGCACAGTAAAGCCGCTGTCGTCGTTTTTGTATGTAACCGCCTCCACGGTGCCCTCAAGGGTTACGCTTTCAATCTCCATAATTATCCTTCATCAGGCTTGATTAAATCCGCAAGCTCATCGGGCTTGCAAACATACACGCCAACACATTCCTTACACAGATTTTCGCATGATACGCGCTCAACCTCATTCATTCCCATATCAACTGCAATTACCCTCGCGCAGGCGGAATCGCCCAAAAGGTCAAGCCTGAGATACGCGCCGTAGATAAGCTGAGCCATATTTTCGCTTTTACTGTCTGCCGCAAGCACAACGGTATACTTCGCGCTCGAACGCGGAAACAAAAGTCGAATCGATATGTAATAAACAGCCGCGGCAATTCCAATAAGCATAAAGCCGGTTGCAACGCCGAAAACAATACCCTCAACCACAGCATAACACCTCCCTCGAATATATACTATTCGAGGAAGAAAAAAGTGGTGATTGAGGCAGACTGTAAGCCGAGTTCTGTCATTTAAGGCAATTATCTATCTACGCCGCGCATTGCTGCGCGCCTTTAGCCACCCTTTGGAGTATCGTTGAGCAAACGCAGGGGCGCAAAGCGCCCCGCCCCCGGTCGGTGTTGCTTCGGATAGGGTTTGCAGGGCCGCGCGGTTCCCCGCGCGCCGGTGAGCTCTTACCTCGCCTTTCCACCCTTACCCGCAAAAGCGGGCGGTATATCTCTGTTGCACTTTCCCTAAGGTCGCCCTCGGCGGCCGTTAGCCGTTATCCTGCTCGGTGAAGCTCGGACTTTCCTCGCGCAGCCTTAGCTGCCCGCAACTGCCCATCTGCCTCAATCAATCACTGTGGTATATTCTAAAGCAGCCCGAGCTAAAAGTCAAATGCTAAAGTGTAAATTGTTTATAAATTGTTCAACTCTTTTTTTAAAAATGGGGTTGTTTATAATCAATAATTGTTGTAAACTTAGTGTACTTTAGCTATTCGGTAATTTGAAAGGACAATTCACAAGTCATGGATGATATATATATCTCAAAGGATAAAAAATCTTCAAATCAGAATTTCAGCGTTGAAATACCTGAGGATGATTTTCTAAAAGGCGGCAACGGACCGCAAAAGCCAAAAAAGGTTAAAAAGTCACAAAAACATAAAAAGCACCGTGCAATCAAAACGGTTATATCAATAGCATTAGTTCTGTTTTTGATATCCACCACGCTGATAACAACCATAGCTCTCGCCTCGGGCTATTCACACGGCGAGCTTAAAAGCAACCAATACTTAAGCTCCTCCGAGCTTGCCTCAAGCCCCTTTGTGACTAACATTCTGCTTATCGGCGTTGACGGCTCAGCAGAATCCTCGCGTTCGGATTCAATGATACTTGTATCAATCGATATGCTTCATTTCAAAATCAAGCTCACCTCGTTTATGCGTGACAGCTGGGTTGAGATTCCCTCGCGCGGCTCATACGCCAAGCTTAACTCCTCCTGCACCTACGGTGGGGCGCAGCTTGTTGTTGACACAATTGAATACAACTTCGGCGTTGATATATCGCACTATGTGCTTGTTGATTTTGAGATGTTTACTCAGATTGTTGATAAGCTCGGCGGCGTCGATGTTGAGGTTACCAATAAGGAATCCTCATTTATTAACCGTACAACGAGCAGCACCGTACCCGCAGGCGACAGTGTTCACCTTAACGGCAAAGAAGCTCTTATTTATTGCCGTATTCGCAAGCTTGATTCCGACCGAATGCGTACATATCGCCAGCGCAAGGTATTATCCGCCCTTGTAAAAAGGGCCCGGTTAGCGGGACCCGCGACGCTTATCGATACCGCAACCGACATCTTTCCGCTTATTGAAACCGACATGAATTCGCTTGAAATCAGTTTGCTCGCCCAAAGGGGAATTGCGGCGCTGATGCTTTACGGCATTGAGCAGTGCAGAATTCCGCAGGATAAAGACAGCTCCGGTGCGACTATCAGCGGTCAGGATGTTGTTGAGCTTGACCTTGAGTCGTGCAGGCAATATCTCTATGATTTCATTTATACAAGCAAAATTGACTCCGCTGAGGAGAGCTGATTATGACGCTCAAATATTTCCAAAAGGGCTTCAATTTCTCACAGGACGGCCCGGGCAACAGGCTTGTTTATCACCTGCAGGGCTGTAACCTCACCTGCCCCTGGTGCGCGAACCCCGAGGGGCTGAACGCGCAAGCCGAATGTATTGAAGAAGAGGTTGACAGCATAGTCGAGGAATGCAGAAGCTGCTCTCTTATGTTTTTTGAAGGCGGAGGCGTAACCTTGACAGGCGGCGAACCGACAATGCAGTTTGAGGCGGTTAAGGAGCTTCTTACTAAGCTTCGGGCAAGCTCGATAAACACGGCTCTCGAATGCAACGCAACCCACCCGCGCCTGCCTGAGCTGTTCAACTTGGTTGATTTTCTAATTCTCGACTGCAAGCATTATGACTGCGATATTCACAAAAAGGTTTGCGGCTCGGGGAATGAACAGATTATAAAAAACATTTCTCTCGCTTCGCATTCTCGAGATCAGTTGCTGATTAGAATCCCGCTTATTAATGGCTTTAATGCAAGCGAGCATGACGCAAACGAGTTTGTAAAGCTGTTTATGGGAATCTGCACAGATATCTGCTGCTATGAATTTCTGTGTTATCACGAATTCGGCAAGGACAAATACGCGAAATGTTCTCTTGATTACACCGTAACGAATGGCTTTGTCAGCAACGAAGCATTTAATAAATTCAAACAAATCTTCAGTGACAATAATCTAACAATAATATATACATAGGGGTGAATAATATGTTTGTTAATTCATCAGCTGACCAAATTACTCAAATGGCAAAGGCGCTTTTTAAAGAGGAGCGCGCGATTAAACGCCTTGACGGCTGGTTCCTTGCGCGTGAAATTGCCGCCGAAGCAGTTGAGAATCTCGGTGACTTTTCCGGGGAAATGCGCGCCGCTCTTGAGCTGAAAGCCATTATCGAGCGAATTCCGCTTTCAATAAGCGAAAACAATATTTTCGCGGGCACTCAGCGGGATGCGTTCGCTAGAAGCTATGCCCTGATTAACCCCGCCTTTGAGGTTGAGACCTTTTCGGGCTACTGCGACCCGACGGCGGTATTTGACGATATTGAGCCAAACGAGGAATTCACCAAAGAAAGAATTGACACCCTGCGCGCTAAAACGCAGCAGAGCGACTATGTGCGCAACCTGACAGCAGTTTACAAGGAGTATGGCGACTACACAAGCGAAGTCGCGTTCTTTATTGAGCAGGTTACGGGGCACTTAATCCCTGACTTTCGCCCTGCGCTAAAATATGGCGTTAACGCCATCGTTAAAGAGCTTGATAATAAAATTGAAGCCGAAGCGGACAAAGATAAAGCCGACACCTTTAAAGCTATAAAAATTTCACTGCTTACAGTGATTACTCTTGCAAACAGATACGCCAATATCTGCAGCGAACAAGCTAAAGCTGCCTCACCCGAGCGCGCTGAGCAGCTTAAATATATGGAAATAACCCTGCGCAAGGTTCCCGAAAAAGGAGCCGAGAATATATACGAAGCAATTCAGTCTTTCATATTATTGTGGCAGGTTATGTGCATTGAGCAGTCGCCGAATCCATTCGCTTTTTCGGTCGGCAACGCTGACAGAATTTTTGAGCCTTACCGCGCGAAGGAAGGCACCTCACGCGAAGACGCGGCGGCTATGCTCAGGCATCTGCTTGTTTTCTTTAATGTTGCTGACAGGAGCTGGGCAATATCTCAGAGTCTGCTCATCGGCGGCAGGGATAACGATGGCAAGGATTTAACAAATATAACCACATACGCTCTAATGGACGCTTACTATGATATGAATCTACCCCAGCCGATTCTTTCAGTTAAGCTTCACAAAAATACGCCTACGGAGCTTTACCGCGAAATGGGCAGGTTCCTTTTTACTCCCGGCACGCTTACGCCCTCGTTCTTTAATGACGATACTGTGTTCGCCGTACTCGAAAAATCCGGCGTTGAAAAATGTGATTTGCCTGACTACTCTGTCGCGGGCTGCCAGGAGCCGCTGATAATGGGCAAGGATACAGGCAACACGACTAACAGCTGGTTTAACCTGCCGAAGGTGCTTGAGTTAACTCTTAACGGCGGCAAGTCACTTATTACAGGCGAAGAAATCGGCACTGCTGTCAATGAGCCCGACTCGCTCACATTGCTCAAAAACATTCGTGATTATTTCTATAAAAACGCTGAGTTCTTTGCTCAAAAAATGTCCGCCGCGGCTAACGGTGCATCCCGCGCGCTCTCGTATCTGCCCGTTCCGTTTCTCTCGGCGTTCATGGGTGGGGTTGAAAGCGGAGTTGACGCTCGCGACACTAAAAAGCAAGGCTCAAAATATAACGGTAGCGGCTGCCTTATCCACGGGCTTTCAGTTGTCGCTGACTCGTTTGCGGCAATCGATTGGCTTATTAAGGAACGCCCGCAGGACGCCGACAGACTGCTTGAAGCGCTGCGTACTAATTTTAAAAACGATAAAGAATTGCATGCGATGCTTAAAGCCTGCCCCAAATACGGCAACAACATTGCCTCGGTTGATGATGATGCGGTAGAAATCGCGAATCGGATTTCCGGCATTGTTAAAAAGCAAAAGAACTATCTCGGCAATCCGTTCCGAGCGGATTGGAGCAGCCCGTCAACACATTTGCTCTACGGCTACTGGGTTGGCGCAACGCCCGACGGCAGAATGGCGCGTGAGCAGATAAACTATGGCGTTGACCCGCTTTATGGCGAGGCTTCAAACGGTATGGGGCTGCGTGTGCTTTCAGCAATGAAGCTTCCGTTTATCGATTTTAACGGCGGATATGCTTCGCATATGGGTATAGACCCGAAGTTTTTCAGCGCTCCCAACCTTGAGGGTAAGGGCGAGGATTTCGCTAAGCGCATAATCAAGCCCCTTTTCTTCAACGAGAATAATCCGAATGTCTCCCCCTCATATCTGTATGTCAATGTCACCACGCCTGATACGCTGCGCAAGGTTCTCGCTGAGCCTGAGAAATACGCTCCGAGCGGCGTCTACATAATGCGTATTCACGGCACATTCGTAAACTTCCTTGACCTTTCGCCCGCTATTCAGCAGGATATCATTAAACGACTTGACCTTGAGTCAACCACCCTATGAGGTAAATTATATGTTTGTAATCGGTCTTGATATCGGCACCACCTCCATTTGCGCCGCCGTCATTGACGCCGACAGCGGCGAGGTTTGTGAGGTTATCACACGGCAAAACAGTTTTTCGGTTGTAGGCAGAGGGTATGAGCGTATGCAAAGCCCCGATGAGATTCTGAATAACTGCCTTGAAATGATAAATGCTCTTATTTCGCGCTTTGATGTTTGCGCAATCGGCGTAACCGGTCAGATGCACGGCATTTTATACCTTGACCGTGACGGCAACGCCGTGAGCAACCTTTACACCTGGCAGGATATGAGCGGCAACGAAAGCTTCGGCGGCAAAAGTTATGCCGAATTTCTCAGCGAGCTGACGGGATACAAGGTAGCGACAGGCTTTGGTCTGACAACATATTTCGTTCATTCAAAAAAAGGCGAGGTGCCGAAAAGCACAGAGGCAATATGCACAATTCACGACTATGCCGCGATGAAGCTTTGCTCACTCCCCCGCCCGATTATGCACACCTCGGACGCGGCGAGCCTCGGGCTTTTTGATATCGGAGTAATGGCTTTTGATATGAACGCAGTTAAAAAAGCCGGCCTTAACCCCGACTTTTTACCGCGAGTTACCGACAGCTTTGAGATTATCGGCGAATACCGCGGTATTCCCGTTTGCGTTGCAATCGGTGATAATCAGGCAAGCTTTATCGGCTCCGTGAGCGATATGGACATGTTCGTGCTTGTTAATATCGGCACAGGCAGCCAGATTTCGTTTTTGACAAATGACACATCTTTTGTGCAGGGAACAGAGACGCGCCCCTGCGGCGGTTCTTTGCTTCGCGTAGGCTCTGCCCTTTGCGGCGGTAGCGCGTTCGCGGCGCTTGAGAGCTTTATACGTAAAACCGCCCTTATTGCCGGCGCAGATATTGACAGCGCCTATCCTTATATTGACGCTTTCCTTGCCTCCGGCACCGCTCCGCCGAATCCTCTCGCCGTTTCAACAAGGTTTTCGGGCACTCGTGATAACCCCGCTCAAAGAGGCAAAATCGAGGGAATTTCGCTCGACAACTTCACGCCGGAGCATTTGATTTACGGCGTACTTAATGGAATCGCGGCAGAGCTTCTTGAGATGTACTCCGCCTGCAATCAGAGTGGTCACACGCGCCTCGTCGGCTCGGGCAACGGGCTTCGCAAAAACCCCGCGCTTCAGAAAATATTCGCCGAAGCCTTTGGTATGCCACTGATGATTCCGCTATATAAAGAAGAGGCCGCCTACGGCGCGGCGCTGAGCGCTGTCACCGCCTGCGGTAAGTATGATAGCCTCGAGCTGGCGCAAAAACTGATAAAATATCAATAACCTTTTAAGGAGTTTACTATGAAAACCACCGCTGTCCGTATCTATGGCAAAAACGATTTAAGGCTTGAAAGCTTTGAGCTTCCCGCATTGGGCGAGGATGAAATACTCGCGAGGGTTGTATCTGACAGCATTTGTATGTCATCATACAAAGCGGCTATTCAGGGCGCTGAGCACAAACGAGTCCCTAACGATATTGACATTAACCCGACAATAATCGGGCATGAGTTCTGCGGCGAAATCGTCGCTGTCGGAGCTAAATGGGCGGATAAATACAAGGCGGGCGACAAATATGTTATTCAGCCCGCACTCAATTACAAAGGCTCGCTTGACGCGCCGGGTTATTCCTTCCGCTTCATCGGCGGCGACGCAACATATATTATTATCCCAAACGAGGTTATGCTTTGCGAATGCCTTTTGCCGTATTCGGGCGACAGCTGGTTCAGCGGTTCGCTTACCGAGCCACTCTCATGCGTTATCGGCACATTCCACGCGATGTACCACACCACGCGCGGCAGCTATGAGCACACCATGGGCATTAAGCAGGGCGGCAAAATGGCTATCCTCGCCGGCGTAGGCCCGATGGGACTTGCCGCGATTGATTACATAATTCACTGCCCTCTTCGCCCCGGCACGCTGATTGTTACCGATATTGATGACGCTCGTCTTGCCCGAGCGGAGGAGATTCTTGACCCCGCCGAGGCTGCCAAAAACGGCGTTGAGCTTAAGTATGTTAACACAAACGGTATTGAGAACGCCGATAAATACTTAAGAACGCTCGCAGGCGGCGCTTTTGACGATGTTTTTGTTTTCGCGCCTGTTTCTGGCGTTGTTGAGCTTGGCGACAAGCTCCTGGGCGATGACGGCTGCCTTAACTTTTTCGCGGGCCCGAGCAACACGGAATTCAGCGCAAAGCTCAATTTCTACAATGTTCACTATGCCGCAACGCATATTGTGGG
>CAYUXK010000028.1:1178-13498 GCA_964448835.1 uncultured Clostridium sp. | reverse complement strand
TTTGCTCACAGAAAAAACAAAGGGTCTTTGGAACGCCGAGGCGGAAGAGTATTTATTGAAGCACGCTACGAAGATTTAAACATAATCTATAATGACAAGCGACCGACCGTACTAAACGGTCGGTCGTGATTTTTATTCTGCTGAACGCCTTTGACTGATTTGTTTTGAAATCTCGGCGGTGAATTCGGGCTTGAGCTTAAACTTTTTAATGTATGCCGTTAGCGCGATTAACAAAACCAGCGGCGGAAGAACAAACATTATTATTTCGATACATCTAACCGCCTCGGGTGAAGCGTAGGTGCTTTCTTCGCCGCCGAAGCCGACGATTTTAAACCCGATGAGAGTAATGAACATGCTCAGCGCCGTTGCCACCTTGCTCAAGAAGGTAAGCATCGAGAAAATCACGCCGTCGCTTCTTTCGCCTGTTTTCCATTCACCGTAATCAACCGCGTCGGCAAGCATAACATTTTGCATAACGCTCATTGAGCCGAAGCCGATGCTCATAATAAAGGCCGCGATAATAAACGGCACATAAGCGCCGCCAAGCATCCAGTTGACCGCCATCATCAGCACATAGCCGACACAAGGCAAGAGCATCGAGGCTTTATAAACCCTGTCCCTGCCAAACCATTTTGTAAAGAACGGAAACCCGAAAAGTCCCACGGTTTGCGCTGCGCCAAGCAGCAGCGTGAAAAAGCTGTATTTATCCTGGCTGAAAAGAACGAATTTAAAATAGAATATGGAAACGGAATTTGTCAGATTAATCGCGAGGTTAAACAGAATCATTATTACGACAATAATGAGCGCCTGGTCGTTGCCAAAAAGTATTTTTGCCGAGTCCGAGAGCGAAAAATGCGGTTTTTTCTCACTTATCGGCACAACCCGTTCTTTTGTTGTTACAACGCAGATTGCCGCTGTGATAACATAAACAACCGAAGTTAATATCGCGTACTTAAAGAATCCGCCGTTAACCTTCTGACCGCCAAGCGCGTCAACGATTTGCAGCGTGAACGCGCCGATGATGCCCATTGCGCCGCCGAATATGCGCGGTATCATTGAAATCTGGTCACGCTCGCCGCTGTCAAGGGTGAGCGCGGGTATCATCGCCCAGTAGCCGACATCAATCATCGTGTAGGTCGCGTCCCACAATAAATAAATCAGCGTGGCATATATATAGAGAGAAGTGCCTGAAAAACCGGGGTTAATAAACAGCGCGACAACAGCAAAGGCGTTGAGAACAGCACCCGCTAAAATCCACGGGCGGAACTTGCCGAATTTTGAGCGTGTGCTGTCAATCACCGCGCCCATAATCAAATCATTGACACCGTCCCAAATACGGGCAATGAAAAACATTATCGCCAAAAAGCCCGTGTCAAGCTGCAAAACAGAAACAAAATAAAGCATTATGTAGCCGTTCGCGAGACCGTAGCTTAAGCTTTTGCCGAGCGTGCCCGTACCATAACCGATCTTTTTGCCAAATGACATTTTATCGTTCATATTGTGCCTCGCTTTCTGATTCACTCTCGTTATCGGCAAGCGCGCTTATGAGCGCCTGAAGCTCTTCGTTTGTTTCATTGCCGTCGCTCGCAATCAAGGCTCTGCGCGCATTGAGCTTGAGATACATTTCCTCGCGCTTATCGCCCACAAGATCATAGAAGAATAGCGGAATCAGCTTAATAATTGCCGGTATCGACCAGCCGAACATATATAAAAAATAAATCTTTTTGTATGTCAAAGCGCTGCCCTGCGAGAAATAAACCATGGGCTTTGTGGCGTCATAACCGGTCCATTTAAAAACAAAAACCGTGAAAAGCGCACCGAGCGGGGCGGTAAACTTTGTAATCAGGTTTTTCACAAGGTTGAATGTGCCGTCAGGTCTTTCGCCCGTGACATATTCGGTGTAATCGTTAATCTCGCGCTCCATCTCAGCCTCGAGCACCATTGCGGGGGCATCGTCGAGACCGTTTATCATCCAGAAAAACGCGAACTGAAGGCAAAACGGCAGCGGTCTGTCAATGACCTTGTTGCCCACGGCAAACTGCGCAAACGAGCGGAGAATATCAATAACCCTGAGCGTGAAAACACCTTTTCGCATATCGCGTTTAAAAAATTTTAATGTCTTGGGCACCAGCGCGATGCTGATGTTGCGTATAATATTATTAGGCAAATAAACAAGCGTGGTTTTAAACGCGCCGCCGATTATTTCAAGCTGAGTTACCAAATCCCACGCGTAGCCCCCTGTGCTAAACCAGCTTGTCACAAACTCTGCTGCAAAATTTCGCAAAGCATATTTATTCTTTAAGATATAAAACAGACTTTTGGTGACAGAGGCGGGCTTTTGTTGCAAAATAATGCGCTCACGGGTACCGAGCGCAAGTGTCATATTTGAAATTGTGCCGAGAACGGCGGCAGTGATACCGAGAAAAGCGAAAAGAGCAGGCATCGAAATATTCGTCACGCCCCAGCGGTTCAGATCCTGAATCGGCATAAAGAGCGTGTAAACAAGCCCCGCTCCAAGGTCGCTCGAATATTGATTCAGAACGCCCATAGTGATTCTGTCCTTTGGGTTGGGCGTCATAAGCGTAGTTATGTTCCAGCGCGGTATGCCGTGAATTGTTGAAAAGGTTTCCTGAATAAACAGCACCACAAAGAGGAATATGATTTTTCGAGGGTCTGATGAGCTGTCATTAGAAAAAAACAGTGCTCCGCTGTAAAGCACGGCGGTGCTTGCATAATAAGGAATCGGCGTAAAAAGCATATACGGCCTTGCCTTGCCCCAACGGGTTCGAGTTCGGTCGTATAAAATGCCCATCAGGGGGTCATTGAGCGCGTCCCAAATACTGATAAGCGACAGAATAGCCGCGACATAAACCATATCAATTCGCAGCACACTGACAAAATATAGGGTACGGTAGGTGTTGATGCCGCTTACGATATTACCTGCAAGCCCCGCGATGGCAGGGTATGCCATCTCTTTGGGGCGAAGAACGGGAGTATGGAACATTTTTGCCGCAAGGTATTTATACTTCTCAATCTGTTCCTCGCGCATTGCCTTCGCTGAATTCTCTTCAGCGCCGAAGATTCTTTGCGCAAGGTCAAGGTTATTCTTTGCCAAAGATTCACCCCCAATATATATAATTTATCATCAATCTAAATTAAAGTCAACAATACTAATAACATTTGACATATTTGTTCATACGATGTAAAATTATTAAATATGCAGTAACAAAATGCTTCTGAAATCCTATTAAGCGAGTCATAGAATTTTTATATATGAGAGGCGCAAAAATGGATACAAAAAAACTTGTTGACGACTTGGCGGGCTGCCCTTGCGGACGGCCGCACATAATTGACATAAAAGCGGTTGAAATCGGCAGCGGATTGTTAAAAGAAACAGCCGAAATTCTTAACGCTCATTCATTCCCAAAAAGGCTTTTGCTTGTTGCCGATAAAAACACGCTTGCCGCCTCTGACGGAATAATCGAAATTCTTGAGGGTGCGGGCTTCACAGTTGAATTAAAGCTCTATGATAACCTGCGCACGGCGGATATGGCTGACGCGGTCGCGGTATCCGAAGCCTCAAGGGATGTTGACGGCATTCTCTCGGTCGGTACAGGCTCGCTAAACGATATTTGCCGCCTTGCCGCGCTTAAGGCAGACAAGCGTTTTGCCATTTTTGCCACGGCGCCCTCGATGGACGGCTTTGCCTCCGGCACTTCACCGATAACAGAAAACGGCTTTAAGCTGACCGTTCCCGCAAGGCAGCCCGAGATTATTATCGCTGACACAAAAATTCTTGCCGCCTCGCCTGCCGAGCTCAAATCCGCGGGCTTCGGCGATATGATTGCAAAGTATATTGCCATCGTTGACTGGAAGGTTTCCGCGCTTGTTACGGGCGAATACTACTGTGAAAATGTATGCCGCGTTACAAAAGACGCTCTAAAAAGAATAACCGCCCTCGCCGATAAGGTTACACTTAACGATGAGGAGGCGGCAGGCGCAATTATGGAAGCGCTTGTGCTCACGGGGCTTGCGATGAAGCTTGCCGACTGTGT
The DNA here is from genome assembly GCA_964448835.1 of uncultured Clostridium sp. GTDB lineage: Bacteria > Bacillota > Clostridia > Oscillospirales > Acutalibacteraceae > CAG-177. Next base: position 9,443 of record CAYUXK010000028.1, on the reverse strand, counting down.
TCGCCCCGCCTCGGGTACGGAGCATATGATATCCCATTTCTGGGAGGTAAAAAAGCTTGAAGAGGGGCTGATATCGGACTTCCACGGTAAAAAGGTGGGCGTCGCGACGCTGATAACCGCGAAGCTTTATAATATGCTAAGGGATATGCCCGACATGACCTTTCACCCCGACAGTACCGATTGGGAGAAGGTTTACTTTGCTTACGGCAAAGCCCTATCGCAGAGCATCAAACCGCTTAATAACCCGACCGTTACCGAAGAAACATCCCCCGAAATCCTTGCAAAAAGCTGGCTGTCAATCCGCAGCATAATCAGTGATGAGCTGCCCTCATACAGCGAAATTTATTCGCTGATGAAAAGAGCGGGTTGCGTGACAACGCTGTCTGAAATTGCCGTTACAAAAGAGCTCGGTCTGCTCGGCGCGGAATATCATCCTTATATGCGCCACAGAATGACGCTGCAGCGGCTGCTGCCGATGATGGATTACAAGGTTGATTACGAAAAGCTGCTTGAGGGTTTTTAATCTGCAATCAATAACAAAAACGTGGAATCAATATGATTCCACGTTTTTTATGCTTAATATTCAACTGTACCGTCAAAAACCCGTCTCGTAGCTCCTGTAAGAAGAATCGCGCTGTCGGTGTAATTGACAATCAGGTCGCCGCCCTTAAGCTTAACCGTGATGTCGCTCCCCTTCTTACAGTATCCGTTTTCGACTGCCGCCACAACCGCCGCGCAGGCACCGGTGCCGCAGGCGAGCGTTTCGCCGTTTCCACGCTCCCAAACGCGCAATTTTAGCGTGGTTTCGTTAACAACACGCACGAATTCGGTATTGATTCCTTGAGGGAACAGAGGCGAGGTTTCGAATGCCCTGCCGACAGAATTAATATCTATCGGGTCAACCCTGTCGCAGAAAACTACGCAGTGCGGATTGCCCATAGAAACAAGGTTGATTTTATACTCCTTGCCGCCGATTTGTGCCGGATAATCCAGCGCCGTTTCGCTGTCGATATCGGCGGGGATATCCTTGACCATAAAGCTCGGTTTTCCCATATCCACACAGGCGGAGGAGACCTTACCGTTTGTGATGTATAACTCAACCGTGCGTATGCCGCTGCCCGTTTCGATGCTGACCAGCTCCTGGTTAACCGTGCCATTATCGTAAAGATACTTTGCAACCGAGCGAATGGCGTTGCCGCCCGTTTTCGCGAGGCTGCCGTCAAGGTTAAACACTCTGACTTTGGCATCCGCTTTTTTAGAGGACTCAATCAAAATAATACCGTCGCCGCCAATGCCGTGATGCCTGTCGCAAAGACTCACACACAGCGACTCGGGGCAGGTAATTGTTCCCTCATAGTTCTCAATAATAATATGGTCGTTGCCCGATGTTTCCATCTTCGCGAAGCTGAGCTTGCGGCGTTTAGTGCGCATATTATTTATATCCACAAGCTCGGTATTCTGCTGATTAAAGCGGCTTGCGATAATATCAGCGAGCGCGTTTGCGGTATCAAGCGAGGTAAGACAGGCAATCGAAAGCTGCAGTGCTCTGCGGTGAAGGGCGATATAATCGCCCATGGTTGAATCATACAAAGCGCCTGTATAAACGATGTAGCTGATTTTACCGCTTTCGAGCAGGCGGAATATATCGTCACCCTCGCTCATACTCTTCACGGTTTCAACATCAATACCGAGCTGCACTATCGCCTTGGCTGTGCCGCCGGTCGCGTAAATCCTCATGCCAAGGTCGTTGAGCTTTTTGGCAAGGGTAACAACCTCAAGCATATCGTGCTCGTCAACGCTGATAAATACTCCTATGTCATTATCTGGCGAGGGCATTTTAATGTTGAACCCTGCCGAGGTGAGCCCCTTAAAGAGCGCCTCGGTCATGGTTTTGCCGATTCCGAGAACCTCGCCGGTTGACTTCATCTCGGGACCGAGGATGGAGTTGACATCCATCAGCTTTTCAAATGAGAAAACAGGCACCTTGACCGCAAAATACGGAGGAATCTTATAAAGACCTGTGCCGTAGCCGAGCGATTTGAGCGGATAGCCAACCATTACCTTTGATGCAATGTCAACCATCGGCACTCCCGTTACCTTGCTGATATACGGAATAGTTCTTGACGCTCTTGGGTTAACCTCGATGACATAGAGCTTGTTGTGGTAAATGAGATACTGAATATTCACAAGCCCCCTTGTGCCGAGCGCAAGGGCAAGCTTTTCGGAGCAGTCAATAACATTCCTGAGCATTTTATCGTCAAGATTGTAGGGCGGATAAACAGCGATTGAATCGCCGCTGTGAACTCCTGCGCGCTCGATATGCTCCATAATGCCGGGTATCAAAACATCGGTGCCGTCGGATATTACGTCAACCTCAAGCTCTTTACCCATCATATATTTATCAATAAGCACAGGGTTTTCGATTTTGCCTGAGAGAATAATCTCCATATACTGCTTAACATCATCATCGGTATGGGCGATGGTCATATTCTGCCCTCCGATAACATAGGAGGGGCGCAGCAGCACGGGGTAGCCGAGCGAGTTTGCCGCATCAAGCGCCTGCTGCATGGTCATGACTCCCATACCCTGCGGTCGGCGGATTGCGATTTTTTCGAGCAGCTTGTCAAACCGCTCTCTGTCCTCCGCGGTATCGATGCCGTCCGCGGATGTGCCGAGAATTGTTATGCCGTTTTCATCAAGGAATTTCGTGAGCTTAATGGCAGTTTGACCGCCAAAGGCAACCACGACGCCAATGGGGTTCTCAACCTTGATAATATTCATGACATCCTCGGGTGTCAGCGGCTCAAAATAGAGCCTGTCGGCGGTGTCATAATCTGTTGAAACGGTTTCGGGGTTGTTATTAACAATGGCGACCTCATAGCCAAGCTCTTTTAATGTCCATACGCAGTGAACAGACGAGTAGTCAAACTCAATGCCCTGACCAATTCGGATGGGCCCGGAGCCTAAGACGATGATACGCTTTTTATTGCTGTCGACAAGTCCCCTGGCTTCGCACTCAATCCCGTAGGTTGAATAAAAATACGGTGTTTTAACATTGAATTCTTCGGCGCAGGTATCAACGATTTTATACACTGCGTCAATATGCGGCACTTCTTTAGCGCCGGATATTCTCATGAGCGCCGAATCGGTGTAGCCAAGGCGTTTGCCTTTGTTGTAATCCTCGGCGCTGATTCCTTTTGACTGAATGCTCATCTCAAAATCAACGAGGTTCTTGAGTCTATCAAGAAACCACGGATTGATTTTAGTAATATCATATATTTCATCGATTGAAATGCCCGCCTTGATTGCCTCAAAAATCGTGAAAAGGCGAACATCATCCATCTGAGCGAGGCGCTCCATAAGCGGCTTATCGCTTTTGGGCTTGGCGTTGAGTGTGTCAAGCGAAATCTCCGCGCCGCGAACCGCTTTCATGATTGCCATTTCAAATGTCGGGCCGATTGACATAACCTCGCCCGTTGCTTTCATTTGAGTGCCGAGCCTTCGGTCGGCATTAACGAATTTATCAAACGGCCACTTCGGGAATTTGACAACAATGTAGCTTACCGACGGCTCAAAGCCGGCGCAGTTCTTGCCCGTTTCATCGTTCTTAATCTCATCGAGAGTATAGCCGAGGGCAAGCTGAGCGGTGACCTTGGCAATCGGGTAACCCGTTGCCTTGCTGGCAAGTGCCGATGAGCGTGAAACACGCGGGTTAACCTCAATCACGGCGTATTCCATGCTGTCAGGGTCAAGGGCAAACTGGCAGTTGCACCCGCCGATTATTTCAAGCTCGGTTACAATATCAATTGCTGCTTTGCGCAGCATCTGAAATTCTTCATCCGAAAGGCTGACCGCGGGAGCGACAACGATACTGTCACCCGTGTGGATACCCACGGGGTCGAAGTTTTCCATGCTGCAAACGCTTACGGTGTTGCCCTTGGAATCACGCATGGTTTCAAACTCGATTTCTTTCCATCCGAATATGTATTTTTCAATCAGCACCTGCGTAATCGGTGACATATCAAGACCGGTTCGTGCAATTACTCGAAGCTCCTCAGGCGTTTGAGCAACTCCTCCGCCCGTGCCGCCAAGGGTAAAGGCGGGGCGAACAATAATCGGGTAACCGATTCTATCGGCGATTACGAGAGCAGTTTCAACATCGTTCGCAATTTCAGACGGGATGACGGGCTGACCGATTTTTTCCATCGTGTCACGAAAAAGCTTCCTGTCCTCCGCCTTGTCAATTGCTTTGGCGCTTGTGCCGAGGAGCGTTACCCCGTGATTTTGAAGATAGCCGTCCTTTGACAGCTGCATAGCTATGGTAAGCCCGGTTTGACCACCGAGGCCGGCGAGCAGGCTGTCGGGTTTCTCAAGCTCTATTATGCGCTTAACCGTTTCAGCGTTGAGCGGCTCGAGGTATATTTCATCGGCGAGCGCTTTATCGGTCATTATCGTAGCGGGGTTTGAATTGACAAGCACAACATTAACGCCCGCATCTTTGAGCACACGGCACGCCTGTGTGCCGGCGTAATCAAATTCCGCCGCCTGACCAATAACGATGGGACCTGAGCCGATAACCATTACCTTCTTGATTCCTTTGCTAAGTGGCATATACTTACCTCCGTTTATTAATCAGCCAACAGTTTGACCAGAACCGCCTTTTGCGCGTGAAGCCTGTTTTCAGCCTCGTTAAAAATCTCGTTGGCGTGCTCCTCAAAAACCTTTGCGGTTATTTCTTCCTCGCGGTGAGCCGGCAGGCAGTGCAAAACCATTGCGTCGGGCTTTGCGACAGCCATAACATCATCGTTAATCTGATAGCCCTTAAAAGCGGCGCGGCGAATTGCCGCCTCGCTTTCCTGCCCCATTGAAGCCCAGACATCGGTATAAAGCGCGTCAGCGTCCTTAGCGGCATAAAGCACATCTTTAGTGCATTCGAATGTGCCGTTTTCCTTTGCCCATTTCATTATATCGGCATCGGGCTCATACCCCTCGGGGCACGCGACGGTAACCGCCATACCCATTTTTATACCGCCGACTATCAGCGAATTTGCCATATTATTGCCATCACCTATGTAGCAAAGCTTATTGCCCTGAATTACACCCTTGCACTCGCGTATGGTCATTAAATCCGCAAGCACCTGGCAGGGATGGCAATAATCCGTAAGCCCGTTAATAATAGGAATTGAGCCGTACTTGGCAAGCGTTTCAACCTCGCTTTGAGCAAAGGTTCTAATCATAATCCCGTCAAGGTAGCCCGAAAGCACGCGAGCGGTATCCTCAACAGGCTCGCCGCGGCCTATCTGCAAATCCTGCGAGCTGAGAAACAGCGCCGTACCGCCAAGGTCATACATGCCGACCTCAAACGAAACACGGGTTCTTGTGGAGGACTTCTGAAAAATCATACCGAGGGTTTTACCCTTGAGCAGATGGTGCTCAATATGGTTATGCTTTTCAAACTTCAGCTGATCGGCAAGATTCAAAATCTCGTTGATTTCGTCATGGGATAAATCCATGAGCTTGAGTAAGTGTTTCATTATTACCTCCAAAAACGATAAAATATTCATACATATCGAAAAATATACATTTGATGTGCATAATTATACATACTATCTAAGCATAAGTCAATAGTAATCATTCTATATATATTTTTTTGATTTAATTATTTTTGTGAGTTTTGACAGTTCTAAGTTACAAGGAATCAAAATAAAGCCTTCGGTTACGATAAAATTATGGAAAATATACATACACAAAAAATAAATTTCTAAAAAAGTTAATATTTAAATGGTTGATTAGAATAAAGATATGTGCTACAATTTGCGGGATAAAAAACAGAGGTGTACTCGCTATGTTAAAAAAGTCTTTGTCTATAATTTTAATAATATCAACAATTGCCGTATTGCTCTGCTCATGCTCGGGCAAAGAAACCGAGGAGCCGACAGCTTCACTGCCCGAAAGCTATGAGATTGCTTTGATTGCGGAACGCGGCAAAATGAATGACGGCGGCTACAACGAGCTATCCTTGCTCGGCATTAAGAGAATCGCAGGAGTAAGAAAGCTTACTTATAATTATTACCCTTCTTCTGAGGCGACCGACGAGAGCCGCCTTAAGGCGATTGACAAGGCGGTAAAAGCCGGAGCAAAGGTTATTGTGACACCGGGCTACTGCTTTGAAACCGCGGTTTACACCGCGCAGACAAAATACCCCGAGGTTAAATTCATCATCATAAACGGCGCGCCCCACCCGGCTGAGGAATATGTTTCACGAGAAGGCGATATCGCACAGAACACGGCGAGTATTTTTTTCAGCGAGGAGCAGATGGGTTACCTTGCGGGATACGCCGCTGTAATGGGTGGCAATAAACACCTTGGCTTCATGGGCGGAATGCCTATTGAATCAATTCGCGCCTACGGCTACGGATATCTGCAGGGCGCCGAGGCAGCGGCTGAAGAAATCGGCCTTGATGACGGGGCTGTCACGGTGAATTACCGTTACACGGTTAATTTAGAAATATCCGATGAAAGCGCAAAAGCCGCGGCAGCGATGTATAAAAACGGCGCTGATGTTATTTTTGCCTGCAACTCAACCACGCTTAAGGCGGCGTGCGCCGCGGCCGAGGACAATGACGGCAAGGTGATTGCCGCCGAATTTGACGGCTCAGAACAGAGCAATAGGGTTATCACAAGCGCGGTTATTGAGCTTGAACACACCGTTTACAGTTTGATTAACTCCGTTTATAACAATAGCTTTGGCGCCTACGCGGGCAAGGTTACAAGGTTTGGCGCGAAGCTTCAGGCAATCAGCCTTGTAAAAAGCTTCAAATCATTGAATGGTTTCACTCAGGAGACCTATGACGCAGTTTATTATGACCTTGCGTCAGGCGCACGACTCCCGATTAGGGATTTTGAGGTCGCTTCACTCGATAACATTGCTTCAGCTCAGGAGCTTACCGAGAGCCTCGGATTAAAAAAGGTTGCGGTTGTTGTTTAATAATAAATGCAGAGAAGGCGGTGCAGGATCATCTGCACCGCCTTTCAATATTAATATATATTATTGTTCCGCAAGAATATCACGCCACCATTTTTGGTTATCGAGATACCATTGAACAGTTTTTTGAATTCCCGTGTTAAAATCTGTTTCGGGCTGCCAGCCAAGCTCCGCCCCAATCTTCGCGGGGTCAATGGCGTAGCGGCGGTCATGCCCTGCCCTGTCGGCAACATAGGCGATAAGGCTTTCGGGCTTATTGAGCGCGTTAAGAATGGTTTTTACAACCTCAATATTCTGCCGTTCATTATGCCCGCCTATGTTATATACCTCGCCCACCGTGCCGTTAAAAAGTATATCGGCAAGCGCGCTGCAGTGGTCCTCAACATAAAGCCAGTCACGCACATTGAGCCCGTTGCCGTAAATGGGCAGGCTCTCGTCAGCGAGCGCGCGGGCTATCATGAGCGGTATCAGCTTCTCGGGGAACTGATACGGGCCGTAGTTATTTGAGCAGCGCGACACGGTTACAGGTAAACCATAGGTGCGGTAATAAGCAAGAGTCAGCAAATCCGCAGATGCCTTCGATGCCGAATACGGGCTTGAGGCTTGAAGCGGAGTTGACTCTGTAAAGAATAAATTAGGCTCGTCAAGCGGCAAATCGCCGTATACCTCATCGGTTGATACCTGATGAAAGCGCTTAACCTTATACTTAAGACAGGCATCAAGAAGGCTCGCCGTGCCCATAAAATTAGTTTGCAGGAATATATCGGGCGAGCTGATTGAACGGTCAACATGGCTCTCGGCGGCAAAATTAATAACGCAGTCAAACTTTTCTTCCTTAAAAAGCTCGTCCACCGCCGCGCGGTCGGCTATATCGCCCTTAACGAATTTAAGCCCGTCCTTGACAGCTCTATCGAGTGTTTCGATTCTGCCGGCGTAGGTGAGAGCGTCAAGGCAAACCAGGCGGCTGTCAGGGTAATTCGCCTGCATATAATAAATAAAATTACTGCCAATAAAGCCCGCTCCGCCTGTTATCAGCATTTTCATTAAGATTACTCCTCTTGTGTGTTTTCTACATCCTCGGTTGCCTGCGGCTCTATAATTGAATCAATCTTGCGACATTCAACAGAGTCAAAATGTTTTTTGAATTTCACCTTGACCGAGTAGTCAATCTCGCAATAATCACAATGGTATATTGCCCTGAAAAACTGGTTATGATACTTCCACTCGCCGACTAAATCGCAAGGCTTGCCGCACACAGAGCAGGTGTGGCAGAGCTTGCT
>CAYUXK010000028.1:0-1078 GCA_964448835.1 uncultured Clostridium sp. | reverse complement strand
GCCTGTGCTGATGTCGTCATTTGTCAGGTTAGTGAGCCTTTTAACGCTGCCGCGAAGCTTTTTACCTATTTGGGAACGGATTACAACAGAAAATGTCCCCGTAATGGTCATATCGTTGCTCAGCTTAACAGCGCCTATCTCAATAATCTCATTTAAATAGCCCTTTGTCTTCTTTGCATAGGTATTGTTCCACTCTAAATCCATTATTACAAATTGCATTGCAACATCCCTCTACGATAGATTACATCACTAAATAATATTATATAACAAATCAGCAATTAATACAAGCAATAATTTTGTATTGATTTTTTGTGTGTCAGGCATTATTATGTTATGTATAAAACTAAAGAGAGGTGTTTTTTATGGGCGGAGCAATGCCGATTAAGCTTTGTGAAAACAGATGCTGGCGAATTTACCTTGGCGGTAAGCTGCTTGACGAATTTAGGGGCAAAGAGGGCGATGACGGATATTTCCCGGAGGACTGGCTTGCGTCTGTTGTTTGCGCAAATAATCCCGAGCGCGAGGGCGCGCCTGAGCTTGAGGGGCTGTCAAGGGCAACCTCGGGCGAGTACCTGCGTGATATCATTAACTCCTCCCCTGCCGATACTCTGGGCGAGGACCACATAAAAAAGCACGGGAATAATTTCGGCGTGTTGACTAAATTCCTTGACTCGGCAGAGCGCCTGCCGATTCAGGTTCACCCCGATAAAGAAGCGGCAAAGCGGCTGTTTAAATCAGATTACGGCAAAACTGAGGCGTGGTACATTCTCGGCGGGCGAACAATTAACGGCGAGGAGCCATATATTTTGCTTGGGTTTAAGAAAAACGTAACTGCAAAGCAGCTGCGCGAGCTTTTTGATAAGCAGGATATACCCGCCATGGCAGAGCTTATGCACAAAGTACCCGTTAAAGCTGGCGAGGTTTATATTATCCGCGGCGGCACACCTCACGCCATTGGCCCAGGCTGCTTCATTCTGGAGATTCAGGAGCCAACCGACTACACCGTAAGCCTCGAGAAATGCAACACGCTCGGTGAAAGACTGCCTGATTTTCTCTGCCATCAGGGCATCGGGTTTGA
>CAYUXK010000027.1:0-28895 GCA_964448835.1 uncultured Clostridium sp. | reverse complement strand
AAATTCCCTTAATTAACTGCAGCATAACTGCAAAATAATTATACCATTATATGGATTAAAACACAAGCAAATTAATTCGAGATTTATAAATCTATATATTAAATTAATGTTATCCACAACGTTGCTTTATATGAATCTTTTTGCAAAATTTATTTTTTGTTTAAACAGCAGGCAAATTAAATACTTTAGTATGGTAAATTGCTACTTGACTAATATGGTAAAGTATGCTATACTCCATCATGTAATTTCATTTTGTTGTGTCAAAATAATCATCGGAGGTGCCGAAATGGCAAAGAATACAAGTGTTTTTTCAAAAGAAGACACTCTGATAACCGAGCTTTCCGCCCTTTACGAGCAATGGGGCTACCGCAAATACAGCATGGCAAAGTTTGAGGAATACAGCTTTTACAGCGACAACAGGGACTTTTTGAATGATAACGGCGTTATCGCCTTTAATAATTCAGACGGCCGCCTGCTTGCCCTGAAGCCCGATATTACCCTGTCCATAGTTAAAAACGCGAAAATCGGCAGCGGACTCACGAAGCTGTATTATAATGAAAGCGTTTTTCGCCTTTCAAAATCAACGAAGGATTTTAAAGAGATTAAGCAAACCGGCGTTGAGCTGCTGGGCGAAGTGGATAATTACCTGACCGCCGAAATAATTATGCTTGCCGCGCTCAGTCTTAACGAGATTGACAGCGACTACGCGCTGTGCCTGTCACACATGGCGTTCATCCCCGGCGTGCTTAAGGAATTGAATCTTCCCGAGCTTGAGAAAGCGCGTGTTGTTCGATGTGTCAAAGAGAAAAATTCTCACGACCTTGCCTCCATCTGCCGCGAATGCAAAATCGATGAGTGTAAAATTGAGCTGCTCACAAAGCTGCTCTCCATCGGCGGCGAAACCGCGGATGCGCTCGCTCAAATCAAGGAGCTTGCCGTCGGCAAGGAAATGCTTGACGCGTGCGCTCAGCTTGAATTTATATGCGATTCGCTTGGCAAATGCGGCATAACCAAAAATGTTTATATTGACCTTTCGGTCATGAATAACATTGATTATTATAACGGCATCATTTTTCACGGCTATGTGCGCAACGCGCCTATGCGCATTCTTTCGGGCGGCAGATATGACAACCTTGCCTCAAAAATCCGCGAGAGTATCGGCGCGGTCGGCTTTGCCGTATATCTTGATAATCTTAATCTCTACTATAAGCGCGCTCGTGAATATGATACCGATATACTCATTATTATCCCGCCTTGCGTCGCGGGCAGCTCGCTGCTTGCAAAGGTGAGTGAATTCACGGCTAATGGGCTTTCGGTCAGGGTTGAGCATGAAATACCAAGGGCTTGCAAAGCAAAAAAGACGCTTCGCCTGATCGGCGGAAATCTTGAGGAGGTGGCATCATGCTGAACATTGCGTTGCCAAAGGGCAGGCTCGGCGATAAGGTCTATGAGCTTTTTGCCTCTATCGGCTACGAATGCAGCGAAATCCGCGATGATAACCGCAAGCTGATTTTTGAAAACAAAGAAAACGGCGTTCGCTATCTGCTCGTGAAGCCCAGCGATGTTGCCATCTATATCGCGCACGGCGCGGCCGATATAGGCGTAGTTGGCAAAGACATACTTGTCGAGGGTGACTATGATATATATGAGCTGCTTGACCTTAAGCTCGGAAAGTGCCAAATGTGCGTAGCCGCGCCCGAGGATTACAAAGAGGATTTTGAGCGTCCGCTTCGTGTTGCGACCAAGTTCCCAAACACTGCTAAGGCGTATTATATTTCGCTCAACCGTGAAATTGAAATAATTAAGCTTAACGGCTCAATCGAGGTCGCGCCGCTGCTCGGCTTGTCGGATGTTATTGTTGATATCGTCGAAACGGGCACAACGCTTAAAGAAAACCACCTCAAAGTCTACGAGGAGATAATGCCCATAAGCGCGAGACTGATTGCAAACAAATCCTCTTATAAATTCAAATATGACAGCGTTTCGCAGCTGCTTAGCAGCTTGAAAGAGGTGCTCAAAAATAAATGATAAAAATAATAAATTATTCCGACGCGAAGCAAGCGGAAATCCTGACGCGCGATATAAAGCTTGAAAGCGGCGTTGAGACTACAGTTGCGCAGATAATCTCGAATGTGCGTGAAAACGGCGACAGTGCCTTAATTGAATACGCTGAGAAGTTTGACGGCGTTAAGCTGAGCGCTCTGCGCGTTACGAAGGAAGAAATTGACAACGCCTACAACAGCGAGGACAGTGCCTTCATTGAAACGCTTGAATTAGCCAAGGCGAACATTGAGCGCTTTCATATGATGCAGGTAAGGCAGGGCTTCGAAATCAAGGGCGACGACGGGATAATCGCGGGGCAAAAGATTACGCCGATTGAAAAAGTCGGTATTTATGTGCCCGGAGGCACGGCAAGCTACCCCTCAACAGTGCTTATGAACGCTGTCCCCGCGAAAATCGCGGGCGTTTCCGAGATAATTATGACCACTCCCCCCGCGAAGGACGGCAAAATCCCCTCGGCGATTCTCGCGGCGGCAAAAATTGCGGGTGTTGACACGATAATCAAGGCGGGCGGCGCTCAAGCAGTCGCGGCGCTTGCCTATGGAACCGAAAGCGTACCAAAAGCGGATAAAATTGTCGGCCCCGGCAACATTTTTGTCGCGACCGCCAAGCGTATGCTCTACGGCATGGTAGATATTGATATGATTGCGGGACCGAGTGAAATTCTCGTTATTGCGGACAATACCTGTGACCCGCGCTTTGTAGCGGCAGATTTGTTGTCACAGGCTGAGCATGATAAATTTGCCTCTGCTGTTTTAATAACCGATTCCCCTGCCCTTGCCCAAAAGGTTGCCGCTGAAATCGAGCTTCAGCTGAAGCTTCTCGCGCGTGAGGAAATTGCCCGCTGCTCAATTGAAAGCAACGGCAAAATTATTATAGCCGAAAGCATTCAGCAGGCCGTTGAAATCAGCAACGAAATCGCGCCCGAACACCTTGAAATATGCGTGGATGAACCCCAAAAGTATCTGCCGCTTGTCAAAAACGCCGGCTCGATTTTCTTAGGGAAAAATGCTCCCGAGGCTCTGGGCGATTACCTTGCCGGGCCGAACCACACGCTGCCCACCTCGGGCACGGCGCGCTTCAGCTCCCCGCTCTCCGTGGATGATTTTATCAAGAAATCCTCTTACCTTTATTACAGCAACACCGCGCTGTCAAAGGTCAAGGACAATATCGTTCTTTTTGCCTCGCGTGAAGGGCTGACCGCCCACGCAAGAAGCGTTTCAATACGCTTTGACGATTGATTCTATACAAAGGTTGTGTTAATAATGAGCAGGTTTTTGGCTCCCGATTATATTTCTCTTGTGCCATACACACCCGGTGAGCAGCTTAACGAAAAGGTTATTAAGCTTAACACAAACGAATCCCCGTATCCGCCCTCGCCAAAAATCAAGGCGGTTATTGACGGTGAAGCTGTTGACCGACTGCGCCTGTATTCAGACCCCGAGGTAAAAAAGCTTTGCGCCGCCATCGCGGAGCAGTTTGGAATCACGGCTGACAGAGTATTTGTCGGCAATGGCTCAGACGATATTCTCGCCTTCGCGATAATGGCATTCTGCGGCAGAGGCGGCAAGCTTTGCTGCCCCGATATCTCCTACGGCTTTTATCCTGTTTATGCCGACCTTTTCGGTGTGGAGCTTGAGCAGATACCGCTAAAGGACGATTTCTCGATAAATGTTGATGACTACATTTCAAAGGGCAAAAACATTGTTATCGCTAACCCCAACGCGCCCACGGGGCTCGCGATAGGCGCTGATGATGTTGAAAGAATACTCATAAGCAACCCCGATAACCTTGTGATTATGGATGAGGCATATATGGCGTTTTGCAAGCAGAGCTGTGTTGGACTGCTTAATAAATACCCGAACCTGCTTGTGGTACGCACTTTTTCAAAAAGCCACTCACTTGCGGGGCTTCGCGTGGGCTTCGGGCTTGCCTCAAAGGAGATTATAGCGGATTTAAATAAGATGAAATTCTCGTTTAACCCATACAACATAAATTCCCTTTCAATTGCGGCAGCTTCGGTTGCAATCGCGGATAATGAGTATTATAATGATAAAATAGATAAAATCATTGCTACACGCGAAAAGACTAAGAAGGAGCTTGCATCCCTTGGATTTGAGGGAACTGACAGTCAGTCGAACTTTCTCTTTGTAACTCACAAGGATTATTCCGCCGAGCAGCTTTATCGTGAGCTTCGTAAGCGCGGAATCTTAGTCAGGTTCTTTTCGAAGGCAAGAATCGACCGCTTCCTCAGAATAACGGTAGGAAGCGATGATCAGATGGCGGCGCTTGTCGAGGCGCTGAGGGATATTATAGGAGGGTAAAGATGCGAGAAGCTGAAATTATTAGGAAAACAAACGAAACTGATATTAAGCTTTATCTTAAGCTTGACGGCGAGGGTAAAAGCGATATTGATACCGGCTGTGGTTTTCTTGACCATATGCTTGAGCTGTTCGCGCGCCACGGCAGGATGGATTTAAATGTCACCTGCAAGGGTGATACCAATGTTGATTATCATCACTCGGTTGAGGATGTCGGCATAGTCCTGGGGCAGGCTTTTGCGAAGGCTGTCGGCGAAAAGCGCGGCATTTCACGCTACGGCAGCGTTGTTTTGCCGATGGATGAAACCCTCATTCTTGCAAGCTGTGACATAAGCGGAAGGGCATTTTTAAATTATGATGTGTCAATCCCCACGCCGAGCGTAGGCGGTATGGACACCGAGCTTGTCGAGGAGTTCTTCATTTCTTTTGTGCGCAACAGCGACATAACGCTTCATATCAAGCAGTTTTACGGCAAAAACAGCCACCACATTATTGAGGGCATATTTAAGGCTGTTTCGCGCGCGCTGTGCAAGGCGGTTTTTGAGGATTTAACTCTCGGCGGCGAGATTCCTTCAACCAAAGGTATTTTGTGAGGATAAATGAATGATTGCAATAATTGACTACGGCTGCGGAAATCTTTTTTCCGTTTCAAGCTCGCTGAAGAGCCTGGGCATTGAGTGTGTTGTCACAGGCGACTCCGAGATCATCAAGGCGGCGGATAAAATCATCTTGCCCGGTGTAGGCGCTTTTGAGGACGCGGTAAAAAAGCTTCGCGCCACAGGGCATTTTGAGCTGCTGCGCTCGCTCGCGGGCGAAGGGAAATACATCCTGGGCATCTGCCTTGGTATGCAGCTGCTTTTTGAAAAGAGCTATGAGTACGGTACTCACGAGGGGCTCGGGCTGATAGCGGGCAGCGTTAAGCCGCTGCAGGGCGCGATAGACAGCAGGCTGAAAATCCCCCATATGGGCTGGAATAAGCTCTGTATCAAGCAGCATGACGATTTTTTCAAATACATTAAAGACGGCGAATATATGTATTTTGTCCATTCGTTTTACGCAAAAAGCGGCGAAGAGAATCTGCTTGCCGACGCGCAATACGATATTTCAGTCCCCGCCGTTGTTAAAAGCGGCAGTGTTTACGGCACTCAGTTCCACCCCGAAAAAAGCGGCGAGAGAGGGCTTGAGCTGCTGCGCGCGTTCAATGAACTTTAAGGAGAAAACTTATGCAGATATTTCCCGCTACAGATATTCTCGGCGGCAAGGTGGTGCGCCTGACAAAGGGCGACTATGACCGGGTTAAGGTTTACGCTGACTCCCCTGCCGACATAGCGTATGAATTCATGGCATCAGGCGCAAAGAATCTGCACATTGTTGACCTTGACGGCGCCCGCGACGGCTCGCCGACAAATTTTGAAGTTATACGCACGGCCGCTTCAATAAAGGAGCTTTTTGTTGAGGTCGGCGGAGGAATACGCGACGAAAGCCGAATTGAGGCATACCTTAACCTGGGCGTGAAAAGGGTTATCCTCGGCACTGCCGCGATAAGGGATTACCCCTTTGTCGAGAGAGTCGTCAAGACCTATGGCAATGCCATCGCCGTCGGCGTTGACGCGAGAGACGGCTTTGTTTCTGTGAGCGGCTGGCAGGAAACAACAAATGTGGATTCCGTTGATTTTTGCGTTAAGCTTCGCGACTCGGGCGTTTCAACCGTTATTTACACCGATATATCAAAAGACGGTATGCTCGGCGGCACAAACCTTGAAATATACAAAAGGCTCAGCGAAATCGATGGGCTTGACATAGTAGCCTCGGGCGGCATCACCTATGAGAACGAGATCAAAACGCTTCGCGATATGAATATCTACGGCGCTATCGTGGGCAAGGCTGTTTACGAGGGTATACTTGACCTGAGTCGGATTATTGAAATTGCAGGAGGCGCGATATGATTACGCACAGAATTATTCCCTGCCTTGACGTGCGCAACGGGCGCGTAGTTAAGGGCGTGAACTTTGAGGGCATTCAGGATGTCGCCTCTCCGCTCGAGCTTGCTCATTTTTATAATGACAGCGGCGCGGATGAGCTTGTTTTTTATGATATCACCGCTTCATTTGAAGGGCGCTCGCTTTTTACCGATGCTCTCAAGCAGGTCGCGGGCGAAATATTTATCCCGCTCACGGTGGGCGGCGGCATTAACTCTGTTTCTGATTTTGACAGAGTGCTTAAATGCGGGGCAGATAAGGTCTCGGTGAATTCGGGCGCGATTGCGAACCCGCAGCTCATTGAGCAGGCCGCGAAAAAATACGGCAACCAATGCGTGGTGCTTTCAATGGATGTAAAGCGTGTTGACGGCAAATTCCGCATTTTCTCAAAGGGCGGCAGAGTTGACACGGGCATTGACGCGCTGGATTGGGCAGTGATGGGCGAAAACTGCGGCGCGGGTGAGCTCGTGGTCAACAGCATTGATACAGACGGCGTTAAAAACGGCTTTGACCTTGAGATGCTCGCCGCAATTAACAGCCTTGTGAGCATACCAATTATCGCGAGCGGCGGCGCGGGCAAAAAAGAGGACTTTTTAGAGCTTTTTGAGGCGGGCTGCGCCGATGCGGGGCTTGCAGCGTCTATCTTTCACTTTAAAGAGCTCAGTATTGCCGATTTGAAAAATTACCTTAACGAAAACGGCGTTGAAATGAGGATATAGGAGGTATATATAATGATTGATTTAAAATATAACAGCGACGGTCTTATCCCCGCCATAGTGCAGGACCATTACACAAAAAAGGTGCTTATGCTTGCCTATATGAACGCCCAGAGCCTTGACATAAGCATTAACGAGGGCAAAACCTGCTTTTACAGCCGTTCGCGGGGGGAGCTTTGGCGAAAGGGCGAAACCTCGGGCAATTATCAAAACATAGTTTCCATCCGGACCGACTGTGACCGCGATACCCTGCTAATAGATGTAATTAAAAACGGCCCAGCCTGCCATACGGGCGCGGAAAGCTGCTTCTTTGAAACAGTTGTCGAGGGGAGCGAGGAGCAGTTCTCATACGAGGGACTTTATAAGCTGCTCATCGGGCGCAGGGATGAAAAAAAGGAAGGCTCCTACACCACCTACCTTTTTGAAAAAGGCACCGATAAAATTCTTAAAAAAGTCGGCGAGGAATGCACCGAGGTAATCATTGCCGCTAAGGGCGGCGACAAGGAAGAAACGGTTTATGAAATCGCGGACCTTGTTTACCATTTGATGGTGCTTATGATTGACCAAGGAATCAGCATTGACGAAATAACCGCCGAGCTTGCAAAGCGTCATGTTGTGGATAAAAAGGTGAAGCAGGAAAAAATGCAATAATTTTTGCTTTATATCTTGACAAGCGGTTTAGAGCGCGCTATAATATTAAAAATATCTTTAAGTGTGGTACAGAGATGCCGACAAGATTATACGACCCTGCCGCGCACGGGCTATGTGCGTGTGTTTGTGTATAATTAATCCTGTCGTTTGCGGCAGGATTTTTTGATTGCCCTCACCTTATGTACAAGGAAAGGATGAATATGGGTTTGCTTATTAAAAATGCATATGTATATTCCTGCGGCAGGCTAACCGTTCAAGATATCCGTATCGACAACGGCACAGTTGTCCGCATTGCCCCCACCCTTCCCGCTTTTGAAAGTGATGTTGTTTTTAAATTGAATAATTATTTTGTCTTTCCCGGTTTCGTTGATGTGCATATTCATCTTCGAGAACCGGGTTTTTCATATAAGGAAACAATTTATGACGGTTCACTCGCGGCGGCACACGGCGGCTTCACAAGCGTTTGTGCCATGCCAAACCTTAACCCTGTACCCGACTGCGCCGAGAATATTGAGCTTGAGCTTGATATAATTAAAAGAACAGCAAATGTCAATGTTTACCCCTACGCGGCAATCACGCGCGGTCAAAAGGGCGAGGAGCTTGCGGATATGGACAAGCTCGCGGATTTGTCTATTGCCTTCTCCGATGACGGCAGGGGCATTCAAAGCGAGGGTATGATGCGCAAGGCTATGCTTATAGCCAAGGCTAAGGGCAAAATCATCGCGGCGCACTGCGAGGACGACAGCCTACTCAATGGCGGGTACATTCATCAGGGCGAATACGCTCTTATACACAACCACAAGGGAATCTGCTCCGAGAGCGAATGGAAGCCACTTGAGCGCGACTTGGCTCTGGCGAAAGAAACCGGCTGCGCCTATCATGTCTGCCATGTATCCACCAAAGAAAGCGTGGCACTGATACGAAAGGCAAAGAGCGAGGGCGTAGATGTTACCTGCGAAACAACGCCGCACTACCTTGTGCTGAGCGATATGATGCTTGAGGATGACGGAAGATTCAAGATGAACCCTCCCGTTCGCGCCGAGGAAGACAGGCTCGCGCTGATTGAGGGCATCCGGGACGGAGCTATTGATATGATTGCTACAGACCACGCCCCCCACAGCGAGGAAGAAAAAAGCAGAGGTCTCGCGGGCAGCGTGATGGGCATAACAGGGCTTGAGACCGCCTTCCCCGTGCTTTACACCGAGCTTGTAAAAAAGGGTGTCATATCGCTCGAAAGACTCCTTGAGCTGATGGTAACAAACCCTTCCCGGCGATTCGGCATCGGCGGTGAATTGCTTGAGGGCGCAAAAGCAGATATCACGGTTTTTGACCTTGATAATAAATATGTAATCAATTCCGCTGACTTTTTATCAAAAGGCAAATCAACGCCGTTTGATGGCAAAGAGGTTTACGGTAAATGTAAAATGACGATAGTCAATGGGAGGATAATATGGCAAGAGAATTTGACAGAAAAATAGTGTTTGAGGACGGCTCCGAATATTTCGGCTTCGGCTTCGGCTCAGGAACAAGCAAGGTTTGCACAGTGGTTTTTAATTCATCGGTCGTAGGTTATCAGGAGATTTTATCAGACCCGTCATACGCTGACCTCGCGGTAGTTATGACCTACCCCGTTATAGGCAGCTACGGTATCGCTGAGGATGACTTTGAAACAAAGAACCCCGCGGCGGGAGCTTTGATAGTCAGGGAATATAACGATAATCCCTCTAACTTCCGCTATATCAAAACCCTCTCCGAGATATTGCAGGAATCCGATATCCCCGCTATTGAAGGCGTTGATACGCGCAAAATAACAAAATACCTTCGCGATAACGGCGCATGCCAAATGCTCATAACTGACATTTCAACGCCGAAGGAAAAGGCGCTTGAACTAATAAAAGAGCACGAGGAGGATGCTAATGTAGTATCCCGCGTGAGCTGCGGCAAAAAGCAATACGCGAGAACCGCAAACCCGAAGTTTAACATCGTGGTCGTTGATTGCGGAGTCAAGCACAGCCTTGTTACTGCTCTCAACGCGCGCGGCTGCAACCTTGCGATTATGCCCTATAACTCCACCGCCGAGATGATTGAGGCGATTAACCCCAACGGTGTTATCATTTCGAGCGGTCCGGGCAAAGCGGAGAACCTGCCGGAGGTTGTCGCCCTCATTAAAGCGCTCCTCGGCAAATACCCCATCTGCGGCGTCGGCATTGGCGCGAGCGCAATTGCTCTCGCTTACGGTGTTAAGACCGCCCCCATGGCGCACGCCCACCGAGGCGGCTACGCAGTAAGGAACCTTGCGACAAACAAGCTTGAAATGACCTCGCAAAACCACGGCGAGGCTCTTGACAAATTAGCGCTTGAGGCGGCAGGTCTGACGGTTACTCACATAAATGTTGTCGATAAATCGGTTGAGGGCTTTGCAGATAAAGCTAATAGAGTTTTTGCCGTACAATACCATCCCGAAAGCGCGCCCGGTCCGCAGGATAGCGGGTATATCTTCGATGAATTCATATCTCTGATTAAGGGGGACGCGGACAATGCCTAAAAGAACAGACATTAAAAAAGTTTTGGTCATCGGCTCAGGTCCTATTGTTATCGGTCAGGCCGCCGAATTTGACTACGCGGGAACTCAAGCCTGCCTTGCGCTTAAAGAAGAAGGCTATGAGGTCATTTTGTGCAACTCGAACCCTGCCACAATTATGACTGACACATCAATGGCAGATAAGGTTTATATGGAGCCGCTTACGCTTGAATACATTGCAAAAATCCTTCGTTTCGAGCGTCCCGACGCGATAATTCCCGGTATCGGCGGTCAAACAGGGCTTAACCTTGCAATGCAGCTTTACAAAAAAGGTGTCCTTCGCGAGTGCGGCGTTGAGCTGCTCGGCACAAGCTACAACAGTATTGAAATGGCTGAGGACAGGGAATGCTTTAAAGAGCTGTGCAAAAGCCTTGGCGAGCCTGTAATACAGTCACAGATAGTTCACTCGGTTGAAAGCGGAGTTGAGGCGGCAAACGAAATCGGCTACCCCGTTGTGCTTCGCCCCGCGTTCACGCTCGGCGGCACGGGCGGCGGCTTTGCCTCCAACGAAGGCGAGCTTCGCGAGATAATGAAAAATGCCCTAAAGCTCTCCCCTGTTAAACAGGTTCTTGTTGAAAAAAGCATCTACGGCTACAAAGAAATTGAATTTGAGGTTATGCGCGACGCTAACGACACCGCCATCTCCATTTGCAGCATGGAAAATGTTGACCCCGTCGGTATCCATACGGGCGACTCAATAGTTGTCGCGCCGAGCCAGACGCTGACGAATAAAGAATATCATCTGCTGCGCGACAGCGCGCTTAAAATTATCCGCGCGCTCAAAATTGAGGGCGGCTGCAACATACAGTTCGCGCTCGACCCGCAGTCATTCACATACTTCCTTATTGAGGTCAATCCCCGCGTTTCCCGCTCATCAGCGCTTGCTTCAAAGGCGAGCGGCTACCCGATAGCGAAGGTTACGGCAAAGGTCGCAATGGGCATGACTCTTGATGAAATTATGCTCGAGGATATGCCCGCCTGCTGCGAGCCCGCGATTGACTATGTCGTTATGAAGATGTCACGCTTCCCGTTTGATAAATTCGCCGCCGCATCAAATAAACTTAGCACTCAGATGAAGGCAACAGGCGAGGTAATGAGCATAGGGCGCAGTATCGAGGAAAGCCTGCTTAAAGCTGTTCGCTCGCTTGAGACGGGCGTATGTCATCTGTACCTTAAAAAGTTTGATAATATGCCCAATGACGAGCTGCTCGCCTATGTTAAAGACGGCAGAGACGACAGGATTCACGCCCTCGCGCAGCTTATACGCAACGGCGTTGATATCGGCATAATCTGCACAGTCACGATGATTGATATGCTCTTTGTTGATAAAATCCGCAATATCGTTGAGTTCGAAAAGGTTCTCGCGGCGAAACCGTTAGACGATAAAGAGCTTTACGCCGCCAAGAGGATGGGCTTCAGCGATAAATTCATAGCCAAGCTCTGGAACACCACGGAGGTTGAGGTTTTTAACAAGCGCAAGGGGCTGAATATGTTCCCTGTCTATAAAATGATTGACTCCTGCTCGGGTGAAACAGCGCGGTATATCCCCTATTACTACTCAACCTACGAGGATGACAATGAATCCATTCCGAGCGATAAAAAGAAAATCATTGTTCTAGGTTCCGGTCCCATTCGTATCGGTCAGGGCGTGGAGTTCGATTATTCCACAGTTCACGCTGTTGCGACTATCAAGAAATCGGGCTATGAGGCAATAATAATCAATAACAACCCCGAAACCGTTTCAACAGACTACACCACAAGCGACAAGCTCTATTTTGAGCCCCTCACGGTTGAGGACGTTATGAATGTGCTTAACCTTGAAAAACCCGAGGGCGTTATTGCCTCGCTGGGCGGTCAAACGGCAATTAACCTTGCCCAGCCGCTAATGGAGCGCGGCGTAAAAATAATAGGCACCGATTTTGCGGCAATCGAAAGAGCTGAAAACAGAGATGCGTTCGAAAAAATTATGCATAAGCTCGACATTCCGCAGCCCAAGGGCCACGCAGTTACGAATATTGAGGACGGCGTTAAGGCGGCAGAGGATATCGGCTACCCCGTGCTTGTTCGCCCGAGCTATGTTCTCGGCGGCAGAGCGATGCAGATTGTATCAGGCGAAGAAGGCCTGCGCCATTATCTTAAATCAGCCGTTGAGGTCAATGAGGAGCAGCCTGTGCTTGTCGATAAATACATCATCGGCAAGGAGGTTGAGGTTGACGCAGTTTGCGACGGCACTGACATATTTGTGCCGGGCATCATGGAGCATGTTGAGCGCACAGGCATCCACTCGGGCGACTCAATAAGCGTATATCCCTCCTTCAGCATTTCGCAGTCAGTAAAAGACCGTATTCTTGATTATACAAAGCGTTTAGGACTCGGAATCGGCATAATCGGTCTGTTTAACATTCAATTCATCGTTGACAGAAAAGATGATGTGTATGTAATTGAGGTAAACCCGCGTTCCTCGCGCACGGTGCCGTTCCTTTCAAAATCGACGGGCTATTCGCTCGCGGATATTGCAACTCTGGTTATCCTCGGCAAGTCACTAAAAGAGCAGGGCATAACAGAGGTTTACCCGAAAGAAAAAGATAAGTGGTATGTCAAAGCGCCTGCGTTCTCTTTCTCAAAGCTCATCGGGCTTGACGCCTACCTTTCGCCCGAAATGAAATCCACGGGTGAAGCAATAGGATATGATAAAGACCTTAACAGGGCGCTCTACAAGGCGCTTCAGGCCTCGGGCATGCATGTTGTTAACTACGGTACAATCCTTGTCACCATCGCGGATAACGATAAGGAAGAGGCTCTGCCACTTATCAAGCGGTTCTATAACCTCGGCTTCAACATTGAGGCAACAAGCGGCACGGCGGAGTTCTTGAGAAACCACGGTATCAGGACAAGGGTTAAAAAGAAGCTCAGCGAGGGTAGCGAGGAAATCCTCGAATCCATTCGTCAGGGGCATGTGAGCTATGTGATTAACACAAGCGATGTGTCCTCCGTTCACCACGCTTCAGACGGCTTTGAAATCCGCCGCTGCGCTGTTGAAAACAATGTAACCATGTTCACGGCGCTTGATACCGTCAGGGCGCTGCTTGATGTTCTTGAAGAAACAACACTTTGCATTTCAACGATTGATTCGTAAGGAGCGCAAATGAAAAAGGATATTTTCACTGTTACAAAAAACGAGCTGATTGCCTCTGATGTTTACTTGATGAAGCTTAAAGGCGATACTTCTCAGTTGACAAAAAGCGGTCAGTTCATCAACATCGCGCTTGACGGTTTTTACCTTCGCAGACCGATTTCAGTCTGTGACCTTGAGGGCGAACTTGCCACGATAATCTACAAGGCAGTGGGTGACGGCACAAGATACATGGCTTCCCTGTCTGCAGGCGCTTCTCTTGATGTGCTCACAGGGCTCGGCAACGGCTTCGATACCGCCGAAAGCGGCGATTCACCGCTCATTATAGGGGGCGGCGTCGGTACACCGCCGATGTATCTGCTGACAAAAATGCTTATTTCCCGGGGAAAGAAACCCACGGCGGTTCTCGGCTTTAATACTGCGGCGGACGCGTTCTTTGTTGATGAATTCAATAAGCTGTGTAAAACTTTTGTTACCACCGTTGACGGCAGCATGGGTATAAAGGGCTTCGTCACCACGGCGATTGAGCAGCTTGGCGGGCAATACACCTACACCTACGCCTGCGGCCCCGAGCCGATGCTCAAGGCGGTTTACGCCGTCAGCGAAACCGACGGGCAATACAGCTTCGAGGAGCGTATGGCTTGCGGCTTCGGCGCGTGCATGGGCTGCACCTGTAAAACAAAATACGGCAACAAACGAATCTGCAAGGATGGCCCGGTGCTTAAAAAGGAGGAGATTATATGGTAACCACAAGAGTTGAGTTAAGCGGCCTTGTGCTTGATAACCCCATAATCCCCGCCAGCGGCACCTTCGGCTTCGGCAAGGAATTCGCCGAGCTCTATGATATTAACATTCTTGGCTCACTGTCATTCAAGGGAACGACGAAAGACGCGCGCTTTGGCAATGAAACGCCGAGAATTGCCGAATGCACGGCCGGTATGATTAACTCGGTAGGTCTGCAAAACCCGGGCATTGACAAAGTAATCAATGAAGAACTGCCTGAGCTTGCAAAAATATATAAAAAACCTGTTATCGCCAACATCAGCGGATTTTCGCTTGATGAATACGCATACTGCTGCGAAAGAATCAATAATTGCGAGCAGGTCGGGATAATTGAGGTAAATATCAGCTGCCCGAATGTTCATAACGGCGGTATGTCCTTCGGCACATCAGCCCAAAGCGCCGCTGAGGTTACCCGGGCAGTCAAGGCGGTTACTACAAAACCTGTTTTCATTAAGCTCAGCCCCAATGTTACGGATATCGCCGAAATCGCGCTCGCTTGTGAAAGCGCCGGCGCAGACGGCATAAGCCTGATTAACACCCTGCTCGGCATGCGCATTGATGTCGCCCGCCGCAGACCGGTTATCGCCAACAAAATGGGCGGCTTCTCGGGCCCCGCGATATTCCCGATTGCGCTTAGAATGGTCTATCAGGTTTATGAGGCCGTCAAAATCCCGATTATCGGCATGGGCGGGATTTCAAGCGCAAAGGATGTAATTGAAATGATGCTTGCAGGCGCTTCGGCGGTTCAGATTGGCGCGGCAAACCTTGTTAATCCGTATGCCTGCAAGGAAATTATAGAGAATCTGCCGTATGAGATGCACAAGTACGGCATTAACAATTTAAGTGAAATAATAGGAGGTGCGCATTAATGGGCAAAGATGTTATTATTGCATGTGATTTCAACAGCAAAAAAGAATGCCTTAAATTTCTGGACTTGTTTGAGGGCAAAAAGCCCTATGTAAAAATAGGCATGGAGCTCTTTTACGCAGAGGGGCCGCAGATTGTTAATGAAATCAAGGCCCGCGGGCACAAGATTTTTCTTGACCTTAAGCTGCACGACATTCCAAACACGGTTATGAAGGCTATGAGCGTGCTCTCCTCCCTGGATGTTGATATGTGTAACCTGCACGCCGGCGGAGGCAGACCGATGATGGAGGCGGCGATTAAAGGTCTCACCCGCCCTGACGGCACACGCCCTCTGCTCATCGCAGTCACACAGCTCACATCAACCAGCCAGGAAATTCTTGAAACAGATTTGCTCATAGACAAGGAAATTGACGAGGTTGTTGCCCACTATGCCAAAAACGCGAAAATGTCTGGTCTTGACGGTGTCGTTTGTTCGCCTCTTGAGGCGGCAAAGGTTAAATGCGTCTGCGGCAATGACTTCTTAACCGTAACACCGGGCGTGCGCTTTGACGGCGGCAATCTCGGCGACCAATCAAGGGTTACAACGCCCTCCAAAGCAAAGGAAATCGGCTCGGACTACATTGTAGTCGGAAGACCCATTACCGCGGCGGCAAACCCGGTTGAAGAATATAACAGATGCCTGAATGATTTTATTGGATAGGAGAATTGTTATGGAACAAAAGGTTGCAAAGGCGCTGCTCTCAATAGGCGCTGTGTTTTTCCGCCCCGATGAGCCCTTCACATGGGCAAGCGGAATCAAAAGCCCCGTTTATTGCGATAACCGCCTTATTCTTTCCGCTCCCCTGCAGCGCAAAATTGTCGAGCAGTTTATCGCCGATACCGTGCGTCTGAACTACCCCGGCTGCGAAGTACTCATGGGCACAAGCACAGCGGGCATCGCCCACGCTGCGATTGCCGCTCACATAATGGGAATACCTATGGGTTATGTTCGCTCGGGCGCGAAGGACCACGGCAGGCAAAACCAGATAGAAGGCAAGCTTGAAAAAGGGCAAAGGGTTGTTGTTATTGAGGATTTGATTTCAACAGGCGGTAGCGTCATCGAGGTCGTAAATGTGCTTCGTGAGGCCGGTGCGGAGGTTCTCGGAATCGTCAGCATCTTCACCTACAATATGCAAAAGGGGCTCGACCGCCTTGCTGAGGCCTGTGTCAAAAATGTCAGCCTGACAAATTTCGACACAATTGCCGCTGTCGCCGCGCAGGAGGGATATATCCCCGAAAGCGATATTAAGCGGCTGATTGCTTTTCGTGACAATCCCTCTGATGAAAGCTGGATAGGAGGCTTAAAATGAGAAGTCTTATAGATATTCTTGACCTTTCAACCGAGGAAATTGATGAGCTGATAAATAAAGCCAATGACATTATCGCTCACCCCGCCGCATACGCCGATAAATGCCGCGGCAAAAAGCTTGCAACGCTTTTTTTCGAACCGTCAACGCGCACGCGCTTAAGCTTTGAGGCGGCTATGTATGAGCTTGGCGGCAATGTTATCGGATTCTCCGAGGCTGCAAGTTCTTCATCCGCGAAGGGCGAAAGCGTTTCGGATACGGTTCGCACAGTCGGCTGTTATGCGGATATAATCGCCATGCGCCACCCAAAAGAGGGCGCTCCGCTTGTGGCAAGCACAAAGGCAGGTATACCAGTCATTAACGCGGGCGACGGCGGTCACAATCACCCGACTCAGACCCTTGCGGACCTGCTCACCATCGAGCGCGAAAAAGGGAGTTTTGATGGCCTGACAGTTGGGCTTTGCGGCGACCTTAAATTCGGGCGCACCGTTCATTCGCTTATGGGCGCTTTATCTCGATATAACAATATACACTTCATTCTGATCTCGCCCGTGGAGTTAAAAATACCCGAGTATCTTCGCAGCTCAATGCTTGCGAAGGGTCTGCAGCTTTATGAAACAACTGACCTTGAGAAGGTTATGCCACAGCTCGATATTCTTTACATGACGAGGGTACAGCGTGAGCGATTCTTTAACGAGGCGGATTATGTTCGCTTAAAGGACAGCTACATTTTGACCCCAGAGAAGCTCACCAGCGCAAAAAAAGACCTTTGCGTTATGCACCCGCTGCCGAGGGTTAATGAAATCTCGGTGGCTGTTGACGATGACGAGCGCGCCTGCTACTTCAAGCAGGTCAGAAACGGCAAATACATCAGAATGGCGCTGATTATGAAGCTTTTGGAGGTGGAGTAAAATGCAGATAAATCCTATTAACAACGGCATAGTGCTTGACCACATAACGGCGGGCAAAATTATGGAGCTTTACTACTTTTTGCACCTTGATGAACTTAACTGCTCCGTGGCAATTATCAAAAACGCGGACAGCAAGCGAATGGGGAAAAAAGATATTTTAAAAATCGACGCAGATATTAACCTTGACCTTGATGTTGTGGGTTACATTGACCCTGATATTACAGTTAATATCATTCAAAACGGCGAGGTTATAAAAACCACAAAGCTCGAATTGCCAGAGAGGCTTGTCGATGTTATTAAATGCAAAAACCCCCGCTGCATAACCTCAACCGAGCAGGAGCTGCCGCATATATTCACTCTTTTTGACCGCAAGAATAAAGTATACCGCTGCGTTTACTGTGAATCAAAAGCAGCGGAAACACGATAAGATAATTAAAACTAAAAAAATTGCCCCATCTGTTTTAAACAGATGGGGCTTACTCATGTATTAGATTTCGTCCCTGCTCTTGAGCCACATTACCGTATCAACAAGCGATTCACGCGCCGGGCGCGGATGGTAGCCAAGCTCTAATTCCGCCTTGCCGTATGTAAAATTGCAGTTTTCTTCAAGCTTGCGGATTGAATAATCGTTTAGCACCGGCGGAAGATTTGCCATTTGAAAAACCTTCTCAATAAGCGGCAGCATGGGTATTATAAAAATCTTCTTGTTTTTTACAAGCGGCAGGTTCATACCGTTTGCTTTTGCGATAGTTTTAATGAAATCGTGAACAGCCATACGCTCGCCGCTTAAAATATAGCACTCACCGGTGCGCCCGAATTTAGCGGCGCGATACATACCGTCTGCAACATCTCTGACATCAACAAAGTTATACATACCGAAGTCCATCGAAACGGGGAACTCCCATTTGAGGTAGAGTTTAATCATTGTGACAATGCTGCTTGTTCCCCTGAAATCATATGGCCCTATGCAGGCGCTAGGATGAACAACGCAGCACTTCAGGTCGTCTTTGCTGTCAAGTACAAACTGAGTGGCGACGGCCTTGGAGCGGGCATATTCGCCCTCAAGCATACCCGGATTAAAATGCGAGATTTCTGAAATAGGGCTGAAGTCGACATCTGTTTCATCCTTCTCAATTGATGCGTCGCCGTCAATTGTCGGTGGAATCGCGTCAACTGAGGATACATAAACAAGGTTTTTTACGCCGCATTTCTTACACGCGGCAATAACATTCTTTGTTCCCTCAACATTGACCTCCCAAAGCTCTTTGCCGAGCTTGTTGGTGATATCCACAAGCCCGGCGATGTGGTAAACAGTTTCGACCGAATCAAATGCCTTAACCAAATCTTCAACACTGCTAAGCTCGCCAAACGCCTTTTCACATTCAATGCCGTTAAATATAGGGTTATCCTTGCGCAGAAACAGTCTGAACGGCTCCTTTTTTTCTTCAAGCAGCTTAACAAGTGCGTAACCGACATAGCCGGTTCCCCCGGTAATGGCGCTTAAACCCTTACCCATTACATCGTATCCTTTCATATTTTAATTTTCTCATTCCAATTAAATAATCTGTCAGCACCGCAAAGAGCTATAGGCTCAGTGGGCAAATCTGAAGCACACAGAAATTTAATCGATGCATATAATTTAACATAAAAAATGTTAAATGTCAATTATTTACTATTTAATGTATGATTATAATTTTACCAAATTCTACCTAAATTAAGGAATAAACTATGCCTCCGATTGTGCCCGCTCCAATCATAACAAAAATCGGGCTTACCTTGAATTTGCGCAAAATGAACAGTCCCGCGGCTATAATCGCCACCGCAATGTAATTAATATCAAGGCTTATACCGTTGCCTTCCCAAATTGCGAGAACTACTATTGATGCGCCGGCCGCCGCAATCATACCAACCGCCGCAGGGCGAAGCCCACGCAGCATCCCGTCAACCACCTTAAGCTCCCTGTATTTCTTGTAGAGAACCGCAAGAATCAAAACAATAACAAATGACGGCAAAACGCAGCCGAAGGTTGCAATCAGCGAGCCGGGAATTCCGCAAAGCTTTGCGCCAACAAAGGATGCGCTGTTAATGGCAATCGGGCCGGGAGTCATCTCTGCAATTGTGATGATATCTGTAAATACATCCATAGAAATCCACTTATGAATATCAACAATCTGGTGCTGAATCAGCGGCAGGGCGGCATAGCCGCCGCCGATGCTGAAAAGCCCTATTTGAAAGAAGGACCAAAAAAGCTCAAGATAAACCATCAAGGCTCTGCTCCTCCTTTCGCTTTGCGGGCTTAACGTTTGAAAGCATGCCCAGCACACCGCTGATAAGCACCACAAAAGCAACATTGACTTTAAGGAAATACACCGCTGCGAAAGCGAGCAGCATAATTATGATTGCAAGTGCGCTTTTTGACTTGATTATTTTACTGCCCATTGAATAGATAACATCAAGGATAACCGCGCTCACTCCCGCCTGCATACCGTGCAGCACATTTTGCACAACGACATTTGACGAGAATGCAACATAAAAATACGAAATAGCCGTAAGTAGCACAATGCACGGTGTCACAGTACCGAGAAGCGTTACAACGGCACCCGCCACCCCCGCCAAGCGAAAGCCGACAAGCACCGAGGTATTAACAGCAATCGCACCGGGCGAGCTTTGGGCAATTGCCACAAAATCAAGCATTTCCTTTTCTTCAATCCACCCGAGCTTATCAACAAACTGCTTTTTCATCAGCGGCACAATAACATAGCCGCCGCCAAAGGTGAATGCACTTAATTTGAATGAGTTTATATATAACTTCCAAAATAATTTCAGATTCTTATTCAATGAAAAATTTCCTCCAAGCCTTGATACTCTCTGCTGATATAATAATTATTTGCCGTACCAATAGCCGTGGAAAAACTTCCCTCAGGCTCTTGGTACGGTAAAAAACTTGACTTAATTATACTTGGGCAGCCAATTGCCGTGAGTATCAATAAGCTCGTCGCACATTTTGACGATATCGTCAATTGAAAGCTCACTCGAAGCGTGCGGGTCAAGCATAACCGCCTGATAGATGTGCTCTTTCTTCCTTGTAGCGGCGGCCTCAATGGTGAGAAGCTGAACATTGATATTGGTCATGTTCATTGCCGCGAGCTGAACAGGCATTCTCCCCTGGTAGCAGGGCTGAATGCCGTATTTATTAACAAGGCAGGCGACCTCAACGCAAGCGTCCTTCGGAAGATTCTCAATGAGCCCGTTATTGATGACATTGCCGCCGATTTTGTAGGGAATGTTTGTTTCCATCGCCTCCATGATATACGAGGCATATTCACCCGTCCTTGTGTGGCTGACATCGCCTGCGATATACTTCTCGCGGTCAGACTCCCAGCGGGCAATCTGATTTATGCAGCGGCGCGGGTATTCATCGAGCGGAATATTATACTGCTCAATAAGCTCGGGATATTTGCTCTTGATGAAAAAGTTATTATACTCGGCGTTATGCTCGCTCGACTCTGTGCAGTAGTACCCCAAGCGGCGGATATACTCATACCTGACAAGGTCATGCTTATCGGTGCGGTCGCCGTCAAGCACAGCGCAGGCTCTTTTGCGGATTTCGGGATAAAGGTCATTACCGTTTGCATCCTCAAGCTCAACAAGCCAGCCCATATGATTGATGCCGAGAATTTTCTCTTTGAACGGCGCTTCAAAATCAATATCAAGGTCGCGTAGCAAGCCCATTGAGCAGCCTTGAACGCTGTGGCAAAGGCCGACAGTTTTTACATCCGTGTAGCGAAGCATATAGCCTGTCAGCATACCCATGGGATTAGTGTAATTAAGGAACCACGCGTTCGGGCAAACCTCCTGCATATCACGGGCAAAACCCTCAAGCACGGGAATGGTGCGAAGGGCTCTGAAAATACCACCGACGCCCATTGAGTCCGCTATTGTCTGGCGAAGACCGTATTTTTTCGGAACCTCAAAATCGATAATGGTGCACGGGTCATACAGACCGACCTGAATGGCGTCAACAACATAGTTTGCACCGCGCAGCGCCTCTTTGCGGTTCTCAACGCCTAAATACTTTGAAACCTTGGCGCGGTTCTTATTAATATTTGCGTTGATGGCGTTAATCATTATGAATGATTCATCGAGTCTTTTGGGGTCAATGTCGTAAAGAGCAATCTCGCATTCCTGCAAATCGGGGGTACACATAACATCGCCGAGAACATTTTTTGCAAACACGGTGCTGCCGGCGCCCATAAAGGTAACTTTCATAAATAACTCCTTTTTTATGTTTATTTCAGCGGTAAAGCCGCCTCGGTATCGGGTGTTTCGTCATAAATAAGGCTAAGAACAAAATCGGGTAGACTATCAATTCCCAAGCTCTTGACCTTGGAGCCTATCAGTGGGTTCAGGCGCTTCATAAGCGCGTATATCGCGGCGCCCTCGGGCGTATCAAGCGAATAATGCTCATTGCCTCTCCATATGTTGCGAACGCATTCAACAATCAAATCCTTGATTAGCCGCCCTCTCACGCTTTTATCAATTTTACCCCTGCAGCAAAGAAGAGTTCCCGCCTTGCCAAGGGTAAACCTCTGCATAATTTTGCCGATTAACGTAATCGGAACCTTTAGCTTCTCGGCGGTTTTTCTTTCCATGCTGAAGCCGCCAGCGAGAGAGCAGAATTCATCAAAATCAAATGCCATTGAATCAAAGATTTTTACGAGCAGCTCATCGAAATGGTCGCTCATATAGGTTATCATATCCTTGCCACCGAAATCCCAGTCAAAGGTTTCAATATGCTCTGTCGTGATATTCATATTTTCGTTATCAATCGTAACCGCCCTTATAGGCGCCGGGCAGCCTACGAGCGAGCCGGTGTTGATATCATACAGGCGGTTGCCTTTTTCGGTTTCGATAAAGCCGATATTCTGCATATGCGTGTGACCGGTAAAGATAAACCTCAGCCCTGCGTCGGCAAGGATTTGGGATGTCTTTTTGTAAGCGCCGAGCATATCACGCTCACTCATGAGCGGATACACGGGCGTCGGCGGCACAACGGGGTGATGAGTCATGGCAAAAATGAACTGCCCGTCCCTTTTAGCCGTCTCAATCTGCGCGAGAATCCAGTTAAGATGGGGCTCGTCATAGCCGCAAAAGCTTCTGCCGTTGCCGTCATCGTTAAGGCATAGCAGCCGGTAGCCCGGCGCAAGCTGAACGACATAGGACATTGACTTTTCATGCTCGGCGATTGCCTCGTCATAGCCGAAATCCTTATATAGCTCTCGAAGCTCGGTTCGCGAGGCATAATTCGGGTCGGGTTCGGTGGAATTCCCGTTTTCGTCAACGCCCAATAAACCATAATCGTGAGTCGCGGTGATAACGATAACACGCTTGCCCGCGCCTTTAAGCTTATAAAGCTTCTCGAGCATAAGCTCGTGGCTCGCCCTTTCGCCGTTATTGGTGAGGTCGCCCGCGATAAGCACAATGTCGGAGTCTGTTTTTGCCGCGAGCATATCAAACGATGCTTCGATTATGGCGGCGGATTCATTCACGCACTGCTGGTCGTATCTGTTTGCAAAGCCTAACTTCTCGGTGTTGTAAATATGAGTATCGGTGACAAGATAGAATTTAAACATAAAATCTCCTTTCAAAAAAGGAACTTACAGCCCTGTCTTCTCGCTGATGTACTTTCTTGCCATGCAGGCATATTCATACGGATTTGCTTTGGCGGGGTCCTGCTCCGCCTCAACAACTACCCAGCCCTCATAGTCAGCGGCCGAGAGAATGTCAAAAACAGGGGTAAAATCAAAATCACCGTCGCCCGGCACGGTAAACGCGCCCGCGCGAACACAATCAAGAAAGCTGTAGCCCTTCGCCTTGCCTTCATCGATAACGCTCTGCCTGATGCTCTTTAAATGAACATGCTTAACCCTGCCGACATATTTTTTAAGCACGGCAACACAATCCTCACCCGAAAAGGCGAGATGACCCGTGTCGTAAAGCAGATAAACAAGCTTATCATCGGTTATTTCCATAAGCTTATCAATTTCCGCCGCGGTCTGAACCCCGGTGCCCATATGGTGGTGAACGGTGAAATACATACTCTTCTCGCGCGCGAGGCGGCCCATTTCGTTAAAGCCCTCTGCAATAAGCGCCCACTGCTCATCGGTATAAACAGGCTTTGCGCCGAAAATGCTCACACGCTTGCCCTGGATTGAATTGCCCTGCTCGCTCGCGCCTATAACCTTCGCGCCGAGAGAATTCAGAAAATCTCTGTGCTTAATGAAGGCCTCGATTGTTGCGTCGTAACCGTCAGAAAGAAGCAACGATGAAAACCAGGCGTTGCATATGCGCATACCGCGAACATCGAGCTTATGCTTGAGCACGGCGGCATCCTTGGGGTACTTATTGCCTATTTCGCTGCCTGTGAAGCCGCTGAGCGCCATTTCGCTCACGCACTGCTCAAAGGTATTCTCAGCGCCGAGGTCGGGCAGGTCGTCGTTGGTCCACGCTATGGGAGCGATGGCGAGCTTAACTTTATCTTTGTTGAGCATAAAATGAATCCTCCTATTAATACAATCTTGCCTGCATAATGTTCATCTGCATATCGTCATATGCCTCTTGAACGCGCTCGCTCTCGGAAACCTCGGCAACACCGACACGCCACCACGCGTCATAGCCCTCGCTCATACTGCCGTGAACAACCTTGATGTCAAACAGCACGGGGCGGGTCTGGCGTTTGGAATCCTCGAGAGCTTCGCGAAGCTCGTTGACATTTGTAACCCGGTAAGCCTTGCAGCCGTAGCCCTCGGCAATTTTGGCGTAGTCGACGGGCACAATTGCGCCGTCAAGCATACCCGTGAGCGGGTTCCTTGCCTGGAATCGGGTGCCGAAGGTGTCGGTGCCCTGATTGTTTTGCAAATTCTCAATACAGCCCCACCCGGAGTTGTCAAAGAGCATAATGTTAATTTTAAGCCCTTCCATAACAGCGGTATAAAGCTCGCTGTGAAGCATGAGGAAGCTGCCGTCGCCAAGGAAGGTGTAAACCTCTTTGTCAGGCTCGGCGATTTTAACGCCCAGAGCGCCGCATACCTCATAGCCCATGCATGAAAAGCCGTATTCCATATGGTAGGTTTTAGGTAGCGATGAGCGCCAAAGCCTCTGCATACAGCCTGGCAGGCTGCCCGATGAGCCCACTGCAATTGAGCTCGGAGCTATCGCCTTATTAATTTCGCCAAGCGCGCGGGTCTGTGACAATCCGTTAGGCAGATAGACGCTGTAATTGCGGTCAACCTCGGCGGAAAACGCGCTTTTAGCATCCGCAAGCTCTGAGTCCCAATCGGAGTAATAGTTACGAACCGAAAGCGAGCCCATAATATCAAGCATGGCAGTTTTTGCATCGGCAATTACCGCAGTACTGTCCATCTTAAAAGCGTCAAACGGGCAAACATTGATGCTCAGAATTCGCGCATCCGGATTTTTGAAGCCCCATTTTGAGGCGGTTGTGAAGTCGGTCAGACGGGTGCCAACGGCTATAATCAAATCCGCCTGCTTCGCAATGCGGTTCGCCGCCGCGCCGCCCGTAACGCCGACGCCGCCCATGTTAAGCGGCAAATCCCAGCGAATATTACCCTTGCCGGCCTGGGTTTCACCGATGGGAATATTGAATTTCTCGGCGAAAAACTGCGCGGTTTCCCACGCCTCGGAATATGTAACGCCACCGCCGACAATAATCATCGGCTTCTCGCTTTGCATAATTAAATCCACCGCCGCTTCGATTTCACGGCTCGTGGGCGAGCGCCTATCCATATACCAAACACGCTTATTAAAAAAATAATCAGGGTAATTGAACGCCTCGCCTTCAACATCCTGCGGCATTGCAAGGCAAACAGCGCCTGTTTCAGCCGCGTCGGTAAGCACGCGCATGGCGTTAATGCAGGCTGTCATAAGCTGCTCGGGCCTCGATACTCTGTCCCAATACTTGCAAACGGCCTTGAACGCGTCATTTGAGGTTACGGTGTAATTCGAGGGCTGCTCAATCTGCTGCAAAACGGGGTCGGGCTGGCGGCAGGCAAAGGTATCGCCGGGAAGCAGCAGCAAGGGAATCCTGTTAGCTGTCGCGGTACCCGCGGCGGTAACCATATTGAGCGCGCCCGGTCCGATTGAAGATGTGCAGGCAATAATCTTACGGCGATTATTTTGCTTAGCGAAGGCAATTGCCGCGTGAGCCATACCCTGCTCATTGTGTCCTTGATAGAACTTAAGGTTGTGACCGCCCTGCTCAAGAGCCTGGCCTATGCCCACAACGCAGCCATGACCGAAGATGCCGAAAATGCCGTCAACAAATTTTGTTTCCGCGCCGTCAAAGCAAACATACTGATTATCAAGAAATTTAACAAGCGCCTGTGACATGGTCAGTTTCATATTAACTCCCCTTTGTTGAAAGAATAAGCTTACTTAATCGGCGGCCAAATATCCGCCTGCTTGCTGCTGTCGGTAACCCAGAGGTGCTCGGGTACGAATGTCGGTGTAATGTACGGATTGCCATCAAGGTTTCGGATAACCCAGAGGTACCACATCGCGTAGCCCGGCGCGGTGGTTTGAGGATGAGTTTCACCCTCAGTAATAAATACTGTGGAGTTATTGTGTGTTTTGACAACTTCCTCCGAAAGCTCGGCAAAGCCGTAGCCATTCTCGGGTAAAAAACGGTAAAAGTAAATCTCGGGCTGCTCGTGCCAATGTGGCGGATAGCTTGACCATTTGCCCGGGAAGCCGATAACCTCGCCAAGAATCAAGTTAGAATATGGCGCGTTTGACTGGTCAAACACAGTTCTGACGATTCTTGTTGACGCCTCGCGCATGGTGCCCGCGCCTCGGTTCTCGCTTGCACATTCCTCGGGAGTGTAAAGCTTTGATGAAAAAATTATATCGTTAACGGTGCGCTGAACAGCTATCTGAGCGTCACTCCCGGCGACGAATGTTACCTTGACATCCTTTGGCACATGCAGAACCCATGGCGAATAATCAAAGCAGTTCGGGCGGTCAACACAAACGCTTTGCCCGTCCCACTCAAATGTCAGCTTGCCGTTAATAAGCAGATAAGCGCGCTCAAGCGGCAAATCCTCAGTGAAGCTTTCGCCCGACTTAAGGCGCAAAATGCCGAAATCCATCAGCGAATTCTGCTCTTTATTATCAATGGTGGCTATTGAGGTATAACCATATGGGAAAGCTTCAGGGCCTCTGATATGTTTCATGAAAACATCCTTTCAATGCCGAATTTCTATGCAATTATTAAAAACTGCCAAATTTATAATATTATATCCTATATATGGATATTTTTCAAGGCATTCGGCATATATATTTCAAAATCTTGTGTAAATAATTATATAGGGCATATTCATAAAAAACTGAAAGATTGTAAAAAAAGGTAAAAAATACTTGACATCCTTTGTCAAATAATATATCATAGTTGAGCGTTGTTTAAAGCGCGCTGTCATACGAACACAAATGATCCATTAGCTCAGTCGGTAGAGCACTTGACTTTTAATCAAGGTGTCCGGAGTTCGAATCTCCGATGGATCACCAGATGCATAGCTCTGAAACCCTGAAATATCAAGGGTTTCAGAGCCCTTTCTTTTTACATCCATCATTTTTGCCACCGAAAAAACCGATTTGCTACTTATTTGCTACTTATGCTTATTGTCTTTCATCAAAGCACATCGTTTACTCTTGAACACCAAATTTTAAATTGCTGAGCTTATTTGCTGCATCTGTATGTTGAGATTCGTTTGTATGGGTATAAGTTCCGATACTTGTTATGACATCGCTGTGGCCGCCGAGTTTCATGATTGTCTTGGTGTCAACACCTATTCTGTTCAGCAAAGATATGTATGAGTGACGGGTGGCGTGAGGTGTAAACTCAGCTGATGTTTCAGGATGTACTCCGATTTGCGCCAAGGTTTGCTTGAATTCTTTACGCAGTGTATTTGCGATCATGTGTCCGCCGCCTTGTGAGGAGCAGAAAATATATACTCCGCCCTTGTCTAACCATTTTTGAAGATACGGCATAACCTTGTCGGGCACAGGTACAATTCTGTCTTTCCCGGCTTTTGTTTTAAGTCCACCCCTTAATGTTCTGTTTTGGGGGTCATAGTCTTCCGGTTTAAGGTTCAGTAACTCATTGATTCGCCACCCGGTGTAGCACATTATCATTATGACATCGGCAACACCGATTCCTTCCTCTGCCGCCTGTTGGATTATTAAGAAATGTTCGTCAGAAAATATTTCCTTTTCCGATAAATCCTTTTTGGGCAACTTGAGGGAAGACGCGTAGTTTTTGTTAATGATATCGTTGTCCACTGCATATTTCTCGAGCTGAACTGCAAGAACCTTCATTTTGTGCAAAGATGAATAGGAATATCCCCTGTCTTTGCATGCATTTACGCAGTCTTGGAATTGCTTCAGCTTCAGGTCAACTACTTTCTTGTTTTGGATTGAGGCAAAATGCTTCCATGCAGCGTTGTACCCGTCTATCGTGCTTTGCGAAACATCATCGTAGGCAGTTTTTTTCCATTCATCAAATAGAGTTTTCAAGGTTATGTCGCTCGGAACTCCCCACTCGCCGGCTGCATATAGCAATAGAACTCTGCGAGCTTCTTCTTCAGTTTTAAAACTCCCGAGATATTTCTGAATATAGCGACCTTCATTGTCAGTATACCCGGGCGCGAAAGCTCCGTATGGTTTGCTTCTGTTACCACCCCATTTTTTAATGCAACCATTACCATTTTTTCTTTTCATTTCTTTTTTGCCTCCATTCTCGAAGGCAATTGAATCACTGCGATTGCATTCTATCATGGTGGTTTTTGATTTGCAAGATTGTTCAGAACATTTTTTCGGCGGTTGATATGCGGGATTAGGCTGGCATGAGCCCAGCTCCCCCCTCTTATACATCACAAGCCTCTGCGGATTGATATGGAAAACACGTTTACTGCCCTTGCCCCATTCACACACGCCGAAATCAAGTCTCCCCGTTTCGATACATTTTCTCAGATAAACTGCAGTCATGCCCAGATACTTTGCCGCAACAGCCGGAGTGACTTTTTCCATTGACAAGATGTCCTCGTCGCTAATTGAGTCGGTGCTTTTGTAAATGTCTAACGCAACATTTTGAGATAGGTTCGCCGGAAAATTGTATATCTTTTTCATGATATCACAACCTTTTTTATTACTCAAGGAAAGTCCTTTTGCGTGAGATAGATTTTTCCCTGGCAATAAAAGTATGTTCGCTCGCTTTTGCGACTTTTAAGTCCATAAAAGCGAGGGGCAAATGTCGCAAAGCGTTGTGTTTCTTGATGTTTATTAATTTCAGTAAAAACAGTTGTACAGAAAAGTGCTTTTGGTCATCCGGTTGTATAGAAAAACAGGTTGAAATCAGGACGGAAGTCGGCCACAACTCAATACTGTTGTTATGCAGAAGGTTCATATGGGATATATTCAGGGAAGACAACAGATTGTTTCTTGTGGGGGAAACTGACGGTAAATAAGAAGAC